>NZ_JBKQOU010000019.1:0-8308 GCF_052145335.1 Rhodoblastus sp.
TCAGCTTCTTTGAGCTGGTTGATCTGTGATGAATGGTTGGGGCGCCGATCAACCGCGGCGCCGCAACTTAATCTCTGCCGAGGAGTTTGGCCGCTATCTCGTCCTCCGCGCGCAGCGCGGCGAACAAGGACCGCTTCCCATGCCCTTCTGGTTGGACATCGCCGCCTTCGCTTTGAAAGCCCTTCTCATCGTTGCGATGCTCGCTGCCCTCGCGGCGCTCATCGCGCGCCTGACGCGACGCGACGCAGGGCGCCCGCGCGAAATCGAGGTCCGCTCGCTCAACGAGCGCTACGAGCAGATGCGCGACGAGTTCGACACGAAAATCTTCGACAGGAAGGAGCGTCGGTTGCTCGCCAAGGCCCGCAAACGCGAGGCCAGGGCGCGCGCGGCGACCCCGAAGGGCAAGCGCGTTTACGTGCTCGGCTTCAAGGGCGACCCCATGGCGTCGACCGTCAAGCAACTGGCGCTGGAGATCGACGCCGTGCTCACCGTCGCTCGGCCGGAGACTGACGAGGTCGTCCTGCGCCTGCAAAGCCCCGGTGGCACGGTGACCGGCTACGGTCTCGCCGCCGCCGAACTCTCGCGTCTTCGCGACCGCAGGATCAAGGTCACTGCCTCCGTTGACCAGGTGGCGGCGAGCGGCGGCTACATGATGGCCTGCGCAGCGGACAAGATCGTCGCCGCGCCCTTCGCGCTTGTCGGGTCGATCGGAGTCGTGGCGCAGGTGCCGAACCTTCATCGCCTGCTCAAAAAGAACGACATTGACTACGAGGAGCTGACGGCGGGCGAATTCAAGCGCTCCGTCTCGATGCTCGGAGAGATCACGCCGGCAGGCCGCGAGCATTTCCGCGGCAAGATCGAGGACACGCACACGGCGTTCAAGAGCTTCGTCGCCGAGCGGCGCCCGACCGCCGACCTCGCCAAGGTCGCCAATGGCGACGTGTGGCTGGCGAGCGAGGCCGTGAACCTCGGCCTCGTGGACGCCGTGTCGACCGGCGACGATCTCCTATTCCACTTGAAGGACGAGGCGCGCCTCTTCGAAGTCGCAACAGTGACGCGCAAGACGCTTCTGCAGCAGCTTTTTGGCGGCCTCGGTTTCGAAGATCGATCGGCGCTCGCTCCGCTTGGCGAGCTTGCCAAAGCGTTCATTAGAATTCGTAACAATTGATGGAGACCCGACGATTTTCAATAAGCGCCCTCCGATGCTCATCATCGGGCCCGGCAACGACGGGTTTGTGGGCGCTCAGCGGCTATATGGAAAACCTTGGCGCGGGTCTCATCGTGACCCGATGTATGGACCGGCTGCGATTCGCAACGGGTTCGGCTTGGAAAACGGAAGTCGCTTCTATGTATCCGGCCTGTTGATCGGCTCGCGGGCCGTGGTCAGCCATGGGCCGAAGCTGAACTTCGTCCAATTGTGCGGGCGCATGAGGACGACGTTGGCCGCCTGGATAAACAGTGTTCGCAGATAGCGATTTCCTTGCTTCGATATCCTGCCCAGAATTGGCTTGCCGCCCCAAGCCAGGCGCCGAAATCGCGGCCACGTTCGAAGGCTTCTCCATCAGCGGTCGGATGCCAACCTTGCTCGCGTAGTCGAGGAACTACGCTTTGCTGTCATTCGCGACATTGAGGGCGCGCCCCAGTTTTCACCGACTTGTCATTGATGTCATGATTGAAGCTCAGGGCATGGGTATGCGGCGACGTCGCTATCGGTTCTTGGCGCCGCGCGAGAAGGCGAAAAACGCCTGCAACCGCGTCACTCCGCCAATCAGATCGCGACCCACGCCGAACGGATCGGCGTGGGTCGAGCATTCCAAAAATCACGCGGCGGCAGAGTCATTCAAAGCTTGAATCACAGTTTCAAGACTTTGCCTCCCCCCGCGAACGGGAATGTCTCCCCGGTTACACAGCTCCCGAGCTAACTGTTTTGCACGCCTGCAGCTGTTCCCAGCAGATGGTCGGCCAATTCTCGGGCCCGGCCGTCAAATGCCGTTGCGATGCCGTGATTTCGCAACATGGCCAGGTCGCGGAAGACGCGCTGCATGCGTTGGCCGCTCTGCGCCGGATAGGTCCCCATAGTGCTCCATAGCGTCTGCATGATTTCCCAGACGATATCGATCACTTCGCCGCTCAGCAGCAGCAGCCGGTTATTCTCCGCCATGGTGAAGGGACGCCCGCCCAGCATGTAAACGCGGCCTGCCTCAGTCCATTGCTGCGCCATGTTTGTGAGCGCCGCCTCCGCCATGGCAAGACGCCCGAGGGCGCGTCCGTACCAGCGCCGGTAATCGCTGTCCTCGATCCGGCGGGTGATGGGCGGCCATATCGTCGTCCGCGACCGCATGAGTTCGGCGTACTCGTCGAGTGCGCCGGTGATCGCACCGACGCCGATCGAGGCCAACTCGAACAGGGCGAAACTGTCGAACCACCCATAATAGGCGGGATTGGTGCGCAACGACGGCTTGTCCTTATCGAGCGGCTTCGGCTCGAACTTGAGCAAGTCGATCTGCAGCACGAAGCGATCCGGGATTCGCGCGTCGTCGAACCGGACGCTGAACGAGCCGCTGCCTTTCATGCCGAACGCATTGCCCCAGTCGTCGAGCCTCGTCCAGTCCTTGCTCCGCGCGAGGAATACGATCGGCGCCCCCCTGGAGCCGTCGCGATAGATGGGGAAGGCCTGGCTCAGCAGGTGCGTGGCGTAAGGCACGCCCGAACAATAGTTATAGATCCCGCTCAGGGACCATTCGCCATTTTCGAGTTGTCGAATTTCGCCTTGGGGCTTGGCCGGAAGCGGGCATATGAAGTGGCCATCGCCGAAAATTTCAGGCCAGAGCGAGGGTTCGAACAGCCGGCAAACGTTGGTGACGTGGGACGACCCGAGGCAGAGCTGCCAGGCCGAACCCGGGCAGCCTCGCGCGATCGCCTTGACGAGCCTCCCATAGGTTTCGATATCCGCGCCAAGACCGCCAAATTCAGGCGGCAAGAGCGTGCGGTAGAACCCCGCCGCCTTGAAAGCTTCGTGGGTGTCCTCGGCGTAATAGCCCCTGGCCTCGGTTTCCGCCTGACGCGCCACCAGGGTTGGCGCGATCTCTTCAGCGCGGGTGATCAACTGGTCCTTCGCGGCCTCGAAGTTTCTTTCAAAATTGGTCATGATTGCATTCCTCCCTATTTTTCATGATTACATTCTTCCCCGATCAGAACACCGGCTCGCACTTGGTCTGAACATTGTTCATGATCCGCGCCCCGGGTTCGTCACCGAAATCATGGATCGCTCTGTGCAGCACGGAGCGGTTGTCCCACATGACGACGTCGTCCTGCAGCCAGCGGTGGCGATAGGAGAAATCCAGCCTCACGGAGAAATCGAACAGATACCGGAGGATCGGCTGGCTCTCCTCAACCGTCATGCCCTCGAACTGCTTGACGAAGGTCTCGCTCACAAAGAGCGTCTCGCGCCCGGTCGCCGGATGCTTGCGAACGACCGGATGGACTGTCGAGCGAACCCCCATCGGGCCGTAGTCGTATGAATGGATCGCTTTCAGACCGCGCAGCACGTTTTTGAATGTGTCCGACAGGCGCTCGAAGGCGATATGCTGGTTGGCGAAAGCGGTGTCGCCGCCAGCTTCGGGAAGCTTCAGCGCCCGAAGAATGGTGTAGGACGGAGGCCGCTCCGCGGAGGTTGCTTCGGAGTGCCATCTCTCGGTGATGCGCGCCATTTCGGGGCTGTAGGTGAGGTTCATGACCACGCCGCCAGCCTTCGTGCTCTCCTTTGCCCCGGCATATTCTCTGAGCTCGCCGAACATGCGCCCGAAATCCAGCAGGCCTTGTTCGTTAAACGCGGTCTGACCGCGGAAGACGACGACGTGGTGCTTGATCACCAGGTCCTCGATCGCCTGCAGGTCCGCCGGATCGAATGACATCAGGTCGAGTCCGAACACTTCCGCGCCAAGAGAGCCTCCGACCCGTTTCACGGTCCAGCTCGCGGCTTCGCTTCTTGCAACGCCCGTTCCTGCAACTTCCATTTCTGCAACGCCCATCGTTCCTCTCCTTACTATGATTTTTGGGACGGGCGTCACTTTGTTGCAGTTTTTTGCGAATGGCAATAAAAAAATATTTTTTGCCAGATGTGCGTATTTTCGAACCAATAGGGCGTGCCCGTTTTTTGATCTCGCGCTCGCGGGCGCATCCTCGGTCTTGCCCGAGAGAGCCCCGGAAAACCTCCCGGTTTCCCGCGCACGCCATGCCGCGATCATCATTTGATGGCTGTCCCATTTGCTGGCAAAGCCTCGCGGACTACCCTTGACATCAAGGGCGGAATCCGTCAAACGTTCGTCGGACAGCGATATAAAAAAAAGCCCTTCGCTGGATGCATTTGGAGGAAGACGAACATGGCACGCCCCGAGCATTATCCATTGCCCGAACCGATCGCGGCATATTTTGGCCAAATCCTTGACAGCGACGCGCACGACGTCACCCCCTTGAATCACTGGGTGGACGTCTACGGCAGCAAGGTGAAGGAGTTCGTGGCTGCGCAGGAAGTATCAGGGAGCATTATCGCGCGGAAAAAAGAGGCCGACGACACCGAGATAACGATCGAAAACGTCCTGAGAACGAAATTCGAGGCCGCGCCAGGCGCCTGGGATCTGGATCGGCGGATCGAGGTGATGAACTTTACGGGAATCGACCGCGCGGTGCTGTTTCCAGGCAACATGCCGATCTTCGCCGAAGGACTTTGGAAACATGCGGACGACCATAGGCATTACCCAATGTTGACGGGTGATCGCAAGAAATATGCGTCTGAAATGATTGCTCTTCACAATGAATGGGCCGTCGGAGTAGCCAAAAAATATAGTCGAATTACTCCCGTTGCGGTATTGCTGGAAGATAGTGTTGATGAGCTTACCGCCACTATGAAGAAGCTCATCGATCGCGGCGTTCGACTGTTTCAGCTCCCCCTTGAGTCGCCTCCTGGCGGCATCTCGCCCGCTCACACGGCCATGGACGAATTTTGGGCGCTTGCCGCGGATTCTGGCTCCGCGATCATCGGACATATCAACCTCGACACGATCGCGGTTTTGAAAAGCGCGGAATGGCGAAACGCGCCCGCTTTTGAAGGCTGGCGAGCCGGCGCTGAACTCACTCTTGATCCCTGGACCACCTCCAATCTTCACCTTCCGGCCCAGGTCTTCCTGACGACAATGGTTCTTGGCGGCGTTTTTGATCGCCATCCAACCTTGCGCTGGGGATGCGCTGAATTTACCGGAAGCTGGGTGGGGCCGCTGGCCGCGAATCTGGATCGTTGGGTGGAACAGACGCCTTTCGCTCGTTTCAAGACGGGCGGCGGCGAACCTCTTAAGCTGAGGCCATCCGAATATATTAGCCGCAATGCCCGAGTCGCATTATTCGATTTTGAACCCGTTTCCGACTACATCAACAAGTTCGGGCTCGAAGATGTTTACTGCTTCGCCACCGACTACCCGCATTATGAAGGTGGCAACGACACGTTTAACAGCTTCAAGCGCAATACCGAGGGTCTGAGCGCCGACGTACTTCGGAAATTCTTCGTGGACAATGCCCGATCGCTTCTCCCGGATCAGGGCTAAGCCGCGTGCTGGGATTGGCGCCCACCGTCAGCGTCAACGGCGGAGAATTGAGGCAGATGATTTAGTGGGATTTGGGTTTCGTCCTCGATCCATCGTCACTGCGACGAGACCCAAATCCTCGACCCACCAAAGAGCCTGCGCAGTATGTGACGACGTCCGTCGGTCCGATCGCGGTCATCATATTCGCCGCGGTCAGGCAGAAAATCCACTTATCGCTCTGTTCGAATTTGCCAGGCCATCTCTAACAGAGGTCGATACCGACTGTTCGGACAGCATGAGCGACGGCGACAACACTGGGATCGGCTCCACTTAAGAAGCCGCTCGGTTCTGTCCGGCCCATGAGGTTCATCTCACAAAAAAAGAAGTCGTTCGTTGTTTTAACTGGAATGTTTCAAAGAGCAGAACAGCCCAGAACGAATGATGGTTTCTTGAAACTTGCTCGCAAAAACGAGGAGGGCGCCTGCGTCCTCTGGAGGGAGAATAGGATGCATAAATTGAGGTTTCCAACCACGGCTGCCGTCGCGGCGCTCAGCCTGGGTGTTTTTGCTGGGCAGGCGCGAGCGGCCGATGGCTTGTTCCTGGCGGGAACCGGCACAATCGACAAGTCTTTTGCCGGCGGCGGCATCGCCAATCCCGAGGATGCGTCGTCCTTGGCGAGTAACCCCGCGGGTCTTTTGACCGCGGGCCATGAATTTGTGGTGAACCAGGGGTTCGTGTCGCCCTTCACTCAATATTCCTCCAATGGTCTCGGGTTGCCTGTCCCCGGAACTCATAAGAACGACGAAGAAATCTGGCCGATGGGCTCCGCGTTCTATAGTTCGCCAATTGACGGGGATTCCGCTTGGGGCCTTGGCGCCTATCCTATCACCGGCCTTGGCACCAGATACAATGTGCCGCCAACCGGCCCCTTCGGCAACGGCTCGACATCGATCTTTTTAGCCGAAGGCATAATCTCGCTTGGCTACGCGCATCGATTCGGCGATGTGACTTTGGGCGTTGCGCCGATGCTGGCGATCAATGCGGTCAGAGTCACCGGACTGCCCCTCGGTTTCGGAGCATTCTCGACCAATGCCGCCGACTTCACCAATAAGGGTTACGATTATTCGGTGGGCTTTGGAGCGCGCGCCAGCGTGGATTGGAATGTCGCGCCCAATTTCAGGGTGGCCCTCGCTGGATCGTCGCCGATCGCCAATTCGGCCGCCGCGGCCTATAGCGGGTTGTTCCCCAGCGGCGGTCATATAACGACGCCAGCGACGATCCAGGCCGGACTGGCCTGGGATTATGCGCCTGCCGTCACCGTCATGGTCGATTACAAACATATCTTCTATTCAAGTTCCGCGGCTTTCAGCGACGGTACGAACTTCAACCAGCTTTTGGCCGGCGTCACGAAGTTCGGCGCGCCCAATGGACCGGGTTTCGGCAGCAAAGATGTCGATTCCATCACGCTTAGCGGCGAGTGGCGAGTAGACCCGCGCCTGGCGCTGCGCGCGGGCTATACATACAGTACCGAGCCGGTTCAATCGTCACAAATTGCCCTTGCTTTCCTGGCGCCAACCACTGGGCAGAATACTTTGGCGGCCGGCGCCGGCTATCAGCTCACCGAGAAATCGACCCTCGATTTCGGCATCAATGTTGCGCTCTGGCGTACGGTCACCGGACCTCTTCCGGCGGCGATTGGCGGCGGAAACATGACCGTTGGCGCCACACTCCTGGACGCCAGCTTGGGCTATACCTACCACTTTGATCAGCCGGTCGCCAAGCCGGTCGTGCTGGCCAAATATTGATCGCTCACCCTCCTGTCCGATGGCGGCGCGGATCAGCCGCCGCCATCGGTAAAAGTGCCGAAGAATGGATCGAGCGGGCAAGAGCGCCGTCAACATTTAGCGGCCTTGGCCGCTCCGCGGAAACAATTTTATGAAACGGCCTGAAGGCCGGCAGAGGGGGCGTCTTTATGGGAAACGATTTTCCAGTAATCGTAGCGGGTGGCGGCCCGGTCGGCCTCACCACCGCGCTGGACCTGGTATCCCGCGGCATTCGCGTCTTGGTGCTGGAACGCAATCCAACCACGACGCGGCATCCCAAGATGGACGTCACAAACGGTCGCAGCATGGAGCATTTCCGCCGCCTTGGCGTCGCCGAACGCATCCGCGACAAGGCCGTGCCGCGCGAACACTGCATGGACGTCTCGTGGGTGACGCGGCTTAGCGAATGGGAATTGGCGCGCTTCAAATATCCCAATGTCCACGAATGGCGCGAGCATATCCGTCAGCACAATGACGGCTCGCAGCCGCTCGAACCCAACATGCGCCTTAGCCAGGTGGTGCTCGAACCCGAGCTTCGCGACATACTGGAAGCCTCGCCGCTTGCCGAAGTCCGCTTTGGCTGGGCTTTCGAGGACTTTACCCAGGACGAGGACGGCGTCACCGTCGCCGCGCTGGAAGTCGCGACCGGCCGGCGCCAGGAGATACGCTGCGCGCTGCTGGCCGGCTGCGATGGCGGCGCCAGCGCGGTGCGCCAAAAGCTCGGTTTCGAACTGAACGGCGCCTTCAACGTCGCGCGCGTGTTCATGACCCATTTCCACTCGCCGGCGAAGGAATTCCTGCAGACCTTCGGCGTTGTCTGGCACTATCAGACCCCCGACGGCGCGACCCTGATCGCGCAGGACGACAAGGAGATCTGGACGCTGCATGTCATGCTGCCGCCGGGAACCG
>NZ_JBKQOU010000020.1:0-3265 GCF_052145335.1 Rhodoblastus sp.
TGGGCGCATTCGCCGGCCACGGCGGCGATCCACTCGGCGTCGTCGTGCGAGCCGAAACCGTAATTGAAGGTCGAGCCGGTGATGCCGTCGCCATGGCAGATTTCAATGGCGTCGACGCCGGCGCGGTCGAGCGCCCGGGCGATCAGGCGCACCGCGTCGAGATCATACTGGTGGCGGACGGCGTGCATGCCATCCCGCAGGGTGACGTCCTGGATATAGAGCTTGTTCGGATTTGCGCGGGCCATCATGCGGCCTCCTTCTGCAGGTGTTTGGCCGCCCAATGATCGGCGGTGACCATCGCCGCCGAGGTCATGATGTCGAGATTGCCGGCATAGGCCGGCAGGTAATGCGCCGCGCCCTCGACTTCGAGCATGATCGTGGTCTTCAGGCCCGAGCACAGGCCGACGCCGGGAATGCGCACCGGCGCGTTGTCGCCGATATTCTCGAACTGCACCTTTTGCTTCAGGCGATAGCCGGGCACATATTTCTGCACGCTCGCGACCATGTCGTGAACCGATTGCTCGATCGCTTCTTTCGAGCCGCCCTGCGACAGGGTGAACACGGTGTCGCGCATGATCAAAGGCGGTTCGGCGGGGTTCAGAATGATGATCGCCTTGCCATGTTCGGCGCCGCCCAGAACGCGAATGGCTTTCGATGTCGTCTCGGTGAACTCGTCGATATTGGCGCGGGTGCCGGGACCGGCCGATTTCGACGAGATCGAGGCGACGATTTCGCCCCAGATCACGCGGTCGGTAGCGCGGCGCACGGCGCGCACCATCGGGATCGTCGCCTGGCCGCCGCAGGTGACCATGTTGACATTCGGTTCGTCGATATTGGCGTCGCCGTTGATCGCCGGAATGGTGAAGGGGCCGATGGCGGCCGGCGTCAGGTCGATGACCTTCTTGCCGTCCTTCTGCAAGATGGCGTTGTTGTGGATATGGGCGCCCGCCGAAGTGGCGTCGAACACCACCTGGATGGACGCGTAATTGGGCAGTTTGCGCAATCCCTCGATGCCTTCATGCGTCACCGGGACGCCCAGTCGCGCCGCGCGCGCAAGTCCGTCGGATTTTGGATCGATGCCGACCATGGCGCCCATTTCGAGATGTTTCGACATGCGCATGATCTTGATCATCAGATCGGCGCCGATATTGCCCGATCCGATGATCGCGCAGGAAATCTTTTCCATTATGCCTGTTCCTTCGCAAAGGCCGCGCGCACCGAGCCGAGGCCGGAAATGCGCGCTTCAACCACATCGCCCCATTTCACGCCGACCATCGGGCCGAGGGCGCCCGACATCACCGTGTCGCCGGCCTTCAACGGCCGCCCGACACGCGCCATGGTTTTCGCCAGCCACAGAACCGCCGAAAGCGGATCGCCGAGGCAGGCCGCTCCGGCGCCGACCGAGACCGGTTCGCCCGCGCTTTCCATCACCATGCCTGCCGAGCGCAGATCGAGGTCCTTGAGCTTCTTCGGCGTCGCGCCCAGGACATAGAGGCCGGACGAGGCGTTGTCGGCTATGGTGTCGAGGATGCCGATCTTCCAGTCTTTTATGCGCGAATCCACCACCTCGATCGCGGGCAGGGCAAACGCAATCGCGCGCAAAACGTCGGCGATGGTGAGGCGCTCCTGGTCGAGATCGCGCTCGAGCACGAAGGCCACTTCCGCTTCGACCTTGGGCTGGATCAGCTGCTTGCGGCCGATCTCCCAGCCGTCGGGAATCGCCATGTCGTCGAACAGCATGCCGTAATCGGGCTGGTCGACGCCGAGCTGTTTCTGCACCGCCAGCGAGGTCAGGCCGATCTTGCGTCCGACGAGGCGGCGGCCGCCGGCGAGCCAGCGCTCGGTGTTGATCTCCTGCGCCGCATAGGCCCGGTCGAGCGCGCCTTCCGGCAAAAGATCGCGCACCGGCGCGCAAGGCTTTCCGAGGCGATGGGCCTCGAAAATCTTGTCCGCGACCTGTTGTACCGCTTGGTCCGTCACAGATAGGTCCTTCCTGAATGAGTCGAGGTCACAGCTTGATGCAGACGTTCGACAGTTCGGTATAGAATTCGAGCGAATGCAGCCCGCCCTCGCGGCCGATGCCCGATTGTTTGGAGCCGCCGAAAGCCGTGCGCAGATCGCGCAGGAACCAGGAATTCACCCAGCATATACCGACGTCCATCCGCGCCGCGACGCGATGGCCGCGCGACAGGTTCTCCGTCCACACCGCCGCCGCGAGACCATAGGGCGTGGAATTGGCGAGGCGGACCGCTTCGTCTTCGGTGTCGAAGGGACGGATGTGGCAGCAGGGGCCGAAAATCTCTTCGTTGATGGTGCGCGTGTCGTCGCGCAAGCCGGTCCAGATGGTCGGCTGAACCCAGGCCCCCTGGCTGAGTTCTTGCGGCATTTCAGGAACGCCGCCGCCGGTGATGAGCGTCGCGCCTTCCTTCAACGCCAGCTGGTAATAGGACAGGACCTTGCTGCGATGCTCCTGGCTGATCAGCGGGCCGAGATTGGTCGCCGCATCTTCGGGACGGCCGGGTTTCAGGCTTTCCGCGCCGGCTTTGAGGCGAGCGACGAAAGCGTCGAAGATCGGCCGCTCGACATAGATGCGCTCGGTGCCGAGGCAGACCTGACCGCAATTGGCGAAGGCCGACCGCATCGTGCCTTCGATCGCCTTGTCGAGATCGCAATCGACGAACACAATCGCCGGGTTCTTGCCGCCCAGTTCGAACGACACCTGCCGCACCCCAAGCGCCGCCTGACGCATGATCGCCTCGCCAGTGCGGGTCTCGCCGGTGAAAGTGACGCCATTGACCAAGGGATGCTGCGTGAGAAATTCGCCCGCCGATTGCGGTCCGAAACCATGCACGACGTTATAGACGCCCTTCGGCACGCCGACCTTGTTCATCACTTCGCCGAGCAAAGTCGCGGTGAGCGGCGTTTCCTCCGAAGGCTTGACCACCACCGTATTGCCGCAGGCCAACGCCGGGCCGACCTTCCACGTCATCAACAGCAGCGGCAGGTTCCACGGCGAGATCACCGCGATCACGCCCTTGGGACGGCGCAGGCCGTAATTCACCGCGCTCTTGCCGTCCGGCGTGTCGAGAATGAAGGTTTCGGTCGAGACGTTCTTCACCGTATCGGCGAACATCTTGAAATTGGCGGCGCCGCGCGGAATGTCGATATGCGAGGCGAGACCATAAGGCTTGCCGGTGTCGAGACATTCGGCGGCGAGAAATTCGTCGAAACGGGCGTTGATCTCGTCGGCCACCGCCGCCAGCAG
>NZ_JBKQOU010000021.1:0-7458 GCF_052145335.1 Rhodoblastus sp.
GTACCCCGAAAGGCGACGCAAGCGACGCAACGCGACGGCCGCGCCGGCGGTCGTCGTCGATCATGGGAAGCCGCCTCACTCGGTTGGCGGAGACCAAGAGGACGGCAAGCGGCATCGCGGGCCCGACTGGGAGTCGACAGGATCTTTCTACATTACATTCCGTTATTCCTATATCGTTTTCCAATTAATTCTAGTTATTTTGGCACGCAGGCGGCAAGCGTGAACGAGAGCGCAACGGCAAGGGCGTTCCGCCGGTTCAACGGAACGGCGTCGATGCATCCTTCCCGCCTCGCCCGTTAACTGTCGGATAGCGAATCTCGGGGATGGTCACGAACGACGAATCGTCGCGCTCCTCGCCGAGCCGACGAAGGCATGAAGCCGTTCTTCGTCCCGTCGACTCCCGGTCGACATCCCGAATTCCTCTGAAAGCAATCTCGTCTCGCAAGGGGCAAGAATCGTATCCGATCGCTTGTCGAGTCGGCGCAACTCTCGTTGGACACGAAGACTGGCCGCGCGCCTCGACGCCACACGTCGAAGAAGGAAGCCGCTGCGTGCCTAGTCAGATCTTCAGCCTCGACGCCGCGAAAGAACACACCGCGGTGAAGCTCAGCGGGGGCCTGACGACGCCTGTCGGGGAGGAGGTTCATCGGACGGTGCTCGAGGCGCTCAACGGATGCGAGCGGCTGGTGATCGACTGTTCCGATGTGACCGAGGCCGACGTATCGTTTCTGCAGATCCTCGTCGCAGCCGATCTTGCGGCGGGGCAATCGCACAAGACGGTCGCGCTGGCTTCGCCGCCGCAAGGCGTTCTCGGCGACGCGCTGCGGCGCTGCGGTTTCGCGCCGCCGTCCGGGGCGACGTCGGTGGCCGAGATTTTCGCCTCGCGGGTCAAGCGGTAGCCGGTGACAAAGATGCCTGCAGGCGAACAGGCGCTGCGCAGCCGGCGCGTGGACGTGGATGCGCCGAGCCCTGTCGGCTGCGGCGGGGCCGTCGCCAGCGACCGGAACGAGGCGTTGCGGCGGCGCGCAGCCGCGCGCTCGAGATGGTCGTCGCAGACCCCGGCATGCCGGAAATGAACGGGATTGGCTTCATCCGACCGCTCAGACAGCCGCCACTCGACCGCAGGGCGCCGCTCGCCATGCTCGCCGCCGAATCCGACAAGGGCCTGAAGCCGCAGGCGAAGCCTGCCGGCACGGCCGACCGCCTCGCCAAGCCGGAACTGTTCATCGCCGCAAACAAGAAGGCGCCCGGATGACCTCGAGCACGGATCCCGTCGAAATCTTCCGCCAAGAAGCGAGCGAACTGCTCGAACAATTGGAGGCGGCGCTGCTCGATCTAGAGCACTCGCCCGACGACCGCAACCTGATCAACAGCGCCTTTCGCGCCTTGCACACCATCAAGGGCTCGGGGGCGATGTTCGGCTTCAACGAGGTCGCCGCGTTCGCCCACGAGTTCGAGAGCGCGTTCGATCGGGTGCGAAAGGGCGAAGCCGCCCCAGACCCTGACCTGATCGCGATCGCGCTCAACGCCAAGGACTTTTTGCGCACGCAGATCGAGAAGCCGGAAGAGGCGAACGCGGTCATCGGAATGTGCATCTTGTCCGACCTGCGCAAGCTGGTTCAGGGGCCGGGCGCCGGCTCGGCGCTCGCCAGCGTCGCGCCCCAATCCGCCGCCGCCTCGCCGTCCCCGCCGCCGCCCGAGCAGAAGGAGTGGCGGGTCGGCATGCGCTTCCATAAGGACGTCCTCGTCAATGGCAGCAACCCGCTGCTGTTGCTGGACGAATTGCGCACGCTCGGCGACTGCCGGGTCGCGGTCGACGTCGAGGCGACGCCGCCGCTCGACCAGATGGAGCCAACCGCCTGCTACTTCACCTGGCACGTTCTGCTCGAGACCGCCCATCCGAAGAGCGAGATCGAGGACGTGTTCATCTTCGTCGCCGGCGACATGGAGCTCGGCATCGAGGAGGGCACCGCGCCGCCGGCCGCCGCAGCCGTCCCGTCCGCCGTCGCGGCCGTCGCGCCGCCGCTCGCCGGCGGCCAGCCGGTGGGGGAGGTCGCCGCGAAGAACGGCGCCAAGGAATCGGCGACCATCCGCGTCCAGGCTGAACGCCTCGACGAGATGATGGACCAGGTTGGCGAACTGGTGATCGCCCAGGCGAGGCTCACCCAACTTGCCGCCGCCGGCGCCAACGCCAAGGGCGTCGCCGAGGAGATCGAACGGCTCGCCTCGTCGCTGCGCGACGCGGTGATGGGCATCCGCATGCTGCCGATCGGCTCGCTGTTCGGCCGCTTCCGCCGCCTCGTCCACGACCTGTCGCGCGATCTCAATAAGGAGATCGAGCTGATCGCCGAGGGCGAGGAAACCGAGCTCGACAAGACGATGATCGAGCGGCTTGCCGATCCGCTGATCCACGTCATCCGCAACGCCGCCGACCACGGCCTCGAGAGCGCCGAGGCGCGCCGCGCCGCCGGCAAGGATCTCGTTGGCCATATCCGTCTGGTGGCGCGCCACGCCGGCGCCGAGGTGCTGATCAGCGTCTCCGACGACGGCGGCGGGCTCAACCTCGCCAAGGTCCGCGCCAAGGCCGAGGAAAACGGCCTGGTCGCGCCTGGCGCTGTCCTCTCCGAGGCCGAGTTGCACCAGCTCCTGTTCCTGCCCGGCTTCTCCACCGCCCACGAGGTCTCGGCGCTGTCGGGCCGCGGCGTCGGCATGGACGTGGTGCGGCGGGCGATCGAGGGCATGCGCGGCTCGATCGACGTCGCCAGCGAAGCCGGCAAGGGCTCGACTTTCACCCTGCGTCTGCCGCTGACCCTGGCGATCATCGAAGGCCTCTTGGTGCGGGTCGCCGAGTCGCGCTACGTCCTGCCGCTGACCTCGGTCGAGGAATGCGTCGAGCTGTCGAACGAGGTCGACTCGCGCTCGAGAGGTCGCAGCTTCCTCAATATTCGCGGCGAGCTGGTGCCGTTCCTCAGACTGCGCGAGCTGTTCGGCGAGCGCGGCGAGCCCGACCCGCACCAGAAAGTGGTGATCGTCGCCAATGCCGACGTCCGCGTCGGGTTGGTGGTCGACCAGATCATCGGCGGCCATCAGACGGTGATCAAGTCGCTGTCGAAGCTGCACGCCGACGTGCCGAGCTTCTCCGGCGCGACGATCCTCGGCGACGGGGCGGTCGCGTTGATCCTCGACGTGCCGCATCTGATCGCCTCGGGGCAGGCGCGCGAGGCGCGGCTGCAAGCCAGGCAGGCCAAGGCATTGGAGGCCGCGTGATGTCTGAGTCCCAAACCGCCTCCCAGGCGCTGATGCTGGGCCTCGCCGGAGAGGTATTCGCCATCGATGCGCGTCAGGTGCGCGAGATCCTCGATCCGGCGCCGGTCACCCGGGTGCCGGGGGCAAAGCCCTATGTCGCCAGCGTGCTCAACGTGCGCGGCAAGGTGATCCCGCTCGCCGACCTCAGGCTGCGCTTCGGCATGGCGCCGGCCGAGGTCACCCAGGACTCGCGCTTCGTGGTGATCGAAATCGACATCGACGGCGTTCCGACCACCATCGGGATCGTCGCCGACAAGGTCTACGAGGTCACCGAGCTCGACGCCTCGACGATGCAGAAGACCCCGCCGGTCGGCATGCATTGGCGGCCCGAGTTCATCGCTGGAATCGCCAAGTGGAAAGACGAATTCATCGTGCTGCCGGACATGGCGAGAATCTTGAGCGCAGAGGGGAGCTGAAAACATGCGGTTTACCCTCATATCAAATTGGCCAGCGCCTTCGGCGCGGTCTTTGCCTTGTCGGCGATGACCGACGGCGATCTCTGTCAAGAATTTCAGTTCATCAGCGACGGCAAAGTCGCAGATGTTAGGCGCTTAACCCCGCGACGATAAACTGAACGCCACACGAACCTTGGTCGAAATCTGAAGACGAAAAACAAAACGAAAACAGTGGGTGCAGTATGTCATTTCTTTCGATGTTAAAGCAGAGCCATATCGAATTGGCCGAGGTCCAGCGCCTCACGCAGGCGATCGCGGCGGGCTCGTTGTCCACCCGCGCCAACGTCAGCATAGCGAGCGGCGAGGCGCAGGCCGTGCTTGTCGCCATCAACGAACTCTTGGACGCGGCGTTGCTGCCGATCGGCGAGGGAAACCGCATCCTTGGCCAGATCGCCCACGGCAAAGTTGATGAAATGATCGTCAAGACCTATCAGGGCGATCACGAAACGATGAAGCAGAACGTCAACGGCATCGCGATGGTGCTGCAGAAGTTCCAGGCCGAGCTGGGGAAGCTGACCGAATGTAGCCGACAGGGGCAGTTGGCAAAGCGCGGCGACGCCGCTGCGTTCCCGGGGGCGTACGGCGACGCGATCAGGAGCGTCAACGAGATGCTCGACACGGTGATCGGGCCGTTGAACGTCGCCGCCAACTGTGTCGAGCAGATCTCCAAGGGCGCGATCCCGGCCAAGATCACTGACAATTACAACGGCGACTTCAATATCCTCAAGACCAACCTGAATCTGTGCATCGATGGGCTGGGCGGCTTGCGAGACGTGGCGGAGGTCGTCCAAAGGATGGCCAACAACGACCACACCAAAAAGGTCGATGGAAACTACGTAGGAATCTTTGCCGATTTAGCCCGTGGCATCAACGTCGTTCAGCAACGAGTCCGCCACGTGATTTCAACGATGCACGATATTGCACAGGGGAATCTTGAGGAACTTGCGGAGTACAAGAAGATCGCGCGTCGGTCCGAAAACGACGAGCTCGTGCCCGCGATCATCAAGGTGATGGAAAGCCTCCAGTCCCTGGTCGCCGACAGTCACATGCTGACCGAAGCGGCCGTGGCGGAGCGGTTCGAGACGCGCGCCGACGACACCCGCCACTCGGGCGACTTGCGGAAGGTCGTCCAGGGCTTCAATCGCACCCTCGACGTGATCACGGAAAAACTGAACTGGTACCAGGCGATCATCGATGCGGTGCCGTTCCCCATCCACGTCATCGACACCGACATGAAGTGGGTGTTCCTCAACAAAGCCTTCGAGAAGCTGATGGTCGACCAGCGCTACGTCCGCGACCGCAAGGACGCGGTCGGCAGACCCTGCTCGACGGCCGCCGCCAACATCTGCAATACCGAGAAGTGCGGCATCATGCAGCTGAAGCGCGGCAATGGGGAGAGCTTCTTCGACTGGTGCGGTATGAACTGCAAGCAAGACACTTCGAACCTTGTCAATATCAGAGGCCAGCATGTCGGCTACGTCGAGGTCGTGCAAGATCTTTCAGCGACGCTGAGCGTACGGGATTACACGGCCCATGAGGTGAAACGCCTAGCCGAGAACTTGGGCCAATTGGCCGAAGGGGATCTGAATATCGAATTGAAGACGCCGGAAGCGGGCAAATACACGAGCGAAGCCAAAGCGCAGTTCGACACGATCAATGAAAGTCTGTCGCAACTCAAGCGCGCGATCGGCGAACTCATAACCGACGCGACGAAATTGTCGAACGCAGCCGTCGAAGGCAAGCTAGCGACGCGAGCTGACGCAAGCAAGCACAATGGCGACTTCCGAAAGATCGTGCAGGGCGTGAACGACACGCTCGACGCGGTGATCGGGCCGTTGAACATCGCCGCCAACACCGTCGACCAGATCTCCAAGGGCGTCATCCCGGCCAAGATTACCGACAGCTACAACGGCGACTTCAACGTCATCAAGACCAACCAGAATCAGTGCATCGATGGGCTGGGCGGCTTGCGAGAGGCGGCCGAGGTTGCGCAAAGGATGGCCGACAACGACTACAGCAAAGGCGTGGACGGAAACTATTTGGGAGTGTTTGCCGATTTGGCGCATGGCGTCAACGGCGCTCAGCAACGCATCCGTCACCTCACGACATCAATGCAAAAAATCGCGCAAGGGAACCTGGAGGATCTTGCGGAGTACAAGAAGATCGGGCGTCGGTCCGAAAACGACGTCCTCATGCCCGCGGTGATCACGATGATGGAAAGTCTCGAGTCCCTCGTGGCTGACGCCAACATGCTGTCGAAGGCGGCGGTGGAAGGCAAGTTGGCGACCCGAGCCGACACCAGCCATCACCACGGCGACTTCCGCAAGGTGGTGCAGGGCGTGAACAATACGCTCGACGCGGTGATCGGGCCGTTGAACGTCGCCGCCGACTACATCGACCAGATCTCCAAGGGCGTCATCCCGCCTGAGATCACCGACAGCTATTCCGGCGATTTCAACACCATCAAAAACAACCTCAATACGTGCATCGCCTGGTTCAAGGAACTCGTCGCCTATATCACCGCCATGGCCAACGGCGACATGACGGCGACGATGAACAAGGCGTCGGCGAAAGACCAGATTCACGAATGGCTGATGCTGCTCAAGGCCAGCCTCGGCGCCGTGGTCGCCGACGCCAACACCCTGGTCAAGGCGGTTGTCGATGGCAAGCTGTCGGTGCGGGCCGACGCGGCGGCTCACAAAGGCGAATACCGTCGGATCGTCGAAGGCCTGAACAATACGCTCGAAGCCGTCGTGACCCCGCTGAATGTCGCCAGCGAATACATTGAGCGCATCTCGCAGGGCGACCTGACCGGCAAGATCACGGAAAGCTACGCCGGCGACTTCAACACGTTGATCGACAGCATCAACGCCCTGGTCGACAACCTGTCTCGCTTCGCGCAAGAGGTGCAAGTTGCCGCCGATCAAGTGGCCACGGGCAGCGCGCAGTCCAGCGAGGCCTCCCAGAACCTGTCGCAAGGCGCGACCGAACAGGCCTCGGCGACCGAGCAAGCCTCCTCGTCGATGGAAGAGATGGCCTCCAACGTCAAGCAGAACTCCGACAACGCCAGCCAGACCGAGAAAATCGCGCGCCAGTCGGCGCAGGACGCCGAGGCGAGCGGCTCGGCGGTGAACCGCGCGGTCAAGGCGATGGAGACGATCGCCGAGAAGATCACCATCGTCCAGGAGATCGCGCGCCAGACCGATCTGCTCGCCCTCAACGCGGCGGTGGAAGCGGCGCGGGCCGGCGAGTACGGGCGCGGCTTCGCGGTGGTCGCTTCGGAAGTGCGCAAGCTCGCCGAACGCAGCCAGGCCGCTGCGGCGGAGATCGGCACGCTGTCGTCCGGGACGGTGAAGTCGGCGCAGGAGGCCGGCGAGATGCTGGTTCGCCTGGTGCCCGACATCAAGCGCACCGCCGAACTCGTCGCCGAAATCAGCGCCGCTTGCCGCGAGCAGGACGTCGGTGCGACGCAGATCAATCAGGCGATCCAGCAACTCGACCAGGTGACGCAACAGAATGCGGCGGTGGCGGAGGAAGTCTCGGCGACGTCCGAGCAGCTGAGCGCACAGGCCGAGCAGCTTCAGCACAGTATCGCCTTCTTCCGCGTCGAAGGCGAGCCCGGGCGGAGCCCTGCCAAGGCGATTGGGGTGGATACGGCGGTTACGCGGCTCAAGGGCAAGGCGGCTTCGATGCGCGG
>NZ_JBKQOU010000022.1:0-3693 GCF_052145335.1 Rhodoblastus sp.
GCTGCGTTTCGCCGGCCAGATCACCGGCTGCGAGGGCTATGTCGAAAGCGCCGCCGTCGGCCTGATCGCGGGGCGGATGGCAGCCTGCGAACGGCTCGGGCGCGAGATCGTCCCGCCGCCGCAAACCGCCGCCATCGGCGCCTTGCTCAACCACATCACCGGCGGCCATATCGAGTCCATCGACGCCGGGCCGCGCTCGTTCCAGCCGATGAACGTCAATTTCGGCCTGTTCCCGCCAATGGAGTTTTCGCCGAAATCGCCGGACGGCAAGCGACTGCGCGGGCCGGAAAAGGCGGTGGCGAAAAAGCGCGCTTTGTCCGAGCGTGCGGAAGCCGACATGACCCAATGGCTGAAGGCGACGGTTGCGCTATAGTTGCACGTAGACGAATTTGCTCGCTTTGAGTTCGGGATAGTTTTCCCGCAACGCCTTGGCGATCTTGCCGACCAGCGCCTTGTCGCCGGCAGCCGAGGGACCGACGAAATCCGTCCCCTCCATCCAGGTCTCAAGAAAGCAATGCAGGCCCTCGTCGTAATCGGCGCCGGTCGGGTGGGCGGTCTTGTCGGCGAGAGACGCGACGCCTTTGGTGTCGACTTCAAGACGCCAATCGCGGTCATCGCTTACGGAGGCGAGCAGTTTTGCCAGATCGGCGTCGGCCCAGCTTGAGTTAAGATCCAGCGTCATCGCATTCGTCTCCGATTTTCGCTCTACTGCAAGCCCAAAGGACCGCGAAAGCTTCAAGCATTTTGCGGGCCAGAGCTTTGTCGCAAAACCCGGCACGATAATTGATAGGCCCTTCCATGCGTCCCAAACGGCTGAGGGAATCGGAATGACCGAATTTGTCGAAGGCCCGGCGCTCGCGGCCTTGTCCTGCGGCAAGCCGGCCTATCTGGTCGTGCTGATTCCCGGCGGAGACGTCGATGCCCAGGCCATGCTCGACCTGGCCCTTGGCTGGGCGCCCGCCATGCCCAAGGCGGATTTCGTGACGCTACAGGCTTGCGAAGCCGAAGCCTCGTGGGAAGGCCTCGACCTTTTCCTCGACGAGATGCTGGCGCGACGCCGCCTGCCGGACTCCCATCTGGCGCTGGTCAGCTTTTCCGATGGCGCGACGCTCGCCCTGCGGGTGGGGCTTGGCCGGCGCAGCGCCATCGCCGCGCTGGTGGCGTTTTCCGCCACGGCCTATGACGCGGAATTCGAAACCCATGCGCAGCCGCCGCTTCTGCTGGTCCATGGCGAGGCCGATCGCATTTCTCCCTATCAATCCATGCTGGCTTTCAAAGCGGCGCTCAAGGAAAAAGGCGCGCCGGTCTGGAGCTTCAAGCGTCCCGGCCTCGGTCACGCAATCGACGATGACGGCGTCGCGGCGGCGGGAGATTTTCTCGCCAGGCATGTCGTCCACCCAGCGCCCGCCCAACACGATCACGCCCATTCCTGACATCGAAGGAAAAATCTCATGCCCATGGCCGAAACCGAGATCGAAGCTGGAAAATGCTATTCCGCCGGTGGCGAAAAATACAAGGTGCTGTTCATCAATCGCGGCATCGTCACCTATCAAAGCTGGCGGGACGGCGTCAAAATGAGCCCCTTGCGGATCAATGTCGGCGTCAAGGCTTTCGCCGCCGCCGTCAAGAAGGCGATCGCCTGCCCGGCCGAGGTTTAGGGCGTGTGGACACTTGTCCCACCGCCGTGACACGCGGGCGTTTTGCCCTCATCACAGCGAATAAAAATCGACTCCGCTGAGGCAAAACGCCCGCGCGCCCTTCGGGTTTGGCCGAAATGGCCGGCTGTGGCGTCGCAAGTCTCGCCAATATCCTCGATATTGGCCTCGCCTTGCTCCTGCCATCCGCCTCATTTCGCCCAAATCCCGGACGATGCGACAAGTGTCCACACGCCCTAGGACGCCGGGTCAGCTTTCTGTCGTCGGACCTTCATGCAGGCGCAATAATATCGCGCCACAGGAGGCCTAAAATGGACCAGGACGTTATCGAACTCGATCGTTTGCAGGGCGAATACAAGGCGGCGGTGGAAGAATGGATCGCCGCGATCAAGCGCGAGGAAGACCTTGCCTCGGTCGCTCACGATATCGCCGAGGTCGATCGATGGGAACAGGCGAGCTTCGACGAAGACGCCATTCGCAGCAAGGTCAAGGCGGCCAAGAAAGCCTATGAAGACGCGCTGCGCGAAAAATTCTTCGGCTTCTAAACCTTATTCAGGCAACTAAAATGCGGCGAACCTGTTAGCCCGGCTGGACCGGGCGCCAGGACTTGACCCATGGCCGAAGAAGGCTTGATTACGACCGCAAGCGCGCATTCCTTCGCCGAGACGCTCGAACGCCTCGAAGCGGCGCTTCAGGACAAGGGCATGACGATCTTCGCCCGCGTCGATCACGCCGCGGGCGCCGCTTCCATCGGCATGGATCTTCGTCCGACGACTTTGCTGGTTTTTGGCAATCCGAGGGGTGGCACGCCGCTGATGCTGGTCGCGCAGAAGATCGGGCTGGAACTGCCGCTGAAAATTCTCGTCTGGGAGGATGAATCAGGAAAGGCGTGGCTCTCTTATGACGATCCGGCCTGGCTGGCGCGGCGTTTCGGCGTCGACCCGACGCTCGCCGCCGTCGCGGCCTTGTCCTCCGCGCTGGCGACGTTCGCCGATCTGGCCGGCCGCCCCTGAAATCGCCGGGGCGGCCTTTGCCTGACGGCCCTTGTCAGCCCAGCGATTTCATGACGTCGCGATATTCGGGCTCGGTGAAAGCCTTGAGGGTGACGCCGCGCGATGCGCCCGCCATCCCCGCCGTCAAGACGAAACGCGCCGCCGTGGCGTCGTCGGGGAAGTCGCAGATGGCGACCATGTCGTATTCGCCAAAGGTCATGTAGAAAAACTTGAACTCGCCACCGAGCTTTTTGGCCGCCGCCTTGGCCGCGTCGAGACGCTGGGGCGAATTCTTGACTTCCCGGACACCCTGGTCCGTCCAATTCATCAGCGAAATATAGGTCGGCATCGGTCCCTCCAAATTCAAAAAGAAAAAGCGTTTCCGTCAGGCGACGCGAAATGCGCCCGACCGGCGATATCTTCTGCGGAGATCGGCGGACGCGGAAGAATGCCGGACACGCTCGCGTCCGGCGAAACAAGATTTTGTGATCTCGACCTTCAGTCGCCGTCATCCCAACGAGCGCATGATGTCGCGGTAGGCGGCCTCCGGGAAAGCCTTGAGGGTCTTGAACTTGACCGCGCCTCCCTTGGCCAGATGCAGCAGAAATTTCGCGGCGACGTCATCGTCAGGAAATTCGGAAATGACGACCATGTCGCAGTCGCCCATGGTCATGTAAAAATGCAGGAGTTCTCCCCCGAATTGCTTGGCGAGCGACTTGGCGGAATCCAGCCGCTGGGGCGAGTTCTTGATCTCGCGGATGCCGAGATCCGTCCAGCTTGCCAGCGAAATAAAGGTCTGCATGGCGTCCTCCCGCGCCGGGGGCTCGACGGGACCGATCGGCGCCCCGCCTGTTTCACCGCTCCGACGATTTTTTGCGCCCGTCCGCCTTTACGAAGAATTCGCCGACCCGCGCCGGGACGTGGCGGTAAAACGCTGGGGCTCCACCGCAGTTCCGGGCGATACGCCCTATATCTTCGCCCGCCACAAGGCCCATTGGCGACGCCATTGCGCCACTTCGACCAATGTCTTGTATGGGTCGTAATCC
>NZ_JBKQOU010000023.1:0-12775 GCF_052145335.1 Rhodoblastus sp.
TGTGCTTGCCGCGAAGGCGCAGCGCGATGATCGAGGCGAGGCGGCCGACGACGAGGCCCTTGCCGTCGATCAGCACCCATTTCTTCTCGATTTCGGCGGCCTTGGCCGAATAGGTCTTGCCGTACATGATCTCTTTTCCGAGTTTGCGCCGCAGGCGCGGTCTCTTTTTACAAACGCGCCAGGCAAAAGGCGCCCGGCGGGATGGCGGCTTTTACGGGCGCGGCGCCGTATTGTCAATGCATCATCGCGCGGAAAGATCGGCAAAATCAGGCTTTTTGCCGTTACGGTATCATATTACCGCTTCGCGGGCGCCGGGATCGAATAGGTTGCGACCGCATGGGCGACGGGCTCCTGCGCGCCGGAGGCGTAAAGCGTCGCCTCGCCCACCGCCAGCCTCTTGCCGAGTTTCAACAGCCGGCACTCGACGATGACGTCGCCGTGTGGCGGCTTGCGCAGGAAATTGATGTTGAGATTGGTGGTCATGGCCAGCGCCTCGCGGCCGATATGGGCGAGGATGGCCACGTAAATCCCGACATCGGCAAGGGTGAACAGAGCCGGGCCGGAGACCGTGCCGCCGGGTCGCAGGAAGCGCTCATGCGCGATCAACCGCAAACGCGCGGTCATCGGCCCGACCGCCTCGACAAAAACAGCGCGCCCGCCATGATGCAATTGCGGGAAAACCTCTTCGAGAAAATCCTCGATCTCCTCGACAGTCAGGACGGGCTGGGGCAGACGGGTTTGGGCGGCCATGAATCTTTTCAGCGCAGTTGTTCTACCGTATTAATCTCTTGCGTCATCGCATGATCTATTGACCATAACGGTTTGTTACGGCTTCATTCCGCCGCCGCTTCCGCCGCCGGGAGATGCAGCCCGCGCTCGAACTGCGTCCGGTGCAGCAAGGCGTAGACGCCGTCCCTCGCCAGCAATTCGTCCTGACGGCCGAATTCGACGACATGACCGGATTCGATGACGCAGATGCGTTCGGCGCTGGCCACGGTCGAGAGCCGGTGGGCGATAACCAAAGTGGTGCGTCCGGCGCACAGCGTCTTCAGCGCCTCTTGCACCGCCCGCTCGGATTCTGTGTCGAGCGCCGAAGTCGCCTCGTCGAGCAGGATCAGCGGCGCGTCCTTGAGGAAGGCGCGGGCGATCGAAATGCGTTGGCGCTGGCCGCCGGAAAGCTGCATTCCCTGCTCGCCCACGGGCGAATCATAGCCGCGTTCAAAACCGACGATGAAGTCATGGGCATAGGCCGCCTTGGCCGCGGCGACGATCTGCTCTTCGCTGGCGCCGGGCTTGCCGAAAGCGATATTGTCGCGGATCGAGCCCTTGAACAGGAAAGAATCCTGGCCGACATAGGCGATCTGCCGGCGCAGGGACTCGCGCGAATAAGCGCCGATATCCTGGCCGTCGATGAGGATTTTGCCGCTGGTCGGCTCATAGAAGCGCAGGATCATGCTCATGGTGGTGGTCTTGCCGCCGCCCGAGCGTCCGACCAGCGCCGTGGTTTGCCCCGCCTCGGCGACGAAACTCAGCCTGTCGAGCACCAGTTCGCCGGGACGGTAGAAAAATTCGACATCGGCGAACTCCACCTTGCCCTCGGTGATAAGCAGTTCCGGTTCGTCGCCGCGCTCACGCTCGGGCGTCGGCTGGTCGAGGAAATCGTAGAGCATGCTGACGCCCAGCAGCGACCCCGTCAGGTCGACGTGGAGGCGGGCGACGCGCTTGGCGGGCTCTGTCGCCAGCAGCAAAGCGGTGATGAAGGCAAAGAAATTGCCCGGCTGCTGGCCGCTGTTGATGACGCGATAGCCGCCATAAACCACGACAAGGGCGATGGCGAAGCCGGCGAGGGTTTCCATCAACGGGCTGGAGCGCGACTGAATGCGCGAAAGCTTGTTGGCGGCGACCTCAAAACTCGAGATCGCCTTGACCTGTCGCGCGCGCATAAAGGGCTCGAGGGTGAAGGCCTTGACCACCCGAATGCCCTGCGCCGTCTCCTGCAGTGATTCGAGAATGGCGGCGAAGCCATAAAACTCGGTCATCATCACCTTTTTGGCGCGATTACCGAGTTTTCGCACCCCGACGATGGCCATCGGCATGATCAGCACGGCGAGCGAGGCCAGCAGGGGATCCTGCATGAACATGGCGAAGCCCAGGCCGATGGTGGTCAGGATGTCGCGGCCGAGCGCCGTGATCAGCAGATTGAGCGCGCCGCTCGCCGCCTGGGCGATGAAGGCCTGGCGGGCGATGAATTCGGTGGAATGGCGGTCGTTGTAGAACTTGATGTCCATCGACAGCATCTTGTCGAAAATGCGGGTCTGGACGTCGGCGATGATGTTGTTGGCGATGCGCGACAGCACCACCTGCTGGCCATAGGTGGCGAAACCCTTGGCGACATAGATGCCCATGATCGCGCCGCCGATCGCCCACATGGCGGCGATGCTGCGATCGACGAAAATCCGGTCGATGATATATTTCATGATCCAGGCGGAAGCCGTGGTCGTCGCCGCGATCACGCCCATCATGGCGAATGCGAGGGCATAGCCCTTGACGTGTTTCATGCCCTGGTCGCGGATCAGGCGTTCGATCAGGTGCATCTGTCCGGTGGTGAACAGGCTTTTGCGCAAGCGATTGGCGACGTAGGAAAACAAAGGCCAGGTCTTTCGGCGGTCATAATTTTGGCGGGCACAAGCGCGTTCCGACCGCATGGGAGCGCGCGCTCAGGCCCAAAACCGGGCGAAAGCGCCGGATTTCGGCCTCTTTCGCCATTTTCCGGCGCGACGCCGGCAAGGTTTCAGGTGACCCGCGCGCCTTCTGTGAAAGGGAATGGCCTTTATGTCAATGCGGCGGGGGTCTAACCGAGCCCCGCCGGCTTCAATGCCCGTGCCATAAAATGATCTGGAACAGCGAAATGCCAAGCTCCGCCAGGATCAGCAGCATGATGATCATTTCCATGCGCGTGGACCGGTCGGCGTCGATAATGTCGGTCAGGGCGCGTACGGTCTCGACGATCACGTCGAGTTTGCGCTGCAAGGTCTGGGCGCGCTCCTTCAGCTCATATTCGTCTTCCAGACGCAGGTAGAGCCGCTCCAGATCGGGGCGGTCCCATAGCACGTCGGGCTTGTCGTCCACCGCGACGCGGCCGGAGACGCGATGCTGCACGCCGAGCGCCTGGCCGATCAGTCGCAGCATTTCGCGGCGGTCGCGCATCGGCCGCCCCTGCCGGGCCAGCGTATTGGCCAGCGGTTCGACCTTGTCCAACACGCCATTGACCTCGCGTTCGTCGCGCCCGAGCGCCACGCTTTTCGCCAGAGCGTCGGAAAACACCAAAAAATGCGCGTCGGAAAGTTCCTTGAGCGCGATCAGGCCGCCAGTGGTGACGCGGTCCTCGCCCTCGCCGCCGATGACGAGAACGGCGATCTCGTCCTCCTTGCGCAGGCGGGCGCCGACGATGCGATCCTTGAGTTTGGCGAGGACGTCCTCCTCCTCCAGCGGCGACAGGCCGACCATGACCGCCACGCCATAACGGTAAAGCGCCACGCGCCCGCCCTGCCCGACATGAAAGGCCAAAGGCGCCGCCGAAATCGCATCCGTTCTTTCGAGCCCGATAATGTCGATGCGGTCGCCCAGCAGCAGCGCGCGCGCCGTCACCCGCAAAGCCGAGGAAAGGGGTTGAGATTCGTTCATCCGGTCCTTTTAGCTCAAAAATGCGACAAATGCTCTGCCTTTTGGCGGGCTGCGCCCTCGCAAACCGCCAGGAATCCGAGAGACCGGATCGCGTTGCGCGAGCTTGGGCGCTGCCGGCTTGCCGCGGGAAATAGCGGCGCCGTTCGTCCCGGAGCCCGCAATTCCGGAAAGGAATGGACGCAGATAACATATTGTTTGATTTATCAAATCAGCAAGATATCACCGTATTCCAACGTAATCGTAAAGCAGCTCCGTATTCCAGATAATGCTGAAAAATGGCGAATACCAGCCGCCGTTAACCATGTTCTGACGATCCTCGATCCCCCACCGTTTTCGCATACGCCTGAAAGGTTAATAGACCGACGCGGTAACCAAGTTCCGCAATCTTTGCTTTACAATTGGCGCCGACAAATACATTATGGCCAAGCTAAGTTCTTGTTAAGGAGTCCAGCTTGCGCAGCTGATCCCGTGGCAAGAGCTTGCCGGGGGGCATGACGGCCGTGTTGAGTGGACGGAGAAGATTTTGGCAGGATGTTGACGGCGCCGCCTTGGTCGAGGCCGCGCTGGTGCTGCCGCTGCTGCTCATGATCACCTTGGGCATGTTTCAGTTCGGCATGTTGCTCAACGCGGAAATCATGGTGGCGAACGCCGCGGCCGCCGGCGGCGTCGAGGCTTCCGTCAGCCGTGGCGATTCAGGCGCCAGCACCGATATTGCCAGCGCCGTCACGACAGCCGCGGCTGGCTTGATCGCCTCGGATCTGACCGTCTCCGTATGTGTCCCCTCGACCAGCGCGACCTGCACCAGCACCAGCTCCGGTTATTGCACCAGTTGCAATTTCAGTTCCGAGCAGGGCCAGAAGGTGACCGTAACGGTCAAATACAGCTGCAAGCAATTGTTTGTCTTTACGGGAGAATTCACTTCCTTGAACGCCAGTGGAATTTGCCCGGTCTCAGCGAGCGTGACGGAAATTGTGCAATGAAGGGAGTTGTCCGATGAAAAAGCAATCTGAACCCTTTTTCCGCCGTCTGTGGCGGGACCAGCGCGGCATCTCGCTTGTCTATGCGGCGGTGATGTTGCCGGTCTTTTTCGGATTCGCTGCGATTACCTTTGACGTAGGCTATGCGTTCTACGTCAAGACCAGGCTCCGGAACCTCGTCGAAGCGACGGCCCTGGCGGCGGCGCAGGACATTGGCGAAAGCTGCACCAGCTCCACCGCTTGCACGTCGCATAGCGACGCGACCACCCTCGCGGGGAACTACCTCGCGGTTAACTGGTCAACCAGTCTCACCAACTCCACGCCCACCTTGACGGTTACGGGCAAGTGCCTCACCGCCCTCGTTACCGCCGGGGCCCCGTGCTCGTCCACCGAGACGGCCGGCGTACCCTTGTACAACGCGGTTTCAGTTCAGGCCACCGTGACGGCGCCCACCTTCTTCTCCCGCCTCTTCGGGTTCAAAGGCGTGTCGCTGTCGGCGATTGGATACGCCGCCGCGAATGGCGCCACGCCGCCGCCGCTGAACGTGATGTTCATTGTCGATTCGACGGCTTCGATGGCCACCGCGGACACCAGCTGCGGCAGCGGCCAGACAAGGATCTCATGCGCCCTCAAGGGGGTCCAGACGGTTCTCAAGCAACTCTGGCCCACCCGCGACCAGGTCGGCCTGATGACCTTCCCCGGCCTCGCGAGCGCCACCTACGTCGGTTACGACACCGCCTGTAGTTTGACGACGTTTTCCAGCACAGGCACCTCGCCCTACTACGCCGGATGGGGTTCGGGCACGCCCATTTATCAGGTCGTCGGGTCGAGCACGGCGGGATCGACCGATTACCGCACCCAGACCGGCAGCAGCCAGCCCAGCACCGGTTTGGCGTCGACTTCAACATCCCCTCTCTTGAATTCAATCGGAGCCGGCCACGGATGCGCCAATACCGGTCTCCAGGTTCCGGGCGGATCGGGAACCTACTACGCCGATATCATCGCCACGGCCCAGGCCACCCTTACGTCCTGGAACACCCAATTGGTATCCTCGGGTGGAACCGCCCGGCAGAATGTGATCATCTTCCTCAGCGACGGCGACGCAAACGCCGGCGACAGCAGCCGCAGCAATAACATCTGCTGCACGACCACGCCGGGCACGGGACAGACGGTGAAGATCAATTTCCAGTGCCACGAGGCGGTCGCGGCCGCCGCGGCCGCGGCGGCGGCGCCCGGCACCGGCTCACCCAACACGACATCGACATGGATCTATTCGGTCGCCTATGGCAGCGCGACGAGCGGCAGCTGCTCGACCGACAACACGCCCACAAGGGTGCCGCCGGCCTCGTCCGCCCCGGCCGCCCAGCCCTACCAGGCCTGCCAGACGATGACCAATATCGCCTCCAGTCCGACGAGATTCTACTCCGACAACGCCAACGGCTGCGCATCGACGGCGCATCCGAGCATTACCACCCTGAGTGCGATTTTCGCCGACATCGCCAACAGCCTGACCTACGGGCGGTTGATCAGCCCCGCGATGTTCTCAGGGCCGACGTCGTAGATTTGACGTCGTCACGCGCCTGAGCGCCCGACAAGTCAGGGTTCGCGCCAACGCGCGGACCCTTTTCTCTTTGTGCGCCCGAATCTCAGGCGGAACATATCGAGAACCTTTTTTGCCCGTTTCACTGCTCCATTTTCACTTTCCACCCGCCGGCTCACCGTGATCGCGCATTTCGGTCTCGCCGCCTTTTCCCATGACGCTTCCGGGCCTATGGTCGGCGCCAGACAAAAGACGCAGACGACAACAAGGTCGAAATCCATGCCCCATGCGCCGCATCCCTTCGCCCGTTTCATCGCCATTCTCGGGCGCGGCAAGCATCTGACCCGCCCCCTGACCGTCGAAGAGGCGGAAGTGGCGATGACGATGATTCTCCAGGACAAGGTTCTGCCCGAGCAACTCGGCGCCTTCCTGATGCTGCTGCGGGTCAAAGAGGAAAACGGCGCCGAGATCGCCGGCTTCGTCAAGGCGGTGCGCAACAGCCTGAGCTTGGAGCCGAAGAATCTCGCCGAGGTCGACTGGTCGTCCTATGCCGGCAAGAAAAGGCAATTGCCCTGGTTCCTGCTGGCGGCGCTGTGCCTGGCGCAAAACGGCCACAGCGTTTTTATGCACGGCTTCGACGGCCACACCGCCGGACGGCTCTATACCGGCGACGTGTTGCGCGCCGTTGGACTGCCCCCCGCGGAAAATCTGCAAGTCGCGGCGGAGCAACTGGCGCAGCGCAAATTCGCCTATCTCGACCTCGCCCATATCAGTCCGGTGCTGGCGCGGATGATGGGGTTCAAGAAAATCCTCGGACTGCGCTCGCCGGTCCACACGCTGGCGCGGATGATCAATCCTTTTGGCGCCCCCTGCCTGTTGCAGGGCATTTTCCATCCCAACTACATGGCGACCCACCGCGACGCCGCGCTTCTGCTGGGCGAGAAGAACATGATCGTGTTTCGCGGCGAAGGCGGCGAGATCGAGCGCCGGCCCGGCAAGCCCTGCGAGACATTGGGGATCAGGGACGGCGAGCCTTTCGAGGAGCGCTGGCCGCCGATGATGGAGGAGCCGCGGCAACTGCCCGACGAGGCGATGGAGCTGTCGCGCCTGCTCGCGGTGTGGCGCGGCGACGTCCGCGACGCCTATGCCGAAGCGGCGGTGACCGGCACCCTCGCCCTCGCCTTGCGCGCCATGGGGCTGGCGCCGGACCAGCAGGCGGCCCAAGTTCGCGCCGAACAATTCTGGGCCGCCCGCGATCCCGGCCGCCTGCTCGCCGCCTGAACAAAAACAACAAGAACAATCGGAATCGCCATGAATCGCCTGCCGCTGTTTCTCGATGTCAAAGCGCGCCGCGTCGCCGTGGTCGGCGCAGGACCGCTGGCCGCCCGCCGCGTCGAGACGCTTTTTCGCGCGGGCGCCGAGGTGCTGCTGCTCGCCGAAATCTTGAGCGACGAGTTCGAGGCGCTGCAGGGAAGTTTTAGACGCGGCGATCTCGCTGAGGGCGACATTTTCGCCGGTTGCGCCTTGTGCTATTTCGCGCCGGAACCCGGCGGGGAACCCGATTCCGCGCTGGTGGCGCGGGCGCGGGCGGCGGGCGCGCTGGTCAATGTCGCCGACCACCCGCAGATTTCCGATTTCATCGTCCCCTCGGTGCTCGACCGCAGCCCGCTGGTCGTCGCCATTTCCACCGGCGGCGAGGCGCCCCTGCTCGGCCGGTTGCTGAAGGCGCGGCTGGAGACGCTGGTCCCCGCCGCCTATGGACGCCTCGCCGCGCTGGCCGGCGCCGGGCGCGCGGCTCTGGCGGACAAATTGACCAGCCACGCCGCGCGGCTGAGGTTCTGGGAGCGGATCTACGACGGCCCCATCGCCGAAATGGCGCTGTCCGGCGACGAGGCGGCGGCGCGGTCGGCTCTGGCGCATGAAATCGCTTCCTGCCAGCCGGACGGATCGGCGAGCGGCGATTTTCCACGCGGCGAGGTTTACCTGGTTGGCGCCGGGCCGGGCGATCCCGATCTCCTCACCTTTCGCGCTTTCCGGCTGATGCAGCAGGCGGACGTCGTGCTCTACGACCGGCTGGTCGAGCCCGCGATCATGGACCGCGTGCGCCGCGACGCCGAACGCATCTATGTCGGCAAGCGGCGCTCCGATCACGCCCTGCCGCAGGAGGAAATCGGCGAATTGATGGTGCGGCTGGCGTGTGAGGGCAAACGCGTGTTGCGGCTCAAGGGCGGCGACCCGTTCATTTTCGGACGCGGCGGCGAGGAGATCGAAAAACTCGCCGAACATCGCATCCCCTTTCAGGTCTGCCCCGGCGTGACGGCGGCGGCCGGCTGTTCGGCCTATGCCGGCATTCCGCTGACCCACCGCGATTACGCGCAATCCTGCGTCTTCGTCACCGGACACGGCAAGGAGGGGCCTATCGATCTCGACTGGTCGACCATCTTACGCCCGCGGCAGACCGTCGCCATCTACATGGGACTCGCCCATCTCGAATTCCTGATGAAGGAATTGCTGCGTCATGGCGCCGATCCGGCCCTGCCGGTAGCGATCGTTGAAAACGGCACCCGCGCCAACCAGATCACGGTCACGGGAACCGTCGCCGACATCGCCGGCAAGGCCGTCGAGGCCGCCTTGCGCGGCCCGACCATCATCATCGTCGGCGAAGTCGTGCGATTGCGCGAGACGCTCAACTGGTATTCACCGAAAATCGAGGCGGAACATGACGACAAATGAACAGGTTTTGGCGGCCCTCGGCCAGGTCGCGGGACCGGACGGCAAGACTTCGCTGCGGGATTCAGGGATTCTCTCCGGCCTCAATATCCATGACGGCAAGGTCTATCTCACCCTGACCGTGCCGCCCGAACGGGCGCAGGCGCTGGAGCCAATGCGGCTGGCGGCGCAAAAAGCCGTCGCCGCCCTGCCCGGCGTCGCCGCCGCCTTCGTCGCCTTGACGGCGGAACGCGCGCCGCAAGCGGCCGCGCCGTCTCATGCGCCCCGCGCCGCGGCGCCGGCGCAAGGCTCCGGGCTCGCCAAGGTGGCGAAGATCATCGGCGTCGCCTCGGGCAAGGGCGGCGTCGGCAAATCCACCACCGCCGCCAATCTCGCGGTGGCGCTGGCGCGGTTGGGCCAGAAGGTCGGGCTGCTCGACGCCGACGTGTTCGGCCCTTCCGTGCCCCTGCTGTTCGGGCTGCATGGCAAGCCGAGCTTTTCCAGCGATGGCCATAGCCTGGTGCCGTTCGAAAAGCATGGCGTCAAACTGATGTCGATCGGCTTTCTCGTCCCCGACGACGCCGCCGTGGTCTGGCGCGGCCCGCTGGTGATGACGGCGATCAAGCAATTGCTCAACGATGTCGCCTGGGGCGAACTCGACATATTGGTCGTCGACATGCCGCCCGGCACCGGCGACGTCCAGCTCACCCTGGCGCAGAACGCCTCGCTGGCGGGGGCCGTTGTGGTCTCGACACCGCAGGATCTCGCGCTGATCGACGCGCGCCGGGCGGTGGCCATGTTCGCGCAGGTAAAAACTCCCGTCCTCGGCCTGTTCGAGAACATGAGCTATTTCCTCTGCCCGCATTGCGGCGGACGCACCGACATTTTCGCCCATGGCGGCGCCGAGGCCGAGGCGCATAAGAACGGCCTGCGCTTTCTCGGCGCGGCGCCGCTCGACATGGCGATACGCGAAACCTCTGACAAAGGCGCTCCCGTGGCGGCTTCGGCGCCGGACTCGCCGCAGGCGCAGCCCTATCTCGCGCTGGCGCGCGGCGTGCTGGAAGAATTGGCGAAAGCCGGGCGCCGCGCTCCGGTTTTCACCGTCGGGTGAAGGGATTTTTCATGGACCGACGGGGATTTCTCTCCGGCCTGGCGGGCACGCTTTCCGCTTCAGGAGTGCGCGCGGAAAATTTCGAAGCGGCGCCGCTGCCGCCGGGTCTCGACGCCAGAACCTGCCCCGGCCTGTCCTGGGCGGGATCCGGGCCGGCGGCGATCGAGATTTTCGATTACAACTGCCCCTATTGCCGCGCGGTGTTCCGGGCGCTCGACGCGCGGATCGCCGCAAGGGCGCTGCGTCTCGGCCTGATCGACAGCCCGCAATTGTCGATCGGCTCGATTCAGGCGGCTAAACTGAGGCAGGCGGCGCTGAAACTTTACGGACCGGCCAAAGCCTATGCCTTCCACCGCCGCGTGTTCGCGCAGCGCGGCGCCATCGACGGCGAGACCGGGCTGGCGGCGGCGCGGGAGCTGAAACTCGACGTGGCGAAACTGACGGAGACCGCCGACAGCGACGCCGTGCGCGACATTCTGATCGGCGCCTCGCATTTTCTGAGCAAAGCCGGCGTGCAGGCCACGCCGTCGTTCATCCTGGGTGGGAAGCTTATGTCCGGCTGGCCTGGCGGGGAGGGTTTCAACGCGGCGCTCAGAAGCGTTTGAGGCGCCTTCGGCCCCTCAGTATTCCGGGTGCTCCTTGACCTCCATCAGATCGCAGCCGGCGGCGGCGCTGATGGCGTTCTTCAGCCGCGCCCGCTCGTCGTTGGAGCGATAGACGCTGCGCGCCAGTTCAACGAAACGGGCGCCGAAATCGCGCTCCTGCTCCATCGCGCGTAAATCATCCTCGATCTCCCATAAAGCGAGATTGACCGCAGCCAGACGCTCCAGCAAAGGCGCGATACCCGCGCGCGGTCCTGTCTCGTCCTGCAACAGCGGCGCGGCGGCGCGTTGCAGCAGCGCCAACTCCCGCGCCGCCATCAGCCGCTTTTGCGGATGACGCACGCGTTGGGTCTTGATCGCCAGAATGGTGATCTTGTCGATCAACTCCCCCGCCGAAACCCGAATCAGCAAGGCGCTGGCGTCCTCGCTTTCCAGAGCCGCGCGGCGCGAAACATTGGCGGCCATATTGCTCTCTCCCTGCCCGTTTCAGGAGAGAGCATCGGAGCTGGAGCTTGCGCGGAAATGGCGGCGCGGCGCCAAGAATCATCCTCAAGAGGAGCGGAAGCCTCAAATATCGGTTTCACGGTCTTTCAAAACGATTCGTATCGAAAGGGGGCGCCCGGCGATGGCCATGCCGAGACTGGGGGTAATCTGCGCCGGCATGCAGCTGTCGAGAGCGGCGGCGACGCTTTCCATGAAGCGGCTCTGCTCTGCGGAGTCGCGCCACACTCTGACGTAAGTGACACGCGGCCTGCCGAACAGCGAGCCGTCCTGACGCAGACTGAAATAAATGGTGATTTCGCCGGCCTGCGCGATGGACGCTTTTTTCAGGCACAGGTCGATATTATGGAACAATTCGCGCAATGAATTGGCTGGCGCCGCCTCCGCCGGGGCGCCAGCAATCAGGGACAGAGCGCAAATCGCCAAGGCTTGAAGGATAGGACGGAGTCGAAGAACATTCATCGGGCAGCGGCTCCAAGTTTTGGCAGACTCCGCCCCGCGCCGGTCGCCATCGATCAGCGACGAATATAATGGATCAATTGCTCGATGGTGAATTCCTGGCGGGTAATGATCGATTTCACCAGATCGCCGATGGAGACCAGCCCGACCAGCCCGCCGTCGGAAATGACCGGCAGATGCCGGATCCTTTTGGCGGTCATCACCGCCATGCATTCCTCCACGGTCTGGTCGAGCCGGGCGTAGATCATCTCCGTGTCCATCACTTCGCGAACGAGCGTCGAGGGCGACGCCCGCCCTTTCAGGATGATCTCCCGCGCGTAAAGCCGTTCGGTGACCATGCCCACCGGCTTGCCTTCTTCGACGACGATCAGGGCGCCGATATCGCGGTCGGACATTTCCTTGATCGCATCGTAAACCGTCGCATCCGGGGCGATGGAAAAGACTTCGTGTCCCTTTTCGGCGAGCAATTGCCTGATTGTCGACATCGCAGCCCCCGCCCTGCCCAGCTATCTCACTCAACGCGCGCCGGGGGCCTTTTGTTCGAGGGTTTCATTCGTGGAAAATCAATCGTCTGCTTGCGCCAGCAGGCCGGCGTCGCCGCCCAGCGAGGCCTTGTTGACGGTCACGGTGGTCTCCCGCACGAAGCGACGCAGATATTCGGGACCGCCGGCCTTCGGCCCCGTGCCGCTCAGACAGAAACCGCCGAAGGGCTGGCTGCCGACCACGGCGCCGATCATGTTGCGGTTGACATAAATATTGCCCGCCGGCGCCTTGCCGGCGAGTTCGGCGATGCGGCGTTCTATGCGCGTGTGCAGGCCGATGGTCAGGCCATAACCCGTCGCGGCGATTTCATCGATCAGGTCTGAAAAATTTTCCGCCCGCCAGGTCGTGACATGCAGCACCGGGCCGAAAACTTCCTCGGTCAGATCGCGTGGCCGGTCCAGCCTGACGATATGCGGGGCGACAAAAGTTCCGGCGGCAGGCGCGTTTCCGGCATAGAGGATTCGCTTTTCCGCGCGACATTTCGCAAGCCAGCCGTCGAGCCGCGCCTTGGCCGGCGCGTCAATCACCGGGCCGACATGGGTGTCGATCGCACGCGGATCGCCGACCCGCAACTCACGCGCCGCCCCGGTCAGCATTTCCAGAGCGGGAACGAAAATCTCCTCCTGCAGACAAAGCAGCCGCAAGGCCG
>NZ_JBKQOU010000024.1:0-2790 GCF_052145335.1 Rhodoblastus sp.
CTAAAAGAACTGTCATCAATTTGCATCAGGCCCGAAGCAGTTTATGGCCGTGTCTTGACATTGGATGCCGCGACTACGCCTTAATGCGCAGCGGGAAGCTTCGGGGAACAAGATGCGGTTTGATAAAATCGGGGCCGGCGCGCTCATCTCCACGCTGGCTTTGGCGATTGCCGCTGGCCTGTCCTGCCCCGCGCGAGCCGCCGACCTGCCGAGCACAAAGGCGGCCCCCGAAGCGCTCGCCCGCGATCCGTGGACCGGCTTTTATGTCGGCGGCAATATTGGTTATGCCTGGGGAAACTCCCATTGGGCGACGCCCGGCAATTCCGGTTCCGTCGACATGGCGGAGGGGATCAACACGTTCAACGAGTCGGGCAGCTTCTTCACCGGTCTGCAGGCCGGGTATAATTATCTGCTCCCGAACCATATCCTCATCGGCGCCGAAGCCGACTTGATGGCCCCAACTTTTCCAAACCTCGCTGGAAACACCACCGGGGGCGGTACGAACTTCACGTCGCCCACCAAGGGCCCGGAGAGCTACAGCGTCAACGTGCAAACCGGCGGAACGGCGCGGGCTCGCGTCGGCTACGCTTCCGGCGATTGGCTGTTTTATGCCACCGGCGGCCTCGCCTGGTCGCGCGACCTTCTGAGCCTGACGCAAATCTCCAGCCAGACCAACGATTCGCCGCTTCTGTGGCGACTTGGCTGGGCCGCGGGCGCCGGCGTAGAATTTCCCGTGACGGCGAACTGGACCGGCAAAATCGAATATCTGTTCAAGGATTTTGGCGCCAAGGACGTCTATTTTCCCTCCAATGCGCAGCAGTTCAGCTCCGGTCTGACGCTGCAGCAAGTGCTCGTGGGCCTGAACTACCATTTCGGCAATGAATCGGCCCCGGCGCCGGTTAGCGACGCCGCCGCCCCAGGCTCCGACCGGATCAGCCTTCACGGCCAGGCCACCTTCGTTGAACAGGCCTATCCGGCCATGCGCGCGCCCTATAACGGCCCCTACAGTCTGCCCAACACCGGACAGGGCCGCGAAACCTTCGACCTCACGCTCTACACCGGACTACGCCTGTGGCAGGGCGCCGAGTTTTGGGTCAATCCGGAAGTCGATCAGGGGTTCGGCCTGGCCAATACCCATGGCGCGGCCGGATTCCCCAGCGCCGAGGCTTACAAGCTCGGCGATCCCTTTCCCTATGCGCGCGTGCAGCGCTATTTTGTCCGCCAGACCATCGATCTCGGCGGCGAGACCCAGAAGGTGGACGCAGACGTCAATGTGTTCGCCGGCTCAACGACTGCGAACCGCCTCGTGTTGACTGTCGGCAAGTTCGGCATCGTCGACATTTTCGACACCAATAAATTCGCCAACAATCCCAAAACCGATTTCCTGAACTGGTCGATGATCAACACCGGAACGTTCGACTATGCCGGCGACGCCTGGGGCTATTCCTATGGCGCCGCCGCCGAATGGTACCAGGATCGCTGGACCTTGCGCGTCGGCGCTTTCGATCTGTCGCAAACGCCCGCTGGCGGAGCGCTCAACGCCCTCGCCTATGGTCTCGACCCCAATTTCAGTCAGTTCCAGCTGGTCGGGGAAATTGAAGAACGACACGAATTATGGGGGCAGGCCGGCAAGTTCAAGATCACCGGCTTTGTCAGCCGCGGGCGCGCCGGGCAATTCCAGACCGCCGTCGACGTCGCCAACGCCACGGGCATCGACCCCAGCCTGGCCCTCGCTCTGGACCGCCAGTTCAGGAGCCGGCCAGGCATGAGCTTCAACACCGAGCAGCAAGTGACCGAGACCGTCGGCGTGTTCGCTCGCGCCGGCTGGGTCGACGGCAATGTCGAGCCCTGGGATTTCGCCGATATCGACCGTACCGTACAAGCAGGCGTCTCGGTGTCGGGCAAGCAGTGGGGCCGGCCGGATGACACATGGGCCATCGCCGGCGTCCTCAACGGCATCACCAGCGCGCATCAGGCCTATTTCAACGCCGGCGGCCTTGGCATCCTGATCGGCGACGGGCAATTGCCGAATCCGGGCTCGGAACGAATCATCGAGACTTATTACAATTACGCTCTCACGCCCTCGACGAAACTGGGTCTCGATTATCAGTTCATCGCCAATCCCGGCTACAATACCCAGCGCGGACCGGCGAACATTTTTGCCGGGCGAGTTCACTGGACGTTCTAGTTCGACTGGCCCCAAGCTCGCTGCGTACTTTCGACTATCCGTCCCTTGGCTCGCCGGCTTATAATTTCCGGCGCGGGCCGGCGCTACTCGTCGTGATCCGCTGCCACGCCCGTTCTGCGCGGGCGCAAAATTTGGGATTGCGATGAAGACCATTCTCGTCACAGGCGCCACCGCTGGTTTCGGCGCCGCTTTCGCCCGCCGTTTCGTGCGCGACGGCCACCGCGTCATCGCCACCGGGCGGAGGGTCGAGCGTCTCCAGGCGCTGGCGGAAGAACTCGGCCCGTCGCTGCACGCCACGCCGCTCGACATGACCGACGTCAAGGCCATCGCCGAATTCCTGCCTTCGCTGCCGGAGGATTGGCGGCGCATCGACGTGCTGGTGAACAACGCCGGACTGGCGCTGGGCCTGTCCCCCGCCTGGGAGGCTTCGCTGGAGGATTGGGACCGGATGATCGCCACCAATGTCACCGGCCTCGTACATCTGACCCGCGCAGTCCTGCCGCAAATGGTCGAGCGCAATGACGGATTGATCATCAATCTGGGGTCGGTGGCCGGCGACTATTCCTATCCCGGCGGCCATGTCTATGGCGGCACGAAAGCCT
>NZ_JBKQOU010000025.1:0-15306 GCF_052145335.1 Rhodoblastus sp.
GTCCGCGACGCGCAGGTTCTGGGCACGGCGGGCGAATTGCCGCTGCCGGTGTTCGGCGACCAGGATTACCCGGAAGAGACCCGGCTGAAATACCGCTTCCTCGACCTGCGCCGCGAACGCATCCACAACAACATCATGCTTCGCGGGCAGGTGGTGGATTCCATGCGCGAGCGCATGAAGGCTTCCGGCTTCAACGAATTCCAGACGCCGATCCTCACGGCCTCCTCGCCGGAAGGCGCGCGCGACTTCCTGGTGCCGTCGCGCATCCATCCCGGCAAGTTCTACGCCTTGCCGCAGGCGCCGCAGCAATACACGCAATTGCTGATGATGGCCGGCTTCGACCGCTATTTCCAGATCGCGCCCTGTTTCCGCGACGAGGACCCGCGCGCCGACCGCCTGCCCGGCGAATTCTATCAGCTCGATCTCGAAATGAGCTTCATCACCCAGGAAGACGTGTTCGAGACGATGGAGCCGATCATTACCGGCATTTTCGAACAATTCGGCAAGGGTTGGCCGGTGACGAAAAACTGGCCGCGCATCCCCTATGCCGAGGCCATGCGCAAATATGGCTCCGACAAGCCCGACCTGCGCAATCCCCTGGTGATGCAGGACGTGTCGGAACATTTCCGCGACTCCGGCTTCAAGGTTTTCGCGCGGATGCTGGAGACCGAGAAGAACCAGGTCTGGGCGCTGCCGGCGCCGGGCGGCGGCTCGCGCACTTTCTGCGACCGGATGAATTCATGGGCGCAGAGCGAGGGACAGCCGGGGCTGGGCTATATTTTCTGGCGCGAGGCAAATGGACAGACCGAGGCGGCGGGACCGGTGGCTAAGAACATCGGCCCGGAGCGCACCGAGGCGATCCAGAAACAGCTTGGCCTGAAAGAGGGCGACGCGGTGTTTTTCGCGGCGGGCGACCCCGACAAATTCGCCAAATTCGCCGGCATGGCGCGGACCAAGGTCGGCGAGGACTTGAACCTGATCGACAAGGAAAGGTTTGAACTGGCCTGGGTCGTCGATTTCCCGATGTTCGAGTGGAACGAGGACGAGAAGAAGGTCGATTTCGCCCATAATCCGTTCTCCATGCCGCAGGGCGGGCTGGAGGCGCTCAACAGCGCCGATCCGCTCACACTAAAAGCGTTCCAATACGACATCGCCTGCAACGGTTTCGAAATCGCCTCGGGCGGCATCCGCAACCATCGCCCGGAAGCCATGGTTAGGGCATTCGAGATCGCCGGCTATGGCGAGGAGACGGTGGTCGCGGAATTCGGCGGCATGTTCCGGGCCTTCCACTATGGCGCTCCTCCCCATGGCGGCATGGCGGCGGGCGTCGACCGCATCATCATGCTGCTGGCCGGCGAACAGAACCTGCGCGAAGTGGCGCTGTTCCCGATGAACCAGCGCGCCGAGGACATCCTGATGGGCGCGCCGTCGCCCGCGACGCCCAAGCAATTGCGCGAATTGCACCTGCGGGTGAACCTGCCGGAAAAGGGGTGAGATCCTACTCTCCCCGCGTGCGTTGCGTGCGGGGAGCGAGGGCCAAGCCGGCGCCTTCCCGCGCAATGCAACTTTTGCGCCCGCGCCGCCCCCTGATCATTGCGACTGTCGGCCGTCGCGCCTAGATTTCCTTCTCAACGGGAGGAAGCTCACATGGTCAAGGCGATCCGCATTTACGAAACCGGCGGCCCGGAAGTCCTGCGCTACGAGGACATCGAATTGCCAGCGCCCGGTCCTGGCCAGGTCCAGGTCCGCCAGCACGCCATCGGCGTCAATTACCTCGACATTTATTTCCGCACCGGCCTTTACCCGGCGCCGGTAAAGCCTTTTACGCCGGGCAATGAGGGAGCGGGGGAGATCGTCGCACTCGGCCAGGGCGTGACCGATTTCAAGATCGGCGAGCGCGTCGCCTATGCCGGCGCACAGGGCGCCTATGCCGAACGCCTCAATATCGACGCGCGGGCGCTGGTGGCTTTGCCGGACAGCATCTCCTACGAGACGGCGGCGGCGATGATGCTGAAGGGCCTGACCGCCGAATACCTGCTGTTCCGCACCTACCCGGTCAACGCTGGCGACGTCATTCTCGTCCACGCGGCGGCTGGCGGCGTCGGCCTGATCCTGTGCCAATGGGCGCGGCTGCTCGGCGCGACGGTGATCGGCACGGCGGGGAGCGAAGCAAAGGCCAAGCTGGCGCGCGAGGCCGGCGCCAACGAGGTCATCCTCTATCGCAACGAGGATTTCGTCGCGCGGGTGAAGGAGATCACCGGCGGCAAACTCTGCAACGCGGTTTATGACGGCGTCGGCAAGGCGACTTTCCCGGGCTCGCTCGATTGCCTGCGGCCGTTCGGCACTTTCGTCAGCTTCGGCTCGGCATCGGGGGCGATCGAGACTTTCAATCTCGGCCTGCTGGCGCAAAAAGGCTCGCTCTACGCCACGCGTCCGACGCTGTTCAACCACATGGCCGTGGAAGGACGGCTGGCCGAAATGGCGGCGCGGCTGACGCAGGTGGTTGGTTCGGGCCAGGTCAAGATCGCGATCAACTCCCGGCTGCCGCTGGAGAAAGCGGCCGAGGCCCACCGCGCCCTCGAGGGGCGCGAAACGACGGGCGCGACCATCCTGCTGCCGTGATTACGCTGCGGCGTTTTCAAGGGAAGCGCTGCTCTTGGACGTGGCCGTGGTCAATAAGTGTGCCGGCGGACATGTCGACGGACGGTTCGGCGCGCAGAGCCACGCGTGCCGACGTAGACAGCTTTTTCAATTGTCGGGGCGCCGACGGTCGTTTGCTGCAGCACGCGGATCGGCATGGCCGCGACGGGCTCGACGAGAAGGGCGATGGCGGCAATGGCGAAAAGTAGCTTCTTCATGATGCGGCCTCCGAGTAGTGGCAGCCGGGAGGATGCGCGCCTCGCCCTCGGTGGTCAAGAATCGACGAGCTGCCGGTCCGGTCAATCTTTCTTGAGGCGCGCGCACAAACTCCTCGAATGCCAAAAATCTCGCGAAAGCGGCGCTGGACAGCTATGATCGTGCCGCTGCTGCGCTTCTGGGCGGCATCGCTCGTCAATTCCTGCCAACGCCCTAGGGCGTGTGATTTTGACGACCAGATCGTTCAATGCGTCATGAACACCGGCTTCTGCATCCCCGCCAGCACGGTGCGCGTTGTGCCGCCGAAGATCAACTCGCCCAGCCGCCAGTGGCCATAGGCGCCCATGACGAGATAATCCGCGCCTATTTCCTGCGCGTGGGCGAGGATCGCCCGTCCGGCGTCGTGAGCGTCGGTCAGATCGCGCAGGGTGGCGGCGATGCGATGGCGCGCCAGATGGCGGGTGATGTCGAAGCCGGGGAGGTTTTTGCGGTTTTCGCTTTCGCCCATGACGCAGACGACTTCGACCTTTTGCGCGCGCACGAGCAGGGGCAGGGCTTCCGCCAGCGCCCTTGCCGCCTGCGCGCTGCCGTCCCAGCACACCAGGGCGTTGTCGAGCAGGGCTGGCCCTTGATGGGCCGTGGGAACGACGAAAGCCGGCCTGCCTGAGGTGAACAGGGCGCTGGAAAGGATCGAGCGGCTGTCCTGTCCGGTTTCGGGATCGCCCTGCGAAACAATGGCGAAATCGAAATGGCGCGCCAGTCGCGCGAAGTCGTCGCAGGCCTGTTCCTGAAAGGACTGGATGAAAACCTTTTCCGTCTGGACGCTGGCGGGGACGGAGGCGGCAAAAGCTTCATAGGCTTTTTCGGTAGCCTGGCGCCGCTGTTCGTCGATCTGGGCGAAAATGCCGAAATTGCTGAAATCCCAGTCCGGCGCGAAACTTCCCAGTTCCGAGGCGGGAGGCGGAATTTCGATCACCACGCCCGCCGCCGTCAGGTGCGAGCCGGTCTGTTCGGCGAGCGAAACTGCGAATTCATTGGTCGATTGCGCCGTTTCGCCGGTTTGCAGGTGAAGAAGTAAATCCTTGATACTCAAAGCCTGTCTCCTCGAATTTTGCGCAAACCGAGCTTGCGCATCGCGATGGTTTCGATCTCGGCGATTTCGCGCACGCCAAAAGCTCGCGCCAGACCGGCGTAAAGGGCGACGCCGATGAAGCAGAGCAGGGCGGCGCGCAAAACGAGGGCGCCGGGGGCCACGCCCGGCAGAAATTTCATCAGCCAAAGCCTTGCGAAAAGCCCGGCGGCGATGGCCAGCCCCGCCGCCGCCGCCATCCGCAAGGCGCCATCGAGCATGCCGGGCTCGCGCTTCAGGCTCACGCCCCGCTCCCGCGCCTCGCGCAGAAAGCGGCGATGCTGCAGCCAGCCCAGCGCCAGAACATAGGTCAATATCGAGAGCGCGCTGGCGACGGCAAGGCCGTTGGCGCCCCAGTTTTGGCGAAAAACAATATAGAGCGGCGTCGCGACGACGGCGATCGCCGTTCCCAGCAGCGTCGGCGGCCAGGTGCTGCCCAGCGCGTAAAAGCCGCGGCTGATCACGCTCTGCGCCGCCCAGCCGGCGAGGCCGAGGCTTAAAAAAGCCAGGACGTCGGCGGTCGCCTGCGCGTCGGCGACGGTGAAGCGGCTGGCGAACAGGCCCCAGATCAGATAGGCCGCCTCGAAGCCCGCGACCGTCAGGCAGACCTGCGCCGCGAAGGTCGCCGCCAGCATCAGCCGCACGGCGCGGCGCAACAGGCTGTAGGCCCCGGCTACGTCGCCGTCTGTGACCAGCCGGCTGATGGTCGGATAGGCCGCGACGCCCGCCGCCATGCCGAACACGCCGATCGGGACACGCATAAGGGTGCGCCCATATTGCAGATGGGACAGCATGCCGGCGCCGAGATAGGAGGCCTGGTTCTTGACGATCCATTCGTCGACGATGACGATGGAAAAGCCGATCATGATCGGCGCCGAGAGCCAAAGATAACGTTTCAGGTCGGGGTCGCGCAGCGACAGGACCGGGCTCCAGCGCATGTGCGTTTTCAGGCAGCCGTAGAGCGGCAGCGCGAAAGGCCCGAGGATCGAGCCGGCCAGCACGCCCCAGGCGAAACCGTCGGCGCCGACGACCGAATAATGCGCGCCGATCAGGCCGCCGGCGATGATGCCAAGCGAATAGACCAGCGGCGCCAGCGCCGGCAGGAAATGCAGGTCCTGGGCCTGCAGCGCCGCCGACAAAAGCCCGCCGACGACATGGAAGAATTGCGCCGGCAGGATGATGCGGGTGAGGCGGGTCAGGGTTTCGATGTCGTGGGGATCGGTGAAGCCGGGCGCGACCACGCCCGCCAGCGGCCGGGCGAAAACCATCAAGAGCGCGATGCCGATTCCACCCACCAGCAGGATGAAATTGGCGATCACGCTGAACGCCCGCCAGCCGCGCGCCTCGTCGCCGCGTTGCAGATGCCTGAGAAAAATCGGGATGAAGACGATCGACAGGGCGCCGGCGGCGAGCAGATAGTTCAGGAAATCCGGCAAGGTGAAACTGGCGAAATAGAGGTCGGCCTGACGGCTCGCGCCGAGTGTGCGGCCGATCACCTGTTCGCGCGCCAGGCCGATGATGCGGCTGAGGAAAATCGAGCCGCCCCAAAGCGCCGAGGCGATTCCGATCGTCCTCGCCTGGCTTGTCGTTTTCCGCTCCGCTTGTGCCTGCGACAAATCTTTTCCCTCGGCGGCAGAGGTCAGGCGGGAACGCCTTGCCGCGCTTCCTCTCTCCATTGCCGGATGATGGCGGCTTCCGCCGGATTTTCGACCACAATGTCGCGCCGGCCCAGCGAAATCGCGCCGTTGGCGCCGTCGAGGGCGATCCAGTCGCCCGAACGAACTCTTTCGCCACTCAGCGTCGCGCCAAGCTCGTCAGCGTCGATGGTCAGCGTCCGGCAGCCAACCAGACAGACCTTGCCCATCTGCCGCGCGACAACGGCGGCGTGGGAGGTGCGTCCGCCGATGGCGGTCAATATGCCCTCGGCGAGGGCGAAGCCGGCGACATCCTCGGTGGAGGTATCGCGGCGCACCAGGATCACGGGCTCGCGGCGCCGTGAAGATTCTTCCGCCTGGGCGCTGTTGAAACAGGCGCGGCCGCAGGCGACGCCGGGCGAAGCCGCGGTCGCCTCGGCGATTTTCGGCGCGGCTTGCGTGAAAGTGGCGGCGCCCGCTTTCGCAAGGTCTATCCCCGCGATCCGGCGCAAAGCCTCGTCGCGGTCGATCAACCCTTCCGCCGCCAGATCGACGGCGATTTTCAGCGCCGCGCGCGGCGTGCGCTTGGCGGCGCGGGTTTGCAGGAAGAACAGTTTGCCGTGCTCGACGGTGAATTCGACGTCCTGCACGTCGGCTCCCGCTTTCTCCAGCGCCTCGGCGCCTTCCGCCAATTGCCGCGCCACCTGCGGCAGGCGTCGCGCCAGCAGCGCCGCGTCGGCGGGGGTTCGCCGCCCCGAGACCACATCCTCGCCTTGGGCGTCGGCGAGAAAATCGACATAGAGCCCCTTGGCGCCGGTCGCGGGATCGCGCGAAAAAGCCACGCCGGCGCCGGAATCGCCGCCCGAATTCCCGAACACCATCGCCTGCACCGTGACGGCGGTGCCCTGGAGGCCTTCCAGCGCGTTGAGCCGGCGATATTCCCTGGCTTTCGGGCTCTGCCAGGAAAGATAGACGGCGCGAGCCGCCTGCGTCAGCTGTTCGATCGGATCGCGCGGCGGCGTCGCGCCCTGGGCGGCGGCGATTTCGAGAAAGTCGCCGACCAGCCGCTCCAGAGCCTCGGGGTCAAGTTCGGCTTCGTGGTCGACGCCTTCGGTGTGGATCATCGCCGCCAGCGCCTCGTCGAAGGGTTTGATCGACAGGCCGCCGACCACTTCGACATAGGAGAGGACGAAGCGGCGATAGCTGTCGAAGGCGAGGCGCGGATTGCCGGTGGCGCGGATCAGGCCATGGACGCTGGTCGGGTTCATGCCGACGTCGAGAATGGTTTCGAGCATTCCGGGCATGGATTTTTCCGCCCCGGAGCGCACCGAGACGAACAGCGGCGTGCGGGCGTCGCCGAGTTGCCGGGCGGTGACGGCTTCAAGCCGCGCCACCCCTGCGACGAGGCTTTTGCGCATGATTTCGAGCGCATTCGGGTCTCCGGCGATCACTGGCGCGCAGAGGCTGGTCGGCAGGACAAAGGCGGGCGGCACGGGAAGCCGCATCGAATTTATGCGCGCCAGTTCCGCGGCCTTGGAGCCGTAAAGCGCGGCGGAAAGGGTTTTGGGCGCGCCGCCGAGGGCGATGAAGGCGGGTTCGAAATTTTCGCCGCTCATGGGACAAGCTCCATTTTCGCCGCTCATGCGGAAAGCTCCTGCAAAATGCGGTTGCGCAGCGACATGGCCGCATGAGCGAGCCGGTCGGTCGCCTCTTCCAGGGTGCGGGCGATTTCCAGTCCGAGCACCAGGCTGCGCGCGTCGGCGCCGGCGGGCGTGTGCAAGATGATCGTGCCGATGGCGGAACGCTCGGCGACATCGGCGGCGCGCTCGATGTCGCTCACGGCGTCGGCGCATTGCAAGGCGAAAGCGGCGTCGAGGCGTTTGCCATTGGGAATGAGCAGGGCGCCCTCGACGGCGCGGGTCAATTGGCCGACCGATTCGGTCGCCAAAGCGGCCAGTTCTCCGAGCGGGGCGGAGAGGGCGCTTCTGCTGTCGTCAGCGGCGAGGCTGAGGAAAAACGCCGCCTCGTCGAAACTGTCGGTGGCGTTCTCGACCTGATCGATCAGATGCAGCAAATCGTCGGCGTCGCGCAACCGCCCGAAAATCTTCCGCGCCGCGACGGTCAAAAGGTCCGCCTTGGCCTCGATGGCCTTGGCGTGAAGGCTCAATTTCTTGCGGTCTTCGGCGCTCGCCAGTCCATCGGGCAGGAAAACCGTTTCGATCATCCCGGCCAGCATGCGCGTCAGGCCGAGATGGCGCAGCACGACGCCCAGCAATTCGCGTTCGGCGGTGTCGAGGCGCTGCGACAGATCGGCCTGGATCTCGTCGCGGATCAGCCGCGTCGAGCGGCCGTCCTTGAGCCCCTCGCAGGCGACATGCAGCACATTGCGCAAAAAGGCCTCGCATTCGGCCTCGCCGAGCGCCTGATCGAGCGGCACGCCATAGGCGATGCGCCCGGGCGCAGCGTTGCGGATCGCCTCGTAGATCAACTCGGCGCCGCCGAGTTCGAGAAACGCGCGATGGCCTTCGTCTCGCCGCGCCGCGCCGGTCAGCAGGGCGATGGCGATGTTCTTCGTGGTGAATACCTGCAGCGCCTTGCGCGCCTTGTTCCAGTCGATCAGGAAGACGATGCGCGAGCCCAAAAACTCGAGGAAGCGTTCGAGATCGGCCTCGTCGCGCGCCTTAAAGACGCCGGTCAGCAGGAAGAAAACCTCGCCTTCGGCCAGATTGCGCTGCCTTTTTTCGCCGAGCGGACTCCAGGCGACGTTCTCGCCCTCGAACAGCGAGATGAAGAATTTGGCCCGCGCCCGATGCACGTCGGTATAGGTCGTCGTCGCGGTCAGCCCCTCGACATGGACGACGAGGACATGAGCGTCGGTCGTGCCGATATCGTTCTGGATCGACAGCTTTCCGCCCAGCCGCCCCGCGGTGGTCGCCAGCCCGGGATGCCCAAAAGCCAGCGGAGCCGTGCGATTCAAGCCGCGCATAAAAGCTTTGACGCGCAGGCGGGAGGGATCGTCGAGACCGGCTACATGGGCGCCGTCGATCTGTTCGAGGGCGGTTTCGCTCGCCAGTTGGTTGATCGCCTTGTGCAGGTCCATCACCAGGAGATGCAGGCTGTCGCCAGCCTCGCGCCGCGCCGAGGCCAGCTTCGCGACCTCGGCGTGGACGACGCGGTCGCCGTCGAAATCGGGCAGGGCGGCTGCAACCGCGTCCAGCCGCGCTTTCAGCGCCGGGGCGGTTTCGCTCCCCGCGGCTTCGAGCGGCGCGAACATGGCGGCGAGGTCTTTGGCGAAGCCGGCGGCGAGACGCGCGGCGCCGGGGCTGAGGAAAGTCGCGGCGTCGATGGGGCGGGCGCCGGAAATCGTCGCGTCATAGTCGGGATCGTCCAGCCCGACCGCGCGCCGCTCCTGTTCCAGCGCCAGCGCGGCCCGCCCAGGCTCGGCGGCGCGGGCGGAGGCTTCCTGGAGGATCGAGAGGCGGATTTTCAGGCGGTCGTTGGCCGCCAGCGCCGCCGCGATCAGCGACGGCAGCAGCACGGCGCGTTCGCCCAGAGCTTCGACGATTTCGACCTTGCCGACCATATTCGGTCCCCGCCCGGAGTTTGCGTGCCTTGTTATAGCGATTTCCTGTGCCGCCTATGTTGAGCCAGATCATTGCTTCCTGATGACGGCCGGAGGCGAGACTATTCCGGCATGCGGCGGAAGGAATGGAGGATGGCGGGCAGTTCCGGGCCTTCGAGCTGTTTCTGGCGCGACGGATCGAGGGCGATGGTCAGGAAACGCTCCAGGATGACGGTCAGCGGCGCGGCGCTGTTGTCGTCGTTGGCGCCCACTTCGCGGGAAAGCCTGCGCCAGGCGTCCTCGGCGGAGGTCAGCATGAAAAGCTGCAGGGCTCCCAGCAGGGCGTCTTGCAGCGGGACATTGTGCGAGGCCGCGTAGGCGCGCAATTGGTCGACGAGATCGGGATCGAGTTCCGAACTGATCTGCTCGTAATAGGCGTCGGGATCGTCGAGAATGGTCCTCAATTCGAGAAAAAGATCGCTGAATTCGGACATTTCAATTCCACTTCAGGTCGGTTTCCGGTTCAGGCAGGGCCGACCTTTTCTAGCATATCCGCTGCGCGGCGTCGCTGGAAACGGGCAAGTTTAATTATAAACGCTCTCGGCGACGGGAGGGCGAAAGGAAGGAACGCACAAAAGCCAGCGAATGACGCAAAACGGCGGAACGCTATGGCCTCGCTTGTCGCTCCTTGATACAGAGCTTTGCCGCTGCTTTAGAATAGAGGTCCCGACGGGTTTTCGGTGTCGCCCTTCCGCCGCGCAAAAATCAGGGGACTAAATTTTTGTCCGCGTGAATCGGAAAGGGGACATTCGCAGCATCAGTCAAGCGACGGTCGCCCGGACAGCTTCCGGAAAAAAGCCCGGACGTCAGGCGCGGCCTGCGATCCAGCGTATAGCCTGATCGACCCCGTCCTTGATCAATGCGTACCAGAACAGAGGCGAAATCAGCGCGCCGAGCGCCCACATCGGAATATCCTCCCGGACCGCGCCGATGAACATAGTCGTCGCGCACACCACAACTCCGAGGAACGCGACCGGTAGCGGCAAGAAGATGATGTTCCTACGCGATGCTCCGAATTGCTTCGTGCAGTTTTTTCGCTCGATGCGCGAGGGGGCCCGCTCTGTAACTCGGCAGCCTTTGAGCAAGAGGGCATAAGCCGCCCGGTTGCATGCAAAGGCGCCCGCCGACGCCAGGGCCGTGAGGAGACCAAGGGCGAGAGCGAAACAGGGCGCTTCAAGCCTTCTTGACGCGGCAAGCGAAGGCGCCCACAGATCGACCAGCGGAATAAATCCGATAGTCAATAGAATTAATGGCAGTTGCGCGCGCCAATAAGTCCATCGGGATACCCGCCCGGCAAGCTCCTCGGGAACCAGATAGCCCGCGCGATGGACGCCGAATGGATAAAAAATCGATGTCTTTTCATCCCCGCTGAACCAGACAGCCGCTTTATCAGAGTTCCCAAACATCGGAGGGCCTCCAAATAGAACGAGCTTCAGGGGTTCAAAGCACGCGGGCCGCCGCATTGGTCTTGACGCGCGAGAATCCAGCAAGAGCAGATCGGGTATCGCGATACGCTCATGTAGCGGGCATATTAATGACCGACTCTGGTCGCCATGGTTCTACGCCGCTATGATCCGGAAAGAAATATACGAGGGCTAAGGCCAGAGCCAACATGCACGCGAGTACCAGCGCAAACTGAACTTGAGCATCGTCGAGGGTGAATGAGTGATGGATGGCGTGCGTTTGCGGCATCGAAGCTTCCTCTTTGCAACAAATGCCTGCAGAAAGAATAAGCAAATTGCCCGCAGCTTAGGCAGGACGTTTCTGCATTATTCTCTCAGATGGCAGAATATACACTTGCTGCGTGACGCGGCAATGAAAATAAAATGTCTTCAGCAGCCATTAAAAACCGCACCTTGGAAATTAGATTTGAAACATGTCCTAAATGCTTGCAATAAAGAGTCAAATAAACGTGAATGCGCCTACGGTTGCGTTATTCACTTTGCCTCGATTGAAACTTGGCAGTCCAAGGCGCGGCGGGAAATGATTCCATGGCTACGCTCCAGATATGGGGGAGGCAGCGTTTCTATCTCGCTGCCCTCAATGGCGGCTTTGAGCCGAATTCCGGCGCCAGCCTTGTGATTTTTGACTGAATCGGATCGGGGCTCTAGTTTTTTGTTTTTACGCGTTTTCTTCATGCGAACCGGTATCCACTTCGCTTGAAAACGCTCTAAACCGCCGTTCCGTGCAGGTCGTAGGCTTCGGCGCGGTCGATTTTCACTGTCGCGATCTCGCCGACGCGCAAGGGACGGCGCGAGGCGACAAAAACCTTGCCGTCGATTTCCGGCGCGTCGGCCTTGCTGCGGCCCTCGCCGCCGCCGGCGAAAACCTTGTCGAGGATGACGGGCAGACGTTTGCCGACCTTGGCTTTCTGCCGCGAGAAAGAAATCTTCTGCTGCTTTTCCATGAACCGGCGCCAGCGGCTCTGCTGGATTTCGGCCGGGACAGGGGGCAGACCGAGATCATTGGCGACGGCGCCGGCGACCGGCTCATATTTGAAGGCGCCGACGCGGTCGAGCTTCGCCTCGTCGAGCCAGTCGAGCAGGATCTGGAAATCCTCTTCCGTCTCGCCGGGAAAGCCGACGATGAAGGTCGAGCGGATCGCCAGATCGGGACAGGTTTTTCGCCAGGCGTGAATACGGTCCAGCGTCTTCTCGACATTGCCCGGACGTTTCATCGCGCGCAGCACATTGGGCGCCGCATGCTGGAAGGGAATGTCGAGGTAGGGCAGCACCTTGCCCTCGGCCATCAGCCCTACGACCTCGTCGACATGGGGATAGGGATAGACGTAATGCAGCCGCACCCAGGCGTCCATCTGGCCGAGTTCGCGCGCCAGGTCGAAGAAGCGGGCGCGCACTTCGCGGTCGTGGAACAGGCTCGATTGGTAGCGCAGGTCCTGGCCATAGGCGGACGTGTCCTGCGACACGACCAGAAGCTCCTTGACCCCAGCCTTCACCAGCTTCTCGGCCTCGCGCAAAACCTCTGCGGCGGGGCGGGAGACGAGATCGCCGCGCAATTTCGGGATGATGCAGAAGGTGCAGCGGTTGTGGCAGCCCTCGGAGATTTTCAGATAAGCGTAATGGCGCGGCGTGAGCTTTATGCCCTGCGGCGGCAACAGGTCGATGAAGGGATTGGCGCTGGGCGGCGCAACCTTGTGCACCGCCGCCATCACGCTTTCATAATCCTGCGGACCGGTGATCGCCGAAATATGCGGATAGGCTTCGAGGATCGGGCCGGGTTCGGCGCCCATGCAGCCGGTGACGATCACCTTGCCGTTTTCCTTCAGCGCCTCGCCGATGGCGGCGAGCGATTCGGCCTTGGCGCTGTCGAGAAAGCCGCAGGTGTTGACGATCACCGCGTCGGCGCCGCGATGGTTGCGGGAGATGGCGTAGCCCTCGGCGCGCAGGCGCGTGAGGATTCGCTCCGAATCGACCAGAGCTTTCGGACAGCCGAGCGAGACGAAGGAGATTTGCGGGGCGTCGCGCGGCCCGGGTGTTAGCAGGTCATCGGTCTGGGACATCAGGAAAGCCGTGTTGTTAAAGGCCGGTCAGGAGCCAAACGCAAAAGCCCGGCCGCGAGGGCCGGGCTTCGCATCGGCCCGAAATCGGGCCGAATCATGTCGAATTCAGTATTTGGCGACGACCGGAGCGGCCTCCGGGCCGCCGAACTTGTAGATCCAGGCAAAGATCACTTCGCTGGAAGAGGAGCTGACGTGGTCGATCACGTAGGGGTTGCGGATATTGACCGAGCCGAGATCGGTGTAGCGATATTCGACGCGGCCGACCCAATTGTCCCAGATGGCGTATTCGAGACCGCCGCCGATGGTCCAGCCGGTGCGGCTGGAGGTGATCTGGAGGCCGGGGGCGGCGACGACGGGGAGGAGGTAGTTGGTCTCGATATTGCCGAAGGCCACGCCGCCGGCGACATAGAGCAGGGCGCGGTCCATGGCGTAGCCGAGGCGGCCGCGGACGTCGGCGAAATAGGTCGAGTTGAGGGAGGTGGAGCTATAGGCGCTGAGAAGCGAATTGTTGACGACGCTGTGGCCGCTGCCCCACAGGGCGCCGCCGTCGCCTTCGAGGCCGATCACGAACGTCGGGCTGATCTGGTAATTATAGCCGACGACGCCGCCGAGCGCGCCCAGGGTCGAGAAGGAGCTGTAACCGTCGCCGCGAATATTCGGGAAAACGGCGCCGCCTTCGACACCGGCGTAGAAGCCCGTCCAGGTGAACGCCGGAACGTAAACCGGCACGCTCTTGGTCGAGGGCAAGTCGGCGGCGAGGGCCGAACCGGTCAGTGCGGCGAGAGCGACGGCGGAAAAAAGAACCTTGCGCATATAAAAAGCCTCTGGTGTCTATTTAAGGGGCGTTGATCCAAACTGTCTTTGGCGATGAAAAACCGCAATCCTAAAAACTAGGCAACGTGGCTTTCGCGTGATGATTGTGTCTAAAAAGCAACAAAATGACTCGCATTTGTTCTGCGGCGGCTCCGTATTGTCACAAGTAATGGCTTAACGCTGTCCGCGATCCGGCGAGCGGCCGGAATCGAAGCGCGACGGCGACACGATATCGCCGAAGCCGCGTGATTCCCGTCCTTTTGATCTAAAGACCTTGGCTTGTACAGCGATTAGCGTACATATAACCTCAATTATGGAGGATCCTATGCTCACTTTTCACGCGGAGCCCACCGCACCGGGCCAAAAGACCGCGCGCATGGAGCAACGCACGACCGAACAGGCGAAAAACCTGATCGAACGGGCGGCGGCGCTGCTCGGCGTCAACGCCTCGGAATTCACCGTGGCGGCGGCGGCCAAGGCGGCGCGCGAAACCCTGCGCGATTATGAGACGACCACGATCCGCCCTGAAGACCACGCCGCCTTCCTGCGCGCGCTCGACGAGACCGAGCCGCCAGACGATCTCGTCGCGCTGATGAGGCTGCACGCGCAGGCCACGTCTGGGCGATGATAGATCTGGAATTTCTGGCGCGGCTAACCATCGAGCCGCTCGATCGACAGAAACACGATCGGGCGGTTTTTTCATGTGGCGTCGCCTCGATCGACAATTATATCGCCAAGTCGGCCGCCAAGCACCAGGACGAAAACGTCACGCGCGTCCGCGTCGCAAGTCTTGACGCGACTCCCGTCATCGCAGGATTCTACGCCCTCAACAGCCACGCCATCGACGTGACAAGCCTGCCGGGAGCCGAGCGCAAGCGCCTGCCCCATTATCCGACGACGCCAGCTGTCTATCTTTCAATGATTGCCGTACACAAGGAATTTCAGGATCGTGGCGTCGGCCAATTCCTGCTCGCCGGCGCGCTCAGGCGGGTCGAAAAAGTCGCCGAAGAGATTGGGACGCGCTTCGTCGTCCTCGATGCGCTGAACGAAAGCGCCGCAAAGCTTTATGCTCGTATCGGCTTCATCGCTCTGCTCTCAGCGCCCGGCCGCATGATCCTGAACATCGCCAAGATCAGTAAAGGCGCTACCAAAGCGTCCCAAAAACCATAAGCCCCACATCTTCGCGCCGCGTTCACATTGCGAAACCGTCGATTTTCCTAAATTCAAAATGAGGCATTGCCGACTGCGCTTGCTCCTAGGATTGTCGCTCGCGCAGATAGCGTTCATGCAAATCGGCCGCCTCGTCAGACGACACGACGCCGCGGCGCTTTAGCTCGACCAACAGGCATTCGGTAGCGTCGAATTCGACCTCATCGCCTGGCGCGCCAGTGCAGCCGACTCCTTTGGAAAACCCTTGACCTGGCGGCTGCATGCTGGGCGCGGTGGATAAAGAAGATCTCCGCCGTCTTTTAAATATTCCGGCAAGATATGAAACATCACTGGTTATCGCGCTCGGGAAACCAAAAGAGAAGATTATTCTGGAGATAATGAACCCGACCGATAGTTTTGATTACTGGCGGGATAAAGATGAAGGCCATCATGTTCCCAAGCGTAAGCTGAATGACATTATCGTGGCGGAATATTAGGATAGATCATCGAATTGTTGTTCTCCCTCAACGATAGTGGTACGGGACAAAACCAAAAAAATCCTGCTGTATCCCTTTCGTCGTAC
>NZ_JBKQOU010000026.1:0-6579 GCF_052145335.1 Rhodoblastus sp.
TTGCGGGAATGGGCTTATGCGATGGCCTATCTATCATCCGATCAGCGCGCTGCGGAGCTGCCGCGCTGGATGCACAGATACAACTGGCATCGTCCACACGGCGGCATAAAATACCAAACGCCCATCAGTCGCCTCGGTCTAACCGGGGACAACCTGTTGAGGCTCCACATCTAGCTCACGGAACGACAATGACTGGGAACGGCGCGAGGCTCACCAGCTTTTGCGAAATGCTGCCGAGCAGCAGGCCCATGACCCGACCGCGGCCCCGTCGTCCGACCACAATCGCGTCGACACTTTTTTTGTGCGCTATCTCCAGCACGACTTGCACGGCGTCCCCTGCGCGCGACTCCGTCTGAACGTTGGATAAACCGTGATTTTGTGCTTGATCTTTAGCTTGCCCCAAAATCCGCGACGAAACAGCCCCAAGCGCATCGCCAAGCGAAATCCCTTCTTCTCGCTTGAATTTGTTCAAATCGCCCGCCGAAAGGAATTCGTGGTCGAAAGCGTTTACAATGATCAGCGAGGCATCAAGGCGCTTGGCGAATTGAGCCGCAACGTCGACGGCTCGATTCGCGGACTCGGAGCCGTCCGTCGCCACCAAAATGCGCTGCATCGTCACTCTCCATTTTGAATGATCCGCCCGCAACGCCAAGATTGCATGCGCCACAGGCGTATGGACCTTGGTTCGTAGCAATAGCACGAATGCTTTGAACAGCCCACGCGCTATTACGAGCGCGCCTCAGCTGAAGCGAAATAGCAGGGCGCTTTCAAGTTCCGCTTCGACTGTTCATAGAATAAATCTTCGGGCGTCACTCATGGTGCTGCCAGGGAGGGGCCGTTCCCGACCATGATACCCGGCGGTGTTCAGTTGCGCCCTTACCGGAGAACTTTGCGGAAGCGCCAGAGTGCGAAGACGAACAGCGCGGACCCGATGCTGAAAAGCGCGAGAAATTCCGGCCAGACGATGTCGATCCCGGCGCCACGGAACAGGATTGCTTGCGCCAATATCACGAAGTGCGTGTCAGGCGCGCCAAGCATGATGTTTTGAACAATTTGCGGCATGCTTTCCCGCGGCGTCGTCGCGCCGGACAGAACCTGCATCGGAAGCAGCACGAGAACGAGAAGCAGCGCGAACTGGGGCATGGATTGGGCCACGGTCGCGAGAGCGATCCCCATTGCCGTAGTGGCGTAAAGCTGAAGCGCGGCCGCGCACATGAACAGTGCGACGGAGCCGCGGACGGGCACGGCCAGGAGGCCTTGGACTATCGTTAACAGCGATAGGAACGCCACGACCAGAACGACCAGCCCCATCGACCAGATCTTGCTCAACATGATCTCGGTCGGCGTGACCGGCATCACCAGCAAATGCTCGACCGTTCCGTGCTCCCGCTCGCGGATGAGCGCGGCGCCGGTCAGCACGACTGACAACATCGTGATCTGGGCGATCAGGCTCGTGATGGAGCCGAACCAAATTCTGTCCATATTCGGGTTGAAAACGGCGCGCAGATCAAGATCAACCGGCAGCGGGGCGGCCGAACGATAGCGGTGCAGGAAATCGGCGACCTCGCCTGAGACGATTTCCTGGACATAGCCGCCGCCGGCGAAGGCTTGGGACACTCGCGTCGCGTCGATGTTGAGTTGAATTTCATTGGCGCGGCCCCGGCCGTTGAGGACGTCGCGCTCGAAATGGGGCGGAATGTCGAGCGCGAAGGTGTCTATCCCCTCGTTCATGCGGCGATCCATTTCGCCTGCAGTTATGTTTTTGGGCATCAGAAAGCGGGGCGGATAGAAAGCGCCAGCGATGCGTGCGGAAAGCTGCGACTGATCTTCGTCGACGATGGATATCGACGCCCTGTTCAGGAGTTCAGGCGCCACTGTCGCCTGGGTATAGATCGCGAAGGTGAAAACATAAAAGATCAGGAACACCATGATGTGATCGCGCGCCAAGCCGCGCAATTCCTTGATCCCGAGTTGCAGGATGTTGATGAGGCGCATCTCAACTATCCTGCTTCTTTAGCGCCATGCCAGCGAAGATGAGCAATATCGGCACTGTGACCGCGAGAGGAATGATATCGCTCTGCACATCGACGAAGCCAAGGGCCTTCGAAAAGGTTCCGCGCGCGACATTGATGAAAAACGCGGTCGGGAATACCTCTCCGATCAATCGGCCGCCGCCGGTAATGGATGCGACCGGGTCGATCAGCCCCGAGTAATGGACGGCGGGGATCATCGTCACGACCGTGGTGGCGAAAATCGCCGCCACCTGGCTACGCATGAAAGCCGAGATGAAAAGGCCGAGGCCGGTCGCCACCGTAACATAGAGCAAGGCGGCCAGTGTGAAAGCCGCAAAGTCCCCGGTGAAAGGAACGTGGAATATATAGACCCCTAAAGCCGTCAAGAAGAAGAAGTTGACCATCCCGAGAACGATGTAGGGAATCTGCTTTCCGAACAGAAACTCGAATCGGGTGACCGGGGTGACATAGAAATTGACGATCGAGCCAAGCTCCTTCTCGCGCACCACGCTGAGCGTCGCGAGATTTGCTGGAATGACGAGCAGCAGAAGCGGTATGACCGCTGGAACCATGGCGATCAGGCTCTCGAAGCCAGGATTGTAGCGGTATCGCATCTCGATCTGGGTTTGGCCCGCCAGCGTCCGCTTCCCGAACAATTTGCTGGCCTCGTCCGTCAGCCATTGCAGATGCATCAATTTGACGTACCCGCGAATGGTTTCAGCCCGGATCGGCATCGCTCCATCAATCCACATGCCGATCTTGACGTCTCGCCCGTGCGCGATGTCTCGGCCGAAGTTGGGCGGGATTTCGATGGCGAGACTGACCTCGCCCGTGCTCAGCCGCCGGTCGAGTTCCGCACTGCTGGTGATCGGTGGGCGTTGCACAAAATAACGCGAGCCGGCGATGTTGAGGATGTAGTTCTCGCTGATCGTCGTTTGGTCGCGGTCGAGCACGGCGAAGGACAGATTGTTGACGTCGAGGTTGATCCCATAGCCCAGCACAAACAGGAGGATGACGCTGCCGAACATGGCAAGAGCCAAGCGCAAGTAATCACGGCGAAGCTCGAGCGCCTCGCGCAGCATATATGCGCCCATGCGCCGCGAGCTGAACCATCCGCCTGTCGCAAAAATTTGACGCTCTTCTGCGGCTTCGGGGGCAGCCCTTTGGACCGGTCGCTGCCCGAGCTTTTGACCGGTGGCTTCCTCCAGGAATTCAATGAAGGCTTCTTCAAGGTCCGCCGCGCCGCGCATCTTGATGATGTTCTGCGGCATATCCGTGACCAGAACCTTGCCCGTGTTCATGAGCGAAATCCGGTCGCACCGCATGGCCTCGTTCATGAAGTGGGTCGAGACGAAGATCGTGACGTTATCCTTGCGGGAGAGGTCGACGAGGATCTGCCAAAACTTGTCGCGCTCGACAGGATCGACGCCCGAGGTCGGCTCGTCCAGGATCAGCATCTCGGGGGCATGGATCATGGCCACCGCGAGCTGGAGACGCTGACGAATCCCCAAGGGCAGCGCGTTAGGCAGCGCGTCCATGACGGTGGTCAGATCGAAACGTTCAGCCACCTCGCGGACGCGGGGTTCAATCTTGTCCTGCGGCAGGCGGTAAAGAGAAGCGTGCAGGTCGAGGTTCTGCCGGACGGTGAGTTCCGAATAGAGGGAGAAGGCCTGAGACATATAGCCGACGCGGCGGCGAAGCTCCATGTCATTGGCGTCCATCTTTTGCCCGAACAGGGTCGAGGAGCCCTCAGTCGGTGGGAGCAGCCCTGTCAGCATCTTCATTGTTGTGCTCTTTCCGCAGCCGTTCGAGCCGAGAAACCCGAAAATTTCTCCTCGGGTGATGCGGAAGCTCACATGATCGACGGCGACGAAGTCGCCAAACCGCTGGGTCAATCCTTCGGCCTCGATGGCGATCTCTTGCGACGCCTCGGCCGCGCGCGGCGGGATGACCACGTCGACATGGCCTTGACGTTTCTCCTGCGGCAGAAGCGCAATGAACGCGGCGTCTAGAGAATCCGTGCCGGTGCGGGACAAGAGCTCTTTGGGTGAGCCCGTCGCGAGTACGCGGCCGTCATCCATCGCGACAAGCGTATCGAAGCGGGCGGCCTCATCCATATAAGCTGTGGCCACCATGACGCTCATTCCCGGCCGGTCGGCGCGGATCTGATCGATCAGTTCCCAGAATTGACGGCGCGACAATGGGTCGACGCCAGTCGTTGGTTCGTCAAGGATCAAAAGGTCTGGATCATGGATCAGCGAGCAGCACAGGCCAAGCTTCTGCTTCATGCCGCCGGAAAGCTTGCCCGCCGGCCTGTCTGCGAAAGGTTCGAGTCCGGTGCCGCGCAGCAAGATGGCGATGCGGCGGTGGCGCTCCTGCCGGGGTAACCCGAACAGGCGTCCGAAAAAATCAACATTTTCGAAAACCGAAAGGGTTGGATCGAGGTTCTTGCCCAACCCTTGCGGCATGTAAGCAATTTTCGGGCAGGTCAGCCGCCGGCGCCCGGCGTCCCTCATATCGCCGCCGAGAACCTCGACCTTTCCGCTCTGGATGACGCGCGCGCCGGAGATCAGGTCGAACATCGTGGACTTGCCGACGCCGTCCGGCCCGATAAGGCCCACCATGCAGCCGGCGGGGACATCGAGGCTGACGCCATCGAGGGCGCGGGTGCGGCCGAAGACATGGCTGACGTCGCGCAGGCTCACCACAATAGAGGTTGGGCTGGCGGACGCGGCGGCCAGAGCGGACATCGTCATTGTTACGGCAGCCTGACCGTCAGGTCGGCCGGCCAATGCGTATTGGCGTCCAACTTGACATAAGCTGTTCCCGGCAGGCCAGTCTTCACGAGCTGGATATATTTGTGCAGCAAATCCGCCGGGAGCTGCGCCTTGAGACGAAACATCAGCTTCTGCCGCTCCGCCTCGGTTTCGACGGTTTTCGGGGTGAATTGCGCGACGCTGGCGACGAAAGTGATCGACGCGGGAAGGACATATTCGGGAAAGGCGTCGAGCACGATGCGAGCGTCGGCGCCGACGCCGGCCCCGCCGGCCTGTTTGGTCGGCAGATAGAATGTCATATAGACGTCGCTCAGGTCGACGAGGTTGAGGACTCGCCCGCCCGCCGGCAAAACTTCTCCCTGCTCGGCGACCTTGAACTGCACCCGGCCGTCGCGCGGCGTCTTGAGGCTGCTGTCGTCGATATCGGCGACGATGCGATCAATGGTCGCATGCGCGGCGATGACAGCCGCCTTGGCGTCGACGACCTGCGCCTTCGCCGCGCTGATCCCGGCCTCCGCCGCCGCCAGATTCGCCTGCCCTTCCGCGATGGCGGAATTGGTTGCATGTTCAGTGGCGCGGGCGTCGTCGAGCGACTGCTTGGTTTCAAAGTCCTTGGCCGCCATGGGCGTGACGCGGGCGAGCCGGGCCGCCGCCGCCTCCCATAAGGCTTTGCGGGTGGCGATCTGGGCGTCCGCGGCGACCTTTTGGGCTTCGCGCTGCCTCACGACAGCTTCAGCCGTCTCGACGCCGATGGTCGCGCGCTCCAACATGGCTTCCGCCTCGCGGCGCTGGGCCTCGAGGGTCTTGGTGTCCATGTGCGCGAGCACCTGGCCCGCGCTGACGAAGTCGCCCTCGGCGACCAGAATTTCCGCGATCCGTCCGGGAATCTTGGCGTCGACATCGATCTCGGTGGCCTCAATCCGGCCGTTTCCGGAGGCGATCCCCGGCGGAAGGCCCGGCGGCCGCAATTTCAGCCAAGCGTAATAGCCCCCGCCTGCAAAAGCGAGAACGACGACCAAGAAAATGAGCGTTTTAGCGAATTGTTTCATAACCCATCGCCCTTAGCGGTCGGTTGACTTTCAGTTCCTTTTGCATCGCCCGGGAAGCGTCGATCGCCTTTTGGCGTGACGCGCATTTGGAACATCTGTCAGGCGGGAATTTCCCGCCGAGTTTGAGCGTCGGCAGTATGACGTAGCACGACCACCAGCGAAGATGAAGGAGGCCAGTCCCGCTTTTTGGAGATGCAAGAATTGCATATCGACAATCCTCCAAATTAGCTAGTTGCGCTCGTCGGCCTCACGCAGCGGGGGCATGCGCAGGAATTCAACGCCGAAAAGCATTATTCCGTCGCCTTCCTCGCCTGCGACGCTTCCGGCCATTGCGAGCGCGTGAAGCGAACGCTCGACGCTTCGCCAGCCGGGACGCTCTTTCAGCCATTCGACTGCGCCGACCATGCCGGCCTTCAACATGCACTGGATCTCGTTGTCATAATGGGATGGACCGGCTGCACCCCCAGCAGCGTAAGCTGCGGGGCCACCATAAGCCGGAGCAATCCAATATTCTTTAAAGTTAATGAAATTAATAAATATTTCTCTAGATGGCGAGGCAGCTATTCCACGAATTGCTCCACATATCGGGGCTTGCTCGGAGGTCAGAGCGGCCAAGTCGTTAGCTTAAATTTAGGTTGTGCTCGGCGTCTGGAGTATGGGGCGGTCCAGCCAGTTCCTCGATTTCGATTGGGTGGGATGTCGAATACTCGAGATATCCGCTCGGGGTTTCATTATGGGGTC
>NZ_JBKQOU010000027.1:0-49229 GCF_052145335.1 Rhodoblastus sp.
GAGAACCGGAACGCTTCGCGCCTCGCCGCCGGGAAACACAACCTCGCGGTTGAGCGAATGAAAACGGGGTGAAAATGAACGAAAAACAGCGGAAATAAGCACGTTTTTACGCAAATCGATCGAAAAACGCGCCTTTTTTCACATTTTCCCATCCCGCCGCGTTCGCTTTTTTTTGCAACCTATGCGTGATTTTCGAAAGACCGGCGCCTGAAGACGCTCAAGGCTCAAGGCTCAATCGGTCGAAGTTAACAGCGACGTCACGGCCGTCCCCGGACTTGATCCGGGGATTCGTCCCGGCCATCCACGCGGCGCCGCTGCGCATTATTTTCGGCTTTATGGCTCGCGGCTTGGCGTGGATACCCGGCACAAGGCCGGGCATGACGGCAATCACGCCAGGCGATTAAGTCAGGAGCCTACGGCCGTCGAAAGACGGCGTCTGACGACGCTCATCTGGCTTATGCGAGGAGTTCCATCATCGCGACGAGCCGCGATCACGGAGACTTGGTGTTATGAGCTAAGCCGCCCGCCTGAGGGCGAAGCTTCGCCCGTTGTCCGTCGCCGTCACAGGCTGTGTGAAAACGATGAATCAGCTATAATTTGGGAGGCCATGCTGCGGGGATTGCAATGAAGCGCTTCGTCGAGGGGGAAGACCGAAAACAAGGCGTATTGCTTCCCGAGTTCCTTGACGATTACGTGGCAGAGAACAATCCGGTTCGGGTGATCGAGGCATTCGTCGAAGAGCTGGATTTGCGGGGCTTGGGCTTTGAGGGCGTCGTTCCCGAGACGACGGGCCGTCCCGCCTATCATCCCGCCACGATGCTGAAGATTTACGTTTACGGCTACATCAACCAGATCCAGTCAAGCCGACGTCTTGAGCGCGAAACCGCGCGCAACGTCGAAATGATGTGGCTGACGGGCCGGCTGACGCCGGACTTCAAGACGATCGCAGACTTTCGCAAGGACAATGGCCCGGCGATCCGCGCCGCCTGCCGGCAGTTCGTGGCGCTCTGCCGAAATCTCAATTTGTTCACCCAGGCGATCGTCGCGATCGACGGCAGCCGGTTCAAGGCGGTCAATTCCCGTGACAGGTCGTTCTCACGCGGCTCGATCCAACGCCGCATGGAGCAAGTCGAGGCGAGCATCACACGCTATCTGTCGGCGCTGGAGACGGCGGATCGCCACGAGGGCGAACTGGCGCAGATGAAGTCGGGACGACTGAGGGACAAGATCGCCTCGCTGCGAGAGCAAATGCGCAAGTACAAGGCGTTGGAAGTCGCCGTGCACGCTGCGCCCGACAAGCAGATTTCGCTGACCGATCCGGACGCGCGGTCCATGGCGACGACCGGCAAGGATACGGGCCTGGTCGGCTATAATGTTCAGGCCGTGGTCGATGCGCAGCATCACCTGATCATCGCTCATGAGGTCACCAATATCGGCCACGACCGCACTCAACTCTCGAATATGGCGAAGCAAGCGCAGACGGCGACGGGAACCCGTGAGCTGACGGCGATTGCCGATCGCGGCTACTTCAAGGGCGAGGAGATACTGGCCTGCGAGGCGGCGGGCGTGACGCCGCTTGTTCCCAAGCCGTTGACCTCGGGGGCCAAGGCTGATGGCCGGTTCGGCAAGCAGGATTTCGTCTACGATCCGCAAGAGGACGTCTACCGGTGTCCCGCGGGCGAAACGCTGATTTGGCATTGTACGAGCGTTGAAGAGGGCATGAAACTGAATTGCTACTGGACGACGAAATGCGCCAGCTGCGCGCTGAAGTCGCAGTGCACGCGTTCAAAGGAGCGGCGCGTCAAACGCTGGGAGCACGAAGCCGTGCTCGACGCGATGCAGGAACGGCTGGACCGCGCGCCCAACAGCATGCGCATCCGGCGTCAAACCGTCGAACACCCGTTCGGATCCATCAAAGCCTGGATGGGCGCGACCCACTTCCGGATGCGCACGCTTGAAAAGGTGAAAACGGAGATGAGCCTTCACGTTCTCGCCTACAACTTGAAGAGGCTGATCGCCATCCTCGGCGTTGGGCCGACCATCCAAGCGATGAGAGCCGCCTGAGGCGCCTTCGCACGAAATCCAAACCGCCCGAAAACTCTCCGCGCTTCATGGCCGCTGTTGCCGCAAGTTCCGAAAATCGTGTTTTCGCACGGCCTCGTCACATAGCCGACGCGCGCCAGCGCCGCGAGAACGGCGGCGATCTTGTGCGCGACTTTTCTGCCCTGTTTGAAGGTTTTGGCGATAGCGTCGGCGTCGAGCGGATTTTGGGGGAAGCGAGCGCCGCTATGACCGCGGCGGTCTGCATGACGTCCTCGTTCGGAAAGGCCGGCTTCGCGCCGGCCGGCGCGGCGGCCTCGGCTGTCATGCCGCCGCCGACCAGATCGAGTTCGGCCTTTTCCTTCGGCGATCCGAAGCGCGGGATTTGATAGTCCGGGCGCAACCAGCGGATTTTTCCGCGCGCTCTTCCCTGGCTCGCTCCTTGTTGAGCGCGACGAGGCGCGCCAGAATGGTCGTCGTCGGAAAGGTCTGCCGGCCAGCAAGATTCGTGCATGGTCACGGCCAAGGGATTAAAATCCGACATGCGTCCGCCCGCCATGCTGCTCGCTGCTGGTCTATTACGAATTTTACGACGACATGAACGACGCCATCGCGCGCGAAAGCAGGTCAAGGCGGGCAGCCGGAAAAAGAAGCTGCTCATGATCGAAACGATGAATCCCGGCTGGGCGGATTTGTAAGAGACGCTGAATGTTTAGAGCCGTTTGGGCTTGATTAGCTTCGGCGCCGTCATTGCGGCCGCGAGCCGAAGGCGCGCCAGGAAGCAGTCCAGCTTTGCCTCGAATCGCAGCCGCTGGATTGCTTCGCTCCGCTCGCAATGACGCCCCCGGTTGAAATCGACGGCTTTAACGAAAAAAGCGCGCCGTTCTTCGCGGCGCGCTTTTTTCAATTCGGGGGTCCGGCCGCTTGTCTAACCGCATATGCCGATCCGAAAAGTCTGCAACTTTTCGGGCATATCCTCGCGCGGACGGGGAATTTTACGGGCGGGGCTGCAGCGAGAACACGCGCGTCTGCAGATCCAGCATCGCCGTGGCGAAACTCGTCGCATTATCGGCGAATTCGCTCCAGACCGAGGAGGCGGACGGCGCGCGCGCCACCAGCCTGCCGGTCATGTCGTCGGTCTCGAAGCGCAGATCCGCGGAGAACTTGCGCGCCAGAGACTGCATGGCGACATTGCGCGCCAGGCAGGACATGTAAAGCGCGTCGGCGCGACGGTTACGGGCGGCGCGCACGATGCGCGACATCAGTTCCGTTCCGACGCCACGCCGGCGCCAGCCCTTTTCGACGCTGAACGCCGCTTCGACCGAGCCGCCAATGATATTGTTGCCCACGGCGCGCAGTTCACCGGCGCCGCGCATGGTCCCATCGACATAATAGCCGTAGATCACGTCATCGATGCCGAAACAACGATCTGCGTAGCGAATGAGAAACTCGTCATTCACAGCCATTGCAAAGCGGTCAAACCGGCTCTGCGCGTCGAGGCGCAATAGATGCTCCCGAAACGCGGGAAGATCAGCCGGCCATAGTCTGCGTATGACGCCGCCATGGATCATGGTCTGTTCCATGTGGTTAATTCCTTATCCCTTACGCGGCCTTAGGCCGCTATTGCAGGCAACCCTCCAGAACGCTTCCTCTCTCTGCGCATAATATGCTGCACTGCAGCATAAAGTTCAAGCCTGAACTTTGTGCACACGCGATTATTCACATTTGCGTGATCGCACAATATGCCAAAATGTCACACCCAGCTTGGTAGATAGTGAAGGGTTGTTAGTTGATCAAGCGCTGCAATTTTGCAGTGCAGCATCCTAATTACACATAAAGAGATGAATGGTTCCTGAACCGGTTTTTGACCTAATCATGGCAACAATTCGATCAACGCTGGAATCAGCGGCTCATCGGCCGGCGGCATGGGTACATCCCGCAACTGCCTCGCGCGAAGCCATTTGAGCGCTTGGCCCTCGCGCGGGCTCACGAGCCCCTGCCAACGCCTGCAAACGTATAGCGGCATCAAAAGGTGAAAACTTTCGTAAGCATGACTGGCGAAAGTCAGCGGCGCGAGACAGGCCTCCTTGACCTCGATCCCCAGCTCCTCGCGCAACTCGCGGATCAGCGCCGCCTCCGGCCGCTCGCCCGGATCGACCTTGCCGCCGGGAAATTCCCAAAGCCCCGCCAATTGCTTGCCCGGCGGACGCTGGGCTAAGAGAATCCGGTCGTCGGCGTCGATCAGGGCCACGGCGACGACCAGCAGGATTTTCATGGAATGGAACCTCGTCCGATCCGATGAAATCGGATCGGAGCTCGATTTTCTTGTTTTGACGCGTATTCGGTAACCCGGCCCTTCGGGTCTTCACGCGAACCGGCGACCACTTCGCTCGAAAACACTATGTCCGTCACGAGCGGTAATCGCCGTTTATCGCGATATATTCCTTGGTCAGGTCGCAGGTCCAGACGGTCGCCTTGCCCTTGTTCAGACCGAGATCGACGCCAATCACGATCTTGTCCTGTTTCATGATCTGCGACACCGCCGCCTCGTCGTAATCGGGGTCGCGCAGGCCTTGGTGGGCCACGCGTATGTCGCCGAACCAGATCGACAACAGATCGCGCTCCGCCTTTTCGCCAGCCTTGCCGACCGCCATCACCACCCGGCCCCAGTTGGCGTCCTCGCCGGCCACCGCCGTCTTGACCAAGGGCGAATTGGCGATGGAAAAGGCGATTTTCTTGGCCGCCTTGTCGTTTTCGGCGCCAAAAACCTGCACTTCGACGAATTTGCGGGCGCCTTCGCCGTCGCGCGCCACCTGCTGCGCCAGATCGAGCAGCACGGCGTCGAGTTTTTCGCGGAAATCGTCCAGTTTCTTGTCGTCGGCCTTCTTGATTTTTTTCGCGCCGCGAGCTTCCGCCGCGCCCGTCGCGAAAAGCATCAAAGTGTCCGAGGTCGAGGTGTCGCTGTCCACCGTCACCGAGTTGAAAGTGTTTTTCACGCCGCGCGACAGCAGGGTTTGCAGCGCATCGGAGGAAATGGCCGCGTCGGTGAAGACATAGGACAACATCGTCGCCATATCGGGGGCGATCATGCCCGCGCCCTTGGCGAAGCCGTTGATCGTCACCTCGACCTTGCCGATTCTGGCCTTGGCCGTGGCGACTTTGGGAAAAGTGTCGGTGGTCATGATCGCCTTGGCCGCGTCGAGCCAGCCGTCGGGCCGCGCCTGCGCCGCCAGTTTTTCGAGAATTCCTTCAAATTTCGTAGCGTCGAGCGGTTCGCCGATCACCCCGGTGCTGCTGAGGAAAATCTCGTCCTCGTCGGAGCCGACCGCCTTGGCGGCCAGTTCCGCCGTCAGTTCCGTCGCCTCGCGGCCGAGCTTGCCGGTGAAGGCGTTGGCGTTGCCGGAATTGACCACCAAGGCCCGCGCCTTGCCCTGGCCGAGGTTTTTCCGGCACCAGTCCACCGGCGCCGAAGGGCATTTCGAGGTGGTGAAGACCCCAGCCACCGTCGCGCCCTCGTCGAATACCGCCAGCAGCACGTCGGTGCGGCCCTTGTAGCGGATGCCGGCCGCGCCGGTCGCCAGGCGCACGCCCTCGATGGCGGGCAGTTCGGCAAAATTTTTCGGGGCGAGCGGAGAGACGGGTACTGCAGCGGCCATGGCTTTATCCTGACGTTTTGGTCCCGCGGATTTGCGTCGGCCAATGCGGCGCCGTCAAGACGCTTTGGCGACGCATGGACGAAAATCTCGCGGCCTTTCTCTTTGCGGCTGGGGAATAAACCGGCCAGTCCTCGAGTCTCCTTATCGACGCTCCCTCGCGTTGCGGAGAAAGCCCATGAGCAAGCCCATCGTCCAAAGCGACAATGCAGTGCCGCCCAATCGCCGGCGCGTCCTCGAATGCATGGCCTGGGCCGGAACGGGCGTCGTCTGGACCGTCGCAGGCGGCGTTCCCTCCTCGCGCCTGATCGGCTCGGCGCAGGCGAAAACCGCCGCCTTTTCCTTCGTGCAGATTTCCGACAGCCATATCGGCTTTGAAAAGCCGGCGAATCCCGATTCGCTGAAAACCCTGAACGAGGCGCTCGACCAGGCAGTCGCTTTGTCGACAAAACCAGATTTCATGATCCATACCGGCGACATCACCCATCTGGCCCTGCCGCAGCAATTCGATGACGCCTCAAAAGCGATCGGACGCGCCGGTTTGGAGGTGCATTACGCGCCGGGCGAACATGACATTCTCGATGCGGAAACGGCCAAAGCCTATATGGAGCGCTTCGGCAAGGGCGCGCGCGACGGCGCTTACTATTCCTTCGACTTTTCTGGCGTCCACTTCATATCCTTGAACAATGTCGTCGATCTGAAAAAGAACGGCCTCGGCTTTCTCGGCCCCGATCAACTGACCTGGCTGGCGGATGACCTGCGGGACAAGACCGATTCGACCCCGATTGTCGTGTTCTGTCACATTCCATTGTGGACCATTGCGCCGGAATGGGGCTGGGGCACCGAGGATTCGCAGCAGGCCTTGGCCCTGCTGGCGCGCTTCGGCTCGGTCACCGTGCTGAATGGGCATATTCACCAATTGATGCAGAAGGTCGAAGGCGCCGTGACCTTTCACACCGCGCGCTCGACCGCCTTTCCGCAGCCGGCGCCGAAAACCGCGCCGGCGCCGGGGCCGATGCTGGCTCCGCCCGGCCAGCTGCGATCCCTGCTTGGAATAACCCAAGTCGCCATTGCGCACGGCGTGAGCCCCTTGGCGATCACCGATTCGGCGCTGGCGAAATGAGAGCCGCTCTTTTCCTCGCCGCATTGCTGGCGGCCGCCTTGCTGCTGGCGCCTCCCGCAGTGGCCGGCGGCGACGCCGAGCGCGGTGAAGCGCTTTACCAGGGCTGCCAGGACTGCCATTCGCTCGACAAGAACGATATTGGCCCCAAACATCGCGGCGTTTTCGGGCGAAAGGCGGGGTCGGTCAGCGATTACGCCTATTCGGGAGCGCTGAAAAATTCGAGCATCGTCTGGGACGAGGCCACTCTCGACAAATGGCTCGCCGGTCCGCAGGATTTCCTCCCTGGCGCAAAAATGTTCTATCATCTCGACGACGCCAAGGATCGCGCCGACGTCATCGAGTTCTTGAAGACTCTGCGCCGCTGAATCGGGGAAGAGGTCCGTGACCGCCAGCGAAACGGCCCGACGACGTTTCAACGCCAGCGTCCTCCCGCATCTCGACGCCGCTTACTCGCTCGCCAATTTTTTATGCGGCAATGGCGCCGACGCCGAGGACATTGTGCAGGACTCCTGCCTGCGCGCGCTGTCGGCGCTGGAGACGCAATCCATCGAACAGCCGCGCGCGTGGCTGCTGACCATTGTCCGCAATGCGAGTTTGAGCTTTCTGGCGCGAAAAAATCCGCGCTCTCGGCTGGATGCGGATATTGGCGACCTCGAAAGCGACGGGCTGTTGCAGGCGGGCGATCCGGCGCCGGACGCCGAGGCGCGGATGATCGCCGCCGACGAGGGCGCCATGCTGCGCAAGGCCATCGCGGGCCTGCCGCTGGCCTTGCGCGAGACCCTGCTGATGCGCGTTCTCAGCGGCCTGAGCTATCGCGAAATCGCCGCGGCGACCGACGCGCCGATCGGCACGGTGATGTCGCGTCTCGCCCGCGCCCGCGCGGCTCTGGCGACCATTTGGGGAGACGCAAAGTGAGCGCGGCAGAGGAAAAAATCCTGAAACTGCAAGCGGCGCTCGACGGCGAACTCGACGCGGCGGGCATGCTGGATTTCGAGCGCGCCTGCGCCGCCGATCCCGCTCTCGCCGCAGAATTCGCTCGGGCAAAGGCGCTCGACGCCGCATTGCGCCGCGCCCTGCCCGCCGAAGCCGCGCCGGAGGCTTTGCGCGCCCGCATCGTCGCCCTGGCGGCGGCGCCGCCCGCGCGGCGGACCAGAATTTTCAGTGCGCCGTGGCGCGCCATGGCCGCCTCGCTGCTGGTCGGGGTACTGGCCGGCTATGGCGCTTTTTCCTCGCGTGGAACCGCCCCGTCCGAGGACCGGGCGCTGGTCTCCGCCTTCATGCGCACGCAAATCGGCGGCCAGAGCGTCGACATCGCGTCGAGCGACCGGCATACGGTCAAACCCTGGCTGGCCGGACGCGCGCCTCTGTCCGTCGCCGCGCTTGATCTCGCCTCCGCTGGTTTTCCGCTGGCTGGCGGCAGGGTCGAGGCTATTGACGGTAAAATCGTCCCGACGCTGGTTTATCGGCGACGCGAACATCGCATCGACGTGACCGAACTGGCGCTGACAGGCGGCGGCGACGAAAGGGTCAGGCTGAGCCGCCTCGACGGCTATCATCTGGCGCATTGGAGCGATTCGGATCGCGCCTATGTCGCTGTCACCGACCTGCCCGAATCGGAACTGGCCGATTTCGTCGCTTTGTTCCGTGCCGCCGCCAACGGCGAACGCGAGGAAGTGAAAAAGCCTGCGCCGTAAGGCTGATCCGCGCCTGCCCTCTGGAAGCCGGTAGAAATTGACTGCAAAAGCGAACTGCGGGACGCTCGCCAAGGGCGCTTCTATCGGCTTCCGGCTCGTTGCGCTCTTACGACATGAAGGATCCGCCAGCCGCTTTTCCCGCACTCAGGCGACCTTCCGATAGCGAGATGAACCGGCGCTTGTGAAATCCCGCTCGGGCGGAGTGGCTGGCCCGCGCGACCAAATCAACGCCACAGCGACGAAGCGTAGCGAATAGGCACGACGAAGGACAGCCGATTCTCGGCGACGTCGCTCGGCGGCGCGGGGAAGGGTTCGGCCCGGCGGACCAGGGCCAGCGTCTCCGCGTCGAGGATGGCGGAGCCAGAACTTTTCACGATCCGGCTTTCCAGCAGGCGGCCCTGCCGATCGATGCTGAACGCCAGGCGCGCGACTCCCGATTGGCCCCAGGCTTGATGGGGATAGCGTTTCGCACGCTCCAGATGGGCGACCAAAGACCGCTGCCAATGCAGGTCCACTGCCGAGGGTCTTTGCGTCGCCTGACCGACGGCGGGCGCGGCCGCCTGAACGGCGGTCTCTGCGGCGGCGGGTGGCGCGGCGGCGACCGAGGCTTCGACCTGCGGCTGTTCCTCCGCCTCTTGCGGCTGTTTTTCCGCCATGACCGGCGCGGGGTCGGCCGCATCGGGGTCCTGGACCTTCTCCTGAACGGGCGGCGGGTCCAGCCTGGGCTTTTCGCTCGCTTCGACGCGGTCGATTTGCTCGGCGTCCGGCGTCGGCGGACCCGGCGCAAGATCCGTCTCGGTCGATGAAGGCGCGACCGGGATCGGCGCCAGTTCGATCAGCGCCACCGGCGATCCGCCGTCGAGGTCGGTTTCTTCGTCCCGCTGGAGCAGCGCGAAGGCGGCCAGTCCATGGGCCAGCAGAACGACGAAGGCGCACAAGGCCCAACGTAAAAATTCCGGCCGCATCGGCGAAACCAGTCCTGGCGCCGCGGCCGTCATGGCGGGGCGTCCGTTTCAAGGCCGACCAGCGCGAGCTTGAGATAGCCGGCGGAACGCAATTCATTCATCACCTGCATCAACTCGCCATAGGCGACCGTCTTGTCGGCGCGCAGATACACGCGCCGCTGCTTGTCGCCCTCGCTGGCCTCCGACAACGCCGCACCGAGGTGTTCCGGCGACACCGGCAGATCGCCGAGAACCAGCGAGAGGTCCGATTTCAGGGTGAGGAACAAGGGCTGGTCGGGACGTTTTTGCGGCTGCGCGTTGGCGATGGGCAGATCGACGGAAATATCGACCGTCGCCAACGGCGCCGCGATCATGAAAATGATCAGAAGAACCAGAATGACGTCGATAAACGGCGTGACGTTGATCTCGTGCATTTCCGCCAGATCGTCGTCGCCATGATCGAGACGCACGCTCATGGCTCACTCCGCTGCGTTTTTGGCCCGATAACACGACGACTGCGCGCTCTCGGCCCGGTCGAGGTCGCGGCTGGCGATGCGCAGGATTTCCGCCGTTCCGTCGGCGCAAAGCGCCTTGTAACCGGCGACGCCGCGCGAAAACATGTTGTAGATGACGACCGCGGGGATGGCGGCGAACAGGCCGAGCGCGGTGGCGAGCAAAGCCTCGGCGATTCCCGGCGCGACAATCGCGAGATTGGTGGTGTGCTGTTTCGAAATGCCGATAAAAGAGTTCATGATGCCCCAGACGGTGCCGAACAGGCCGACGAAAGGCGCGATGGCGCCAATGGTCGCCAGCGCGGCTGTCCCATGCATCATGCGCCGGCCGAGGGCCGCCTCGATCCGCTCCAGCCGCGAAGCCAGACGCTCCTTGATCGACGCCTTGTCATGGATGCCGTCCGACATTTCGATTTCACGCAGAGCGGCTTGCGCCGCCGCCTCCAATTGCGCCTGACTGGCCAAGGCCCGACCGGCTTCCGCCAGCGTGTTCGACCGCTCGAGCAAAAGGTTTTGCGCGGCGACGCGCCTCCTGGCGGCAAAAAGCTCCCAGCCCTTGGCCAAAGCGATGGTCCAGGTGACCAGCGAGGCCAGCACGAGGCCGATCATTACCGCCTTCACCACCACATGGGCGGAGGAAAACATCCCCCAGGGCGAAAGGTCCCTGGGCAGGAGCGAGGCGGCGGCCAAGCCGGGTTCATCCGTCGCCGGCCGATCGACGGCCGGATCGGTCGCGGGCGCGGCGGCGACCCCGGCCGCCGGAGCGGGCGGCGTCTGCGCCGGCGCCCCGAGCGACAGCGCGCCCGTCAAGATCAGAGCGGCGAACAGGCTCGAAAGCACGCGGCCGATGAGTTTCATGAGCATTCGATCCTTGTTTTCGCCAAGCTTCTCTCGCGCCGCGATCAGAGCTTTTGCGAAATCCCGAGGAAAAAGCCGATACGCGGCCCGTATTGCGGCGCGAAAACGCCGATGCCGCTGCCGGAGCGGATCTGGTAGATCGTGTCAAACAGGTTCACGACATCGAAACGCAAGGTGGTCGGCTTGGTGGCGTCGTCCAGCAATTTGAAATCGTGCGATAGTCCGACATTGAACTGCGTATAGGGCGGCACGGTGGTCAGATTGGCGAAGCCGTTGCGCAACCCGCTGCCATAGATCATGTCCATGCTGAAGCGCGTCCCCCACCACAGGTAGGAGGCGCCGGCCGAGCCCGTCCAGGTTTGCGAGTGATCCGTCGGAATCCAGTGCGTTTGCGCATAAGTATAGGTCGCGGCGTCGATGAGATATTGGTTCGACACAAACTGGGTGGCCATCTGGCGGCCTACAGCCAGATTGACGTAAGCCTGCAGATTTCCGTCCTGGTATTTGACCTTGCCTTCCAGTCCGTCGTTCCAGCCCTGCGCATAGTTGAACGCTGTCAAAGTATAGGCTTGGCCGAACTGTCCATCATCCAGCAGGTCGGTCGCGGTCTTGTAATAGGCGTCGAGACCGGCCGACCAATGGGCGCCGAATTTCTGATCGACGCCGATATCATAGACGTTCGACCGCTCCGGCTGGACGGCGGTGTCGAGATTGACCGAGGGCTGCTGCGAGGTTCCCTGATAGATGGCCAGATTGGTCGGGGCCGACAAGGCCATTTCCGGCGGCGTGAAATAACGCGCGTAACCCGCGTGGATCGCGGTGTCATCGAAAGGCCGGTAGATCATGCTGAAACGCGGGCTGATCTGATTGGCGTCCACATATTCGTACATCTGGTCGAAGCGCAGGCCGGCGTTGATGGTGAACTGCCTGTTGATCTTCCACTCGTCCTGCACATAGACGCCGAGCAGCCAGCCGGTCTTGGCGGTCTGGTCCGTCGGCGCGGTGAAAGGCGCCCCGGTGACATTGCCATTGGCGTCGACCGGAAACACCACCGAGGAATTGAAAGTCTGGGCGAATTCGCCGCTGGCGTAAAAGCCGGTGCGCACGGTGTGCTCGTTGTTCACCCGGATCGCCGTGTCTTCGGTCAGGCCATTGAGGAAACTGGAGCGGGAAACATTCGACGCGACGCCGTTATATATGAGATCGCCAATCGGATCTGGATAGTAATTGAGCGAACTGTAACGGGAAAAGGCGGCGATCTGGTAGTCGATATTGCCGATGGTCTGCTGGAAGGCGCCGATGTTGAAATAATTCTGCTCCAGCTGGTGCTCGTTGATCATCGAGGAGGTGTAATTGCCATAGCCCGGAAGCGGATAGACCTGCGGCTGGCCCGGATTGTTCGGAATCTGGTAATTGCCGACGGCGGTTCCGCTCATGAAGGTGAGACGCCCGCCATCGCCGAGCAAGGTGGAGGCGTAGCCGAAGAATTTGCCCTGATCGGTATGGTCGTGGATCGGATCGTAGCTCGGCGCCGGATTTTCGATGCCTATGTCGCTGCTCAGAAAGCGGGCGGTGACGAAATATTGGGTCTGCCCGAATGTCCCGCCGTATTCGAGGCTCGGCGTGAAATTGGCGAGGCTGCCGCCGTAAAGACCGATCTTGCCGCCGCCGTCGAAGGCGCCGTTTTTGGTGGTGATGTCGACGACGCCAGCGGTATGCAGGCCGAATTGCGCCGGAAGAGCGCCGTCGATCACCGCGGCATTGCCGATCAGGCCGCTGTCGAGCACCTGACCGAAGCCGGAGACGCCGTCGGGAAGCAGCACGCCATTGATGCGATATTGTACATTGGCGTGTTCGTTGCGCAGATGAAGCGCCCCGCTCGCCGCCGAATCCTGCGAAAATCCAGGGGTCTGGAGCAGGACCTTCTCGATCGGCGTATTGTCGCCCTGTGGCAGAGCGGCGATCGTCGCCTGGTCGAGATCGGTCGAATTGGCGCCGACGCGCGGCAGGATATGTTCGCGCGTCTGATTAAGCTGCTCGGTTTTGGCGGCGAAGGCCTTGGCGGCGGCCGCTTCCGGCGACTCGCTGGGGGCGGCCGGGGGCGCCACAGGGCGCACAGACCGCACGGGCTGATGGACGGCCTGCCGAACTTTCGGTCGCGGCGCGGTCTTGCGCGCGGCGGCAGTTTTTACCGGCGCCGCCGGCTTGGCCTGCTTCACCACGACTTCGGGCAGAGCGGTCTGGCCGATAGCGCCAGCATTCGCGCCCAAAAGCGCGACGAGCGAGCCGCCCAGCAGAAGAGCCCTAGGAATACGCATAGCCACCCCGCGCGAAAACCGTCATGCCGCCAGCCTTCGCCGGCGTCACGCATGACCAAGGATGTAATGTTATAATGTACGGTCTGTCAACGCCCTGCGTCGGGCCAGGGCCGGGATGGGTTGCGTGAGGAAGGCCGTTTGCCATAGAATTTGGCAGGATTTTTCGTCACTTGGATGCGGCGTCACTTGGATTCGCGCAAAGAAAAGCCCCGCCGGAGCGGGGCTTTCCTTTAATGCGGACATTTCTTGCGAAAAATTACTTCTTCGAGGCATCCGCGGGCTTGGCGGCGTCGGGCTTGGCGGCGTCGGCGGGCGCCGCCGCATTGTCGGTTCGGGTGATCTTGGCGCCTTCGCGCAATTTGACGATGGCTTCGCTCTGCGCCTTCTGGGCGACGTAATGCTCGAGCTGGTCCTTGACCTGATCCATCGGCGGGAACGGGTGTTCGCGCACTTCCAGCACCTTGATCACATGCCAGCCGAACTGGGTCTTGACCGGATCGGAGACTTCGCCGGCCTTCAGCTTGAAGGCGGCCTCGGCGAATTCCGGCACCATGCGCTCCTTGGTGAACCAGCCGAGGTCGCCGCCCTTCGAGCCGGGATCCTTGGACAATTGATCGGCCAGCTTGCCGAAGTCCTCGCCGGCCTTGAGCCGCTTTTCGACGGTCTTGGCCTCTTCCTCGGTCGGCACGAGAATATGCAGGGCGTGAACTTCCATTTCCGGCTTCTGCGCCTTGGCGGCCTCGTCATAGGTCGTCTTCATCGTCGCCGGGGTCACCGCGCCCTTGGCGACGACGCCGAGAAAGCTCTCCATCAGCAGCTTTTCGCGGAAATAGGCGAGTTTCTTCTGGAATTCGGGTGTCTGGTCGAGCTTGTCGGCCATGGCCTTCTGGGTGACCAGTTTGACGTCGATCAGATAATCGAGCAGCGCCTTGTCGCGCGCCTGGTCGTTCATCTGCTTGGGCAGGGTCGAACCGACGTCCTCGCGCGCCGTGGCCAGGTCGGCCTCGGTGATTTCCGCGCCATTGACCGTCGCCAGCACCTTGGTCTGGGCCAAGGCTTGGGATAGGCCCGGCGTCAGCGCCGCGGCGCAAAGTGTGAGGACAAGGGCGGCGCGACGGGCGCCGGCGATGGGGGATTTGAAAAAGACCATTTTTGGCTCGAAGCTCCCGATGAAGCGGCGCGCTACCGGCCGCCATTTGGCGCGCTGTTCTGCCCCAAAACGCGCTTGGCGACAAGCCGCGCATGAACCGAGCCGCATTGCGCCCTGCTTTGCGATGGTTTAGAGCTTTTGCCTCCAACAAGGTCAAGACCATGTCCGATCAAAAACCCATCAACTGGACGAACGCGCGGACGCTGATCGCCCTGGCGATTCTCGTCGGAACCGAACTCGTCGGCGCTTCCTGGGCGGCGGGCTGGGCGCTCGGCGGCCTGTTTCAGCTCGGTCCGACCGTCGGCCACATCTTTGAAGTCGTTTTCATCGTGATCGGTTTCGTTGGCCTCTATTATTTTATGCGCGCCGCCGTGGCGCACGAGCCGTTCCGGCGCTGATCTTCCGATTTTTAGCGCGGGAATCGCGCTATCATCGCTGCTTACCCTCCCTGATTCTTCCGTCCGGAAAATCGCCCTGAGCGGAACGCCATGCCCAAAATCCTCGATCGCCGGACCTTCTGCAAAAATCTTGCGCTCGCCTCCACGGCCGGGCTGGCGGCCGCCGGCGGCGCTCCGGCCCTTGCGGCGGCGGGCCTGAAACTCGGACCGTCAAAGCCTTTTTCCTTCGACCTGCTGAAGGCCCGGGCCAAGACCATGGCTGGAGAGGCCTATCGAGGCCCCGCCATGCCGTCGCCCGACGTGCTTTACAAGATTGACTACGAGGCCTGGGGGCGGATCCATTTCAACGACGCCTATGCGCTTTACGCGGAAGGGCCCAATCGATTCCCCGTGACCTTTTTCCACCTCGGCCGCTTCTTCAAGAAAGCCGTCGATATTTTCGTCGCCGAAGACGATACGGCGCGGGAAATCATCTATGATCCGGCCTATTTCGACATGCCGGAAAACTCGCCGGCCAAGGCCTTGCCCAAAGGCGCCGGTTTCGCTGGTTTTCGCTTCCAGGAGGCCAAGGACAGTCCGAAATTCGATTGGCGCAAGAACGACTGGGTGGCCTTTCTCGGCGCTTCCTATTTCCGCGCCATCGGCGAATTGCACCAATACGGCCTTTCCGCGAGAGGCGTGGCGGTCGATACGGCGGTCGCCGACCGCAACGAGGAATTCCCCGATTTCACCCAGATCTACATCGGGCCGCAATCGGGCGACACGGTCACCGTCTATGCCTTGCTCGAAGGACCGAAAATCGTCGGCGCCGTCAAATTCCTGATGACGCGCGGCGAAGGCGTGGTCATGGACATCGACCAGTCCTATTTTTTGCGCGGCGATATCGTACGCTTCGGCATCGCGCCGCTCACCTCGATGTACTGGTTTTCCGAAACGGAAAAACCGACGGCGGTGGACTGGCGCCCCGAAGTGCATGATTCCGACGGCCTCGCGATGTGGACCGGCTGGGGCGGACGGCTCTGGCGGCCGCTCAATAACCCGCCGCATATCATGGCTTCCGCTTTCAGCGACACGTCGCCCAAGGGTTTTGGGCTATTGCAGCGCGACAGAGTGTTCGATCATTATCTCGACGGCGTCAATTACGAGCGCCGCCCGAGCCTGTGGGTCGAGCCCAAGGGCGATTGGGGCAAGGGCGCGATCCATCTGGTCGAGCTTTCGACCGACGACGAAATCCACGACAATATCGTCGTCATGTGGGTTCCGGAGACGCCGGCGACCGCCGGATCGGAATTCACCTTTTCCTATCGCCTGCACTGGCTGGCCGACGAACCCTATCCGACGCCGCTGGCGCGGGTCGTCGCCACCAGGCTCGGCAATGGCGGCCAGCCCGGCCAGCCGCGCCCGAAAAACGTGCGCAAGTTCATGGTCGAGTTTCTCGGCGGCCCGCTCAACGACCTGGCTTTCGGGACCAAGCCGGAGCTGGAGGTCGAGGCGTCCCGCGGAAAATTCACCGACTACCGGATGATCGAACCGGTTCCCGACGGCGTCGCCGGCCATTGGCGCGTCACCTTCGATCTCGCCGAGGTCGAGGGCAAGGACCCGGTGGAATTGCGCGCCATACTCAAGCAGGGCGACAAGATTCTGTCCGAAACCTGGATGTTCCAGTATCATCCGTTCTGAATGTGAGGAGAGCGGCGGCGCGATGGATGCGGAAAATCATGCGCACGACCACGGCGAGCGGCGGCGCAAGGACGCCGCCTTCTCGCTGTTGCGCCTGTCCGCAGCGCAAAGACTGGCGATTGTGCTGATCGCCGTCGCCGCTCTATGGGGCGGCGTGCATTGGGCCCTGTCATGACCGACAAGACCATCCGTCTGAAAAATCTGACGCTCGGCTACGACCGCCACCCTGCCGTGCATCATCTCGACGGCGAGATCGCGCAGGGGGCGCTGCTGGCGATCTGCGGACCCAATGGCGCCGGCAAGTCCACCCTGCTCAAAGCGCTGACCGGCGTGTTGAAGCCGATGGGCGGCGCCATCGACTTCGGGGCCGCGCGGCCGCGCGACATCGCCTATCTGCCGCAAGCGACGCAGATCGACGCCAGCTTTCCCATCGACGTCTTCGACATGGCCGCAATGGGCCTGTGGCGGCGCATCGGTCTGTTTGGCGGCATGAAACGCGCCGACGAACAGGCGGTCCGCGACGCCCTGGCGAAAGTGGGACTGTCCGGCTTCGAGCGGCGCCCGATCGGCGCCCTGTCCGGCGGCCAGGCGCAGCGCCTGCTGTTCGCGCGGCTGTTGCTGCAGGACGCGCCGGTGATCCTGCTCGACGAGCCGTTTGCCGCGATCGACGAGCGCACCGTGACCGATCTTCTAGGCCTGATCGCCCATTGGCATGGCGAGGGCCGCACCATCGTCGCGGTGCTGCACGACACCGAACTCGTGCGCGCGCATTTTCCGGACTGCCTGCTGCTGGCGCGCGAAAAAATCGCCTGGGGTCCGACCAAAGCCGCGCTCGGGCCGGAAAATCTCGGCAAGGCCCGCCGCCTGATCGAAGCCTTCGACGATTCCGCCGCCGCCTGCGACCGGGTCGCATGACCCACCGTCTGTTTGGAAATTTTCCACGATGAGCATGTCCTCCATCACCGAATGCGTCACGCCGATCGAGGCGAAAGCCGGAGTCGTCGCGGCCAATTTCCTGGGCCGCACGCCGGCTCTGGCTCTGGCGGACGGCGCCGTGCTGCTGGCCGAAATCGGCGCGGAGCGGCGCATACCCGCGCATGACGACGCCGCCATCCTCGTCGCCGCCTGCGACGGCAAGCGGATGCTCACCGGCGGCGACGACGGCCGCGTCGTCGCCATCGACGCCGCCGGCAAGGTCGAAAATCTCGCCAGGGAAAAGGGCTGGATCGACGCCCTCGCCTGCCGCGACGACGGGGCTATAGCCTGGTCGAGCGGCAAATTCGTCCGCGCCCGCGACGCCAAGGGAGAGGTCAAGAACTGGCAGGCGCCCTCCAGCGTTCGCGGCCTTGGCTTTTTCCCTAAAGGTTATCGCCTCGCCATCGCCCACTACAACGGGGCCAGCCTGTGGTTCCCAAACACCGCCGCCGGGCCGGAAGCGCTGGAGTGGAAGGGCTCGCACCTCGACGCCGCCGTCTCGCCGGATGGGCGTTTCGTCGTCACCTCGATGCAGGAAAACATGCTGCACGGCTGGCGCCTCGCCGACAAGAAGAACATGCGGATGTCGGGCTATCCGGCCAAGCCGCGTTCGCTGTCTTGGTCGCATGACGGCGGCTGGCTCGCCACTTCCGGCGCCGACGGCTGCATCGTCTGGCCGTTCTCGGGAAAAGACGGGCCGATGGGCCAGCCTCCGCGCGAATGCGGCGTGCGGCCCGACGTGGTGGTCACCAGCGTCGCCTTCCATCCCAAGGCCCTGGTCGTCGCCATCGGCTATGACGATGGCTGGATATTGCTGGTGCGGCTGAGCGACGGCGCGGAAATCCTGGTCCGCCGCACCGAGGGCGAGCGCGACGCCATCGCCGCCCTGGCCTTCGACGCCACGGGCGCAAGGATGGTGTTCGGAACCCGGGGCGGCCAGGCCGGCGTGCTGGATTTTCCAAGCTGAAGCGGAGAGAAGCGCCAGATTTCACATCGATAAATCGCGAGGGAATTCGATTGTTAAGGAATGTGTCCTAGGGTAGTCGGCAACCCAGGGTTGAAACCGTGCCGCCTTTTGATGCCGATCTTTTGCTGCAGCTGCATGTCACCCCGACATTTGTCCTCGACAGGCGGGGACTGGTGATCGTCTGGAACAAGGCCTGCGAAACCCTCACAGGACTGAGGGCCACCGACGTTCTCGGAACGAGCAATCATTGGCGCGGTTTTTACGACGAGGCCAGGCCCTGCCTCGCCGACCTGATCCTGCAAGACCGCATCGAAGAAGTCGAAGAACATTATGCGGCCTTTTCCGACATCCAGGTGAGCCGCGGCGCTATCGCCGTGGAAGACTGGTTCGTCATGCCCATCAGCCGCCGCCGGCTTTACATCGCCATCGAAGCGGTGGCGATTCGCAACCAACAGGGCGAACTGGTCTGCGTTCTCGAAACGGCGCGCGACTTCACCGCGGCCAAGGAGGCGGAAGCCAATTTCAGGAGCCTCGCCGGCTTGGACGCTCTGACCGGCATCGCCAACCGTCGCACTTTCGACGTCCTCCTCGCTGCCGAATGGCGGAGGGCTATTCGCTCCGACGCGCCAATCTCGCTGCTCATCGCCGACATCGACCATTTCAAGCAGTTCAACGACAGCCTCGGCCACCAGAGCGGCGACGAATGCCTGCAACATGTCGCCGAAACCCTGGCTCTTGGCGCCAATCGCGCCGGCGATATCGCCGCCCGCTATGGCGGCGAGGAATTCGCCATCGTCTTGCCGGCCACCGACCGCAATGGCGCCGCCGCCATCGCCGAAAAACTGCGCGCGGCCATCGAAGACAGGAAAATCCACCATCCGCTCAGCAGCGTAGGCTCCCATGTCACCATTTCCATCGGCGCGGCGACGGTGACGCCAGGGTCCGGCGAGCGTCTCGAAAAACTGGTCTGTTTCGCCGATATCGCGCTTTATCAAGCCAAGGATCGCGGCAGGAACCGCGTCGTCGCCTTCGATGAAGAAGGTTCGCTGATCGCCCCGGCTGCGCGAATGAAATGCCGGCAGGCTCTCCACGTCGTGGCGAAACGACGCATCGTGGCGGCTGCGCATCGGTCCGCAGACTTCGACCAGGTCCCCGCCGATTCCATTTTTTGAAACAACATCAGGATCAAAGCGAAATTCCGCGCCTTTTTTTGCCGAATTGTCTTACACTGCCGGCATAAGGAAAGCGTCTCCCGCGACCTGCCGGCCCCTCGCTGGCCCGCCGCGCCCACCAGGTTGATCTCGTCTTGACCGAAACAGAGCCTTCGCCGCCAATCGAAGCCGCAAATACCAGCGCCGCCGTCCCCGAAGCCGCCTCGGACGAAAAAGCAACCGCTGAAAAAGCGCCCGCCAAGCCGCGCGAAATCGAGATGCCCCGCGAAATCGAGATCAAGTTCATCGCCGACGCGGCGGGTCTCGCCAGCGCCCTCGCCTCGCCGCTGCTTTCCGGCGAAGCGGCGCCCAGCCGCAAACTGACTTCGGTCTATTTCGACACGCCCGACTGGGTCCTGCACCGCAACCGCATCGCCCTGAGGGTGCGCCGCAGCGGCCGCGCCGCCCCGATGATGACCTTGAAATGGCCGGCGGAAGCCATGGAAGGCGTGTTCGCGCGAGGCGAGATCGAGTTTCCGGTGCCGAAACTCCAGCCGGACCTGACGCTGTTTGAAGGCGAATTGGCCGAAAAGCTGCGGGAACTGATCGGAGACAGCCCGCTCGCAGCCAAGTATGAAACCAGGGTTACGCGCGTCACCCGTCTGGTGAGCCATGGCGCGGCGCGGATCGAGGCGGCTTTCGACGAGGGCGTCATCGCTGTCGGCGAGCGCAGCCGCCCGCTGTGCGAACTCGAACTGGAGCTGAAATCAGGCGAGCCGCGTGAGCTTTACGAATTCGCCGCGCTCGTCGCCGACAGCCTGCCGCTGGTCCTCGACATTGTCAGCAAGGCCGAGCGCGCCTTTCATTTCGCCAAGGGGTCAGCGCCCGCGCCGCTGAAGATGCGACCGGCCCCGCTGGCGCCGGAGGTCATTCTGGACGAAGGCGTGGCGCGGGTGGCGCTCGGCTGCTGCGACCATTACATCGCCAACTGGGCGGCCCTACGCGACGGCGACGATCCGGAGGCGATCCATCAGATGCGCGTCGCGCTGCGGCGGTTGCGCGCGGCGCTCGCCATGTTCAAGCGCGCCATTCCCTGCGGCGAATTCGAGCTTTTCCGCGCCGAGGCCAGGGATCTGGCCACGGCGATGGGCCCGGCGCGCGATTGCGACGCCCTGCGCGAACTGGTCGAAATCGGCCCATTGGCGCATTTCGGCGAAAGAAAGGATTTTTCGCCTCTGCTCGACGCGCTGGAGCAGCGCCGCCTCGGCGACTACCAACAGGCGCGGGCGATGCTCGCCTCCAGGCGCCCGACGCTTTTCGTGTTGAAGCTCAGCGCCTTCGTCGCGCGGCGCGGCTGGCGCAACGCGCTCTCGGTCGAGGAACTTTCGATCCTGACCGGGACGATCGACGTTTTCGCCGCCGAGGCTCTGGAACGGCTGTACAGTCGCGTTTTGAAGCGCGGAAAAAATCTCGCCGAACTTCCCGACGCGCAGCGCCACCGGGCGCGCATCGCCTTGAAAAACCTCCGTTACGGCGCGGAATTTTTTGCTTCCTGTTTCGCCCAGAACCGCGACGTCGCCGCTTTCATCCGCGCCACCGCGCAACTGCAGAACGTGCTCGGCGCGCATAACGACGCTTCGAGCGCCGATCATTTCCTGAGCCAGCTTCACGACAGCGGCGCCGCGCGCGCCGCCGGGCTGGTCACGGGCTGGTACGCAAGGGGCGCCTTGATCGCCGATGAGGAACTGGCGCAGGACTGGAAAAACTTCAAGCGGATCAAGCCATTCTGGCGCTGACCGTTGCGATTTCAGGAATCGTGGCCGGCGGTTTTCGCGCCGTTTCTGTCGCCGCATGCATTGAGGGAAAGGCTTTTGATGCGAAAACTCATCGTGCTCAGCGGCAGCGGAATTTCCGCCGATTCAGGACTGGAGACTTTTCGCAGTTCCGGCGAGCGCAGTCTTTGGGCGCAATATGACGCCGACCTGGTCTGCAATTTCGATACCTGGGAAGAAAATTTCGATCTCGTCCACGAATTTTACTCGCGCCGCCGCGAACAATTGGCGAAAGTGGCGCCCAATGACGCGCATCGTCTTTGTGTCTCCTGGCAGGAGCGTTTTGGCGCCGACCTGATCACCCAGAACGTCGACGACCTGTTCGAACGCGCCGGCGCCCACGACGTGTTGCACGTTCACGGTTTTCTCACCTCGATGCGCTGTGTCGAATGCGGCGCGGAATGGCATTTCGGCTATCGCAAATTCGATCCCGCGACCGATCGCTGCCCGCACTGCCAGGGCCTCCACGTCAAGCCCAATGTGGTGTTCTTCCATGAACAGGCGCCGCTTTACGCCGAAATGTGGCGCCGCCTCGCGGGCCTGACCCATGACGACGTGCTGGTGGTGATCGGCACCTCCGGCAATGTCCTGCCCATCGCGGAAATCGCCCGCCGCACCCCCGCGACCACCGTCCTGTCCAATCTCGAAACCGAAAGCGCGATGACGGAAAATTATTTCACCCATGTCCTGCATGGCCGCGCCGCCGAAATCGCGCCGCAACTCGACGCGCTGGCCACGAGCCTGATGGAGCGCGGAGCTGAGCTTGTAAATATCTGAAAACATAGACTTTTGTTAGCATTTTGACAGGCCAGAGCGCGGCGAATATAAACCGGGCCATGGATGGCGCAAGGTCGTCAGGGAGGTGCTCGCAATGGCTTTACGCTATTTTGACCTGGAATCGCTCAAGACGACTCCACTGACCCGCGAGCCCTTCCAGTTTCTCGCCGTTCCCAACTTTCTCACCGCCGAGGCCTGCGCGGCGATCAACCGCGACTATCCGAAAATCGCTGAGAGCGGCAGTTTTCCGGCCGCCCAGCTGAACTTCGGACCGGCGTTCCAGGAATTGCTCGATGAATTGGGCTCCGACGAATTCCGCGCCGCTTTCGAGCAAAAATTCGGCGTCGACCTGACCGGGCGCCCGCATACGGTGACGGTTCGCGGCCGCTGCGCCGCCAAGGATGGGCGCATCCACACCGACACCAAGAGCAAGATCATCACCATCCTGATCTACATGAACCCGGAATGGGAACATTCCGGCGGACGGCTGCGGCTGTTGAAGTCGAACGCCAGCCTCGACGATCCGATTATGGAGGTTCCGCCCGCCGCCGGAACCCTGCTGGCCTTCAAACGCTCGGAAAACTCCTGGCACGGCCACATGCCCTACGAGGGCGAACGCCGCGTCATCCAGTTCAACTGGGTGACGTCGGAAGGCGACCGCCGAGTCGCCATGCTGCGCCACCATATATCGGCGGCGGTGAAGCGGCTTCTGGGCAAGCGCGAGAGCGAATACGCGTGACCTTTCACACGTCCCACAGCTTGCGGTAGACCCCGACGATCTCGTCGACCTCGCGGTCGCGATTGAAATCCTGCAAAACCACTTCCCTCGCCTTTTCGCCGATTCGCGCGGCCTTTTCGGGCTCGCGCATCAGCGGCTCGATCGAGGCGACCAGCGCCTCGACGTCGCCCGTCGGCGCCAGCACGCCGCTCTCCCCGTCCTTGATGACGATTTCGGCGGCTCCGGCGCGTGTAGCCACCACGGCGGCGCCCGCGGCCATGGCTTCGAGCATGGTCAGCCCAAAACCCTCCACCCGCGAGGCGAAGACATAGATCGAGATGCGCTTGTACCATACCGGCACTTCCTCGATCGGCAGTTCGCCGAGGAACAGGATGCGCTTTTCCAGACCCGCCGCCGCCACCTGGGCTTTGAGACCGTCGAGAAAGGCGCGATTATCGGCGGTGGTCAGGCCGATCACCACGGCGGTGAAATCGGGGTAGCGCGGCAGCAATTGCAGCATGGACTCGACGAACAGGTCGATGCCCTTCTGCTTGCGCACCCGGCCGAAAACGCCGACGCCATATTTTCCCGGCAGGCCCGATTCAGCGAAGGCTTTGAGCCGGTCGGCGGGCGGCGCGTAGGTTTCGACGTCGATGCCGTGATGGATGACGGTCGAAGGATGCTCCAGAAAGCCGGCGGCAATCTCGCTGGTGGCGATGATCGCATCCATCTTCGACAGCAGGAAGCGGGTGTAGCGCGAATGGCGGCGCTGGGCGGCGGAATTGAAGATCAGCTTTATCCGCAAGCCGAGCGCTTTCAACACCAGTCCGGCCAGCATTTCCACGTTGCGGCGGGCATGAAAAATGCGGAAGGCGTGATTTTTCGGCGCGCGAAAACGCAAGGCCAGCAGGTCGCCGAAACTCAAGCCCTTGACGCCCTCCGGCCGGTCGACGCCGAGCCAGGCGGCGTTGCAGCGCCCGGCGATCAGCGGCGCGATCGTGCGGTTGACCGCCGTGCCGCCGGAATAGCGGGCGCTCAGATTGGGAATAATGACTTCAAGGTCGTCCAGAAAAACATCGTCGCATTCCCGCTTCATCCACTTGGCCCCGTTCCGAAAGTCGCGCTTTGGAAAGGGTCTATAGCATTTCTGGCGATTTCCGCGAGAGCATGCGCCTTCAATGCAGACTCACTACTGAAGGGCTCACGCGCTCATATCTTTTCATCCACGGCGCGCAGGGCGGCAGGATCAATTTGCGTCCCCGCACCAGTTGCGCGGGATCGGCGACAATCTGCGCGATTTCGCGCGCCGGACGCGGCTTGCTGAAAAGATAGCCCTGAGCCTCGTCGGCGCCGTTCTCCCGCAAAATATCGAGCTGTTCGATAGTTTCGACGCCTTCGACCAGCATGTCGACGCCCAGTTCATAGACCATCGCCTTGACCGCCTTGATAATCGCCAGCGCCGCGTTGTTCTTCGCCATGTCGCGGACAAACGCCTGGTCGATCTTGACCTTGTTCGGCCGGAACCGGCTCAGATAGGACAGCGACGAATAGCCTGTGCCGAAATCGTCGAGGGCGACGCGTATCCCCAGATCGCGCAATTCGTCGATCGCGGCGAGCACGGAGTCGGCGTCGTTCATCAACACCGATTCGGTAATTTCCATTTCAAGCCGCGCCGCAGGAAATCTGGTCTCGCGAAGAATCCTCTTGACCATTTCGACAACGTCGGCGCGCACGAATTGCACGGCGGAAAAATTGACCGCCAGCCCGACTTCCCTCGGCCAGGATTTCGCGTCGATACAGGCCTGTCGCAGCACCCATTCGCCGAGCGGCGCCACCAGCCCGGATTCCTCGGCCATGGGTATGAATTCCGCCGGCGAGATCATTCCTTGCGTCGGATGACGCCAGCGAACCAGCGCCTCGCAGCAGCAGATCCGGCGTTTGCCGATGCTGACGATCGGCTGGTACCAGACCTCGAGTTCGTTGCGCCCGATTCCGGCGCGCAGATCGGCTTCGATCTGCTGCCGGCGCCGCGCCTTTTCCGCCATCGCAGTGTCGAAGAAGCGAAACGTTCCGCGCCCGGCGTCCTTGGCGGCGTAGAGCGCCATGTCGGCCGATTTCAGAAGCTCGTCGCTTTGGGCGCCGTCCTGGGGCGCCATCGCAACGCCCACCGAGCCGCCGATCATCAGCTTCTCGCTGTCGATGTGGAAGGGCTTGCCCAATTCCTCGACGATCCGGGAGGCGAAGACGCCCGCGTCCTCGCGCTCGCCCACTCGCAGCAGCACGAATTCGTCGCCGCCGAGCCGGGCGACGAAATCCTCTGATGACGCCAGTTTCTGCAGCCTTTCGGCGACTTTTTTCAAAAGCTTGTCGCCAAAGGGATGGCCTAGCGAATCATTGACCTGTTTGAACCGGTCGAGATCGATGACCACGACGGCGAAGGGTTTGGACTCACGGCAATTCGCAACGGCTCCTTCCAGCCTTTCCCGGAAGTGAACCCTGTTCGAAAGGCCGGTGACGTCGTCGTTGCGAGCCATGCGCTCGAACCGTATTTCGGTCTCGCGCCGGAGCGTCACATCGTCGACCAGCAGCGAAAAACCTTCCGGCATCGGACGAAAAGTAAATTCGAGAAAGCGCCCGTCGGCATGACGAAGCACGACGCTGCCGCCGAGACGCCGGCCAACGACCAGTTTCCCGATTTCGACCAGCCGCTGCGCCTCCGCCGGATCCTCGAGCCTCCGGGCGAATTTCCCGACGAACCATTCGTCGAGCGGGGCCTGCGCCGCGGTCGCGGCGGTCAGTCCGGTCAGCTCATCGAAGCGTCGGTTTCCTTCGATGAAAATCGAGGCGGAGTCGAACATGGCGAGGCCCTGAATCACCCCGTCCATCGCCGCCGCGAGCTTGCGCTCGGTCCCAAGCCCCTCGATGGTCTTGCGGTTGAGCCGTTTGGCGCCCTGGATGACGGCGAAGGCGACGCCGAGGGCGGCGGCGATGGCCACCGGGGTATAAAACTCCCAGCGGAAGCACAGTCCAAGGATAAATAGTGGGACGGCGCAGCCAGCCTGGAGATAAACGAGGCGGGGTCGCCCGGCCTCCCGCATCGGCGACAGCGCGAGATGGCCGATCGCGCCAATGGTTGCGGCGATGGCGATGCTAGCCGGCGTTTTGGCGATGAACGTCGCGCAGGACAGGAAGCCGATCGCCGCCGCCATGCCGACGCTCGCGACCCCATAGGCCTTTTCCCAGGCCTGAACTGACTCGCTGGCGCGGCCTGATTTTCCATTGAGGATCTGGACGACTCCGACCTTGATCGCGGCGGCCGCGATCAGCGCCAGGGCGGCGATATTGGCCAGCAGGCTGAAATCGCCGGTCAGAAGCGCCCCGCCAAGCGCCAAAGCGATCACGACGTCGAAGAAAAAGGTCCGCTTCACCCGGGGCGAGGCCGCGCTGGCCTCTTTCCCGCCGGGCGCCCTGGTCTCCAGCCGCGCTGGCGGCGGATGATCCTTTGATCTCGACAATCCCGAATTCCTTGACCTGCGCATGCGCGCCTTGGCGAAATCTAACGCGCCGGGGTAAAAAATGACTCAACCTTTACGGGTATATTTAAGGTCATGATCTCATGGCGTGTTTTGCTTCGGCTTTCGTGGCGCCAGCGCGCGACTCATGCTAGTCAGCCTTGTGCTAGGCGACGCCACCCGTCGCCATGACTTCATTTTCTCCTTTAAAAAGAAGATGTTAGCCTATGAAAATCGCGATGATCGGCTCCGGCTACGTCGGTTTGGTCTCAGGAGTCTGTTTCGCCGATTTCGGCCATAACGTGACTTGCGTCGACAAGGACCCAGGCCGCATCGAATCCCTGCTGCGCGGCGAAATCCCGATTTTCGAGCCGGGTCTCGAGGAACTGGTCGCAAAAAATGTCCGCCAGCAGCGGCTCAGCTTCAGCACCGACCTGCCTGCCGCCGTCGCCGAGGCCGACGCCGTGTTCATCGCGGTTGGCACGCCTTCGCGGCGCGGCGACGGTCATGCCGATCTCTCCTACATCTATGCCGCGGCCCGCGACATCGCCAAGGCGCTGAAAGGATTCACCGTCGTCGTCACCAAGTCGACGGTGCCGGTCGGCGCCGGCGACGAGGTCGAGCGGATCATCACGGAGGCCCGGCCCGACGCCGAATTCGCCGTCGCCTCGAACCCGGAGTTTTTGCGCGAAGGCGCGGCCATCGACGATTTCAAAAGGCCCGACCGCATCGTCGTCGGCACGACCGATCCGCGCGCACGGGAGGTGATGAGCGAGGTCTATCGCCCGCTGAACCTCAACCAGCCGCCGCTCTATTTCGTCGAACGCCGCACGGCGGAGCTGATCAAATACGCCGCCAACGCCTTCCTGGCGACCAAGGTGACTTTCATCAATGAAATCGCCGATCTCTGCGAAAAGGTAGGCGCCGATGTCCAGGACGTGGCGCGCGGCATCGGCATGGACAATCGCATCGGCTCGAAATTCCTGCATGCGGGCCCGGGTTTCGGCGGGTCGTGTTTTCCCAAGGACACGCTGGCCATCGTCAAGACGGCGCAGGATTACGACGCCCCTCTGCGCATCGTCGAAGCCGTGGTCGCGGTCAACGACCAGCGCAAGCGCGGCATGGCCAAGAAGGTGATCGCCGCCTGCGGCGGTTCGGTGCGCGGCAAGACCGTTGCGCTGCTTGGCCTCGCTTTCAAGCTGAACACCGACGACATGCGCGACGCGCCATCGATTTCCATCGTCACGGCGCTGCAGGACGCCGGCGCGAAAGTGCGCGCCTATGATCCGAAAGCCATGGACCAGGCGCGCGCCATCATGCCGCATGTGACCTTGTGCGAAGACCCTTATCATTGCGCGGAGGGCGCCGAGGCCCTGGTCATCGTCACCGAATGGGACGAATTCCGCGCGCTCGACCTGCCGCGCATAAAGAAGCTGCTGGCGGCGCCGAACCTGATCGACCTGCGCAACGTCTATCGTCCCGCCGACGTGCGCCGGCACGGTTTCGCCTATGTCAGCATCGGCCGGGCCTGAGCCCGGCCGCTCCGGCTGATCGGATCAGGCTGCCTTTTTCATATTGTTGATGATCGCGCCGACAATCGCGGTGACGATCGCGCCTGAAGCGCCGCCGCCGACGAGCTGACCCGCCAGGGCGCCGAGGTCGAGGCCGCCGGCCCCGCCCTGGAGCATGGGGATGAGCGAAGACAACAGCGAACCGCCCGCCGCGCCGCCCGCCGCGCCGGCGATGGTGTTGCCCACCCCGCCGAGGCTGATATTTTTCAAAAGACCGCCGGCGGCATTGCCGCCGACAGCGCCGGCAACGAGTTGAATGAGAAGATTGATGAGAGTTGCGGACATGACGTTCCCCTGAAATGTCCTCAGGCTCCAGAACGCCGCTTGCCTGGAGGGCCTTGAGGGGTCGTTGACGCACCAGTGGACGCTGCGCCAACGTTAAATCGAAGCGTTTGACTGCTCCGCTTGCTCAACCCCGAACTCTGGCTTTGGTTCAATAAGAGCTCGAACAATGTCACTCCCTCCAGACCGCCTCACCAATGACACGAAACAAGGGGAGGATCGCCTTCGCTTGGAGCTGTCCTCGATGGCCGCGTTCGCCGCGACGCGCGCAATTTTTCCGCGTCTCCTGATCGCCTGCTGGCTCGTCGCCGCAGGCGTATCCATGCCGGACGTCGCTGTGGCGCAGACGCCGCCGACAGACCTTTCAAAACCGACGCCGGAACAGCCCGCGCCTCCCACCGAGGCGGCAAAGCCCGAACCGCAACGCACGACCGAAACGCCGGCGGTCGTCATCGACGGAAGCGCCGCCCAGTCGCTGCTCGGCAAATCCGTGCAAAGCCTGAAAGGCGAGGATCTGGGGCGGATCGTTGACGTGATTGTCGACCGCGCGGGGATTTTGCGCGCCGCCATCGTCGATTTCGGAGGCTTTCTCGGCGTCGGCACCCGAAAGATCGCCGTCGACTGGCGCTTGCTGCATTTCCCGGAAAACGGTCCGATGAACAAGCTTTCCGCCGATCTCCAGCGCGATCAATTGCGCAATGCGCCGGTCTACAAGGAGGGCGAACCCGTGGTCGTGATCGGCGGGGCGAGCGCATCGCCTGCGCCCGCCGCGCCGGCGCTCCCGTCTCCTCCGCCTCCCCCGGTCTCTGCTGAAAAACCTTGAGAAGAGGACGTCGCGACGAAGCGCCATGACGATTGCGCGCGAAAGCCTTCGCGCCGGAGCAGCCACGGCCTGGACTGGCTTGTTTTCTTTGTCGCCGACATCCAGACCGGATTCGGACCCTTCGTCGCGGTCTTTCTCACCACACAAAAGTGGACGCAAGTCGATATCGGCCTGGTCCTCACCGTCAGCGGCCTCGTCAGCCTGATCGGCCAGGCGCCGCTTGGAGCGCTGGTCGACGCCTCGAAATCCTTGCGCCTCCTCGCCGTGGTGGCTTTGGCGATGATCGGCGTCAGCGCCTTCGCCTTCGCCTTCTGGCCAATTTTCGTCGTGGTGATGCTCTCGCGGATTGTGCATGCCGCGGCAAGCTGCGTGCTCGGCCTCGCGCTGGTCGCGATCAGCCTTGGGCTGTCAGGCGAAGAGCGGATCAGCGAGCGCCTTGGCCGCAACGCCGCCTTCGCCTCGGCGGGCACGGGAATCGCCGCCGCCGCCATGGGCGCCTGCGGCGTCTATCTGTCCAATCGCGCGGTGTTCTTTCTCGCAGGCGCCCTGACGGTTCCAGCCATTGTCGCCCTGTTGCGGATCGACGCCGCGGAAATCGGCCCGGCTTCGGACGCGGCGCGGGGGGCGCGAACCAGCGCCAGGTCGCTGGCGCAAGGCTTTGGCGAAATCATGCGCAATGCGCCCTTCGTGACGTTCGCCTTCTGCATCCTGGTTTTTCATCTCGCCAACGCCGCCATGCTGCCGCTTGCGGCCAGCATGTTGACTCTGCGTTCGAGCCAGGCCGCGACGATCATGGTCGCCGGCGCCATCGTCGTTCCGCAATTCGTCATGACCGTGCTGTCGCCCTGGGTCGGTCGGCGGGCGGAGGTATGGGGAAGGCGACCGCTGCTGCTGCTCGGCTTTGGCGCCCTGGCCTTGCGCGGCCTGCTTTTCTCGTTGACCAGCGCGCCTCACCTCCTGGTGATGGTGCAGGCTCTCGACGGCCTGTCGGCGGCGACGCTTGCCGTCCTGGTTCCGCTGACGATGGTCGACCTGACCCGGACGCACGGGCACTTCAATCTTGCGCAAGGCATGGCGGGTTGCGCCATGGGCGTCGGCGCCGCAATGAGCACGGCTTTGGCCGGCTATGTCAGCGACCAGTTCGGCAGCCACGCCGCATTCAACATGCTGACCGTCTTCGCCGCCGGCGGCTTTGTCGCCTTGGCCTTGCTCATGCCGGAAACCCGGCCGAGAGCGCTTGAGGAAGCGCCGCAAGCGCCCGTGACTAGAAACTAGCCAGCCGCGGCCGCGGCTTCGCGCCATCGATCAGCCTGCGATAAAGATCGAGATAATCCTGCGCCATGCGGCGGGCGGTGAACCGTTGCTCGAATCTCGTGCGGATGGCGCTGCGCGAGAGCGACGCCACTTCATGCACCGCGCCGACCGCGCTGGTCTCGTCCTCGACAATGAAGCCGGTGACCCCGTCTTCGACGATTTCGGCGACCGACCCCCGATTGAAAGCCACGACGGGAAGGCCACAGGCCATGGCTTCGATCATCACCAGCCCGAACGGCTCCGGCCAGTCGATGGGAACCAGCAGCGCGATCGCGCCGCTCAAGAAAACCTTTTTGCGATCGTCCCCGATTTCGCCGATGAATTCCACGCCTGGCGCCTCCAGCAGCGGGCGGATTACTTCGTTGAAATAATCGGCGTCGGCGCGGTCGACCTTGGCGGCGATTTTCAGCGGCAAGCCGCAACGCTGCGCAATGCGGATGGCGGCGTCCACGCGCTTTTCCGGCGAGATCCTGCCGAGAAAGGCGAGATAGGACGGTCTTGCCGGTTGCGGCCGCAACAGGTTTTCCGGCAAGCCGTGATGAACCGTTGCGACCCAGTTCGCCGTGGGAATGGGCCGGCGCTGCGCATTCGAAATGGAGACCAGCGGAACGGACGGAAAGGTGGCGAAAACCGGGTGATGTTCCGGCAGGTCGAGACGTCCGTGCAGGGTGGTGACGAAGGGCGTAGCCTGGCGCGACATCAACGAAAAAGCATAATAGTCGAGATGGAAATGCATGATGTCGAACTGGCTGGCGCGACGGAAAACCTGTTCGATCATCGCCATATGCAGCGCATTGGGATCGCGCACCGTGCCGTCGAGTCTCAGCGATCGCGGCCACATCGGCTCCAGTCTGGCGGCGGTGATCGAATCGCCGCTGGCGAAGAGGGAAACGTCATGCCCGAGTTCGACCAGTTCTTCGGTCAGCCAGGAAATGACCCTTTCGGTGCCTCCGTAAAGCGGCGGCGGCACGGCTTCGGTCAGGGGGGCGATTTGCGCGATGCGCATCGAAACACCTGCTTTTAGCGGTTACACTTTTGATATATAGTGAAAATGGCGCTGTATTCGCCGCGAACCATTTGCCGCCGCGAGGCGTTGGTATCGCGCGAAGTCAACGCTCCGATGTCTTTCCGGGTTTCGGTGCGGCGCGATATATTCGCCAGAGACCGCGCGGCGACGGAAATTGACGACGCCATGCTCCATGCGAAGAGGCCCGAAGGGGCGCGCCATTGACCCAGGATCTTTGCCGTTTCAGGGACCGCCCGGTCGCATTTTTCGCCCGCTACGTCAGGCGTCGGCCGTTCGCTCATAGCCTGATCCTGCTGTCGGTGGTCGGCGCGGTGATTTGCTCGGTGAGCACCCAATATGGCGTCAAGTGTCTGGTCGACGCCTTGTCGCAAAGCCCCCCCTCGTCCAGCGGGCCATGGCCTGCCTTCGTCCTCATCGTCTCGTTCGTCGCGGCGGATAATTTGCTCTGGCGCGTGGCCAGCTGGGTCGCCAGCCATGCCTTCGTCAAGGTGACAGGCGACCTGCGATCCGAATTGTTCCGCCACCTCACCGGCCATGCGCCGGCCTATTTCGTCGACAGCCTTCCGGGCACGCTCACCAGCCGGGTCACCGCAACTTCGAACGCCGTGTTCCAGATCGAGAACATGATGATGTGGAACGTGCTGCCGCCTTGCGTGGCCACGCTTTGCACGGTGTTTTTTCTCGCCATGGTCAACGCTCAAATGGCGGCGGTGGCGGTCCTGGTCGCCACCTTCGTGGTGGTGACGATGTTTCGCCTGGCGGCGGCCGGCCGGCCGCTTCATCGCGAATTCGCCAGCAAGGCGGCGGCGGTGGATGGCGAAATGGTCGACGTCATCGGCAACATGCCGCTGGTGCGGGCGTTTGGCGGACTTTTTCGCGAGCATCTGCGCTTCGACAACACCGTCGCCGCCGAAATGACCGCCCGCCAGCGCAGCCTGCGCTATCTCGAAAAATTGCGCCTGCTGCACGCTCTCGCCGTGATCGGCGCGACGCTCGCGCTGCTCGCCTGGGCCATCCGGCTATGGCAGGATAAACGCGCGACGGCTGGAGACGTGGTGCTGGTGTGCACGCTCGGCCTGTCGCTGCTCAGCGCCACCCGCGACCTGGCGGTCGCGCTGGTCGACGTCACCCAGCACATGGCGCGCCTCTCGGAGGCTCTCGCTACCCTTCTGTCGCCGCACGAATTGGCGGACCATCCCGAAGCTCTGGCCCTGGTCCCGAAAGGCGCCCGCGTCACCATCGAAGACATCTGCTTCGGCTATTCCAGCGAGCGGCAGGTGTTCGCCGGCTTCAGCCTGGACATAAGGCCCGGCCAGCGCGTCGGCCTCGTCGGCCCCTCGGGCGGCGGCAAGTCGACGCTGGTCGCCCTGATCCAGCGCTTGTACCTCGCTCAGTCCGGGCGCATTCTCATCGATGGACAGGATATCGCGCTGGCGACCGAGGAGAGCCTGCGCGACGCCATTGCGGTCGTGCCGCAGGATACGGCGCTGCTCAATCGCACGCTGATGGAAAACATCCGCTACGGCCGGCCGGAAGCCAGCGACGAAGAAGTCTGGGCGGCCGCGACGGCGGCGCGATGCCGGCCCTTCATCGAAAACCTGCCCGAGGGACTGGAGACGATGGTCGGGGACCGCGGAGTGAAAATGTCGGGCGGCCAGCGCCAGCGCATCGCCATAGCCCGCGCCTTTTTGAAGGACGCGCCTCTGCTCATCCTCGACGAGGCGACCTCGGCGCTCGACAGCGAGTCCGAGGAAGCCATTCGCGAGGCGCTGGAACGACTGATGGCGGGGCGAACGGTGATCGCCATCGCCCATCGCCTTTCGACCCTGCGCAATTTCGACCGCATCGTCGTGTTGCAGGCTGGAAAGCTGGTTGAAGACGGGCCGCCGGATGCGCTGATGCGGTGCAACGGCGTTTATCGCGAGCTGGTCAACCGCGAGCTTGACCGATTGGCGCGACAGGCCGCCTAAGCCGACGCGTCAAACAACAAGCAGGGGCCGAACCGATTCCAGCGGATCGGAAAAAGGCTCGGGAGGAATTCGACAAGCGCTCCTTCATCCCATGGAGCGCGGCGAGGTTTCATTGCGGGTGTCCCATGCAGATAGCAAAAAGCCATGCCGGCGTTGGCGTTGGCGTCTCCGGTCCCGGCGCGCCCAACGAGCCGAAACTGGCCCAGTTCTTCATCCCCGCGGCGGCCTCGTTGCAGGAACGGAGACCGCGAACACTGAAACACGGCGACACTTTCGGCCTGTTCGACCACAATGGCGACGCGCTGGCCGGCCACGGCAATCCCGAGGGCCTCTATCACCTGGACACGCGCTATTTGTCCTTCTTCACGCTGACGATCAATGGCGAGCGGCCAATGCTGCTCAGTTCGACGCCGCGCGACGACAATGCCGCCCTGATCTTCGACCTGACCAATCCCGATCTCTACGATCGCGCGGGCGCGCTCGTTCTCGAACACGACCTCATCCACATCCGCCGCTTGCGATTTCTGTGGCACGGCGCCTGTTACGAACGCCTGGCCGTGCGCAATTACGATATCGCGCCTCGCCGTGTGCGTCTGGGCCTGAACTTCGCCGCCGATTTCGCCGATATTTTCGAAGTGCGCGGCAGCCGGCGGGCGGCGCGGGGCGAAGATCACCCCCCTGAAATCACCGCCGACCACGTGACCTTGCGCTATACCGGCCTCGACCATTTCACGCGCCGCACGACGCTGCGATTCGAACCTGCGCCGACGGAAATCGATGGCGAACAGGCGGAGATCGACCTGGTGCTCGCGCCGCTCGAAAAGCAGCTGATCTTTGTCGAAATTCGATGCAATTCGGACGACCGCGGCGCATCGGTGCGCCATGGCTTTTTAACCGCATTGCGCGACGCGCGCAGGGCGCTACGCGATTCGACGGCGCGCGCGGCTTCGATCGCCGCGTCGAACGAGATCTTCAACGAGACCCTGCGCCGCTCCGTCTCCGATCTCGCCATGCTCATCAGCCAAACGCCGCAAGGGCCGTTTCCCTATGCCGGGATTCCCTGGTTCAGCACGGTCTTCGGCCGCGATGCGCTGATTACCGCGATGGAGACGCTCTGGTTCGACCCCGCCATCGCGCGCGGCGTGTTGCGCTATCTCGCCGCACACCAGGCGAAAGAGTTCAACCCGGCGGCGGATTCCGAACCCGGCAAGATCTTGCACGAGGCGCGCAATGGGGAAATGGCGCAACTTGGCGAAGTGCCGTTCCATCGCTACTACGGCAGCGTTGATTCCACGCCGCTTTTCGTGATGCTGGCGGGCGCCTATCTGGAGCGGACTGGCGACATCGCCACCATTGGATCGATCTGGCCCCATATCGAGGCGGCCCTGAACTGGATCGAAAACGACGGCGACCGCGACGGCGACGGTTTCGTCGAATACGGCCGGCGAACGTCCGAGGGCCTGGTCAATCAAGGCTGGAAGGACAGCAGCGATTCCATATTCCACGCCGACGGCTCCCTGGCGCAAGGGCCCATCGCGCTGGTCGAGTTGCAGGCCTATGTCTATGGCGCCTGGCGCGCGGGTTGCGACATGGCGGGGGCGCTGACGCTTCCCTTGCAGGCGGAGGCATGGCGAGAGAAGGCCAAAGTCCTGCGCCAGCGTTTCGACGAGGCGTTTTTCGACGAGGCACTTGGCTCCTATGTGCTGGCGCTCGACGGCGACAAGAAACCCTGCCGGGTCCGCGCCTCGAACGCCGGCCACGCGCTTTTTACCGGCATCGCCTTACCGGAGCGCGCCCGTATCGTCGTCGAAACCTTGATGGACCCAATCTCTTTTTCCGGCTGGGGCGTACGCACCGTGGCCTCGACGGAAAGCCGCTACAACCCGATGAGCTATCACAACGGCTCGATCTGGCCCCATGACAACGCGGTGATCGCCGCCGGCTTCGCACGCTATGGCTTCCGCCGTGAAGCCGCGCGGATTTTCGAGGGCGTCAACGCCGCATCGACCTATATCGATCTGCGGCGGCTGCCGGAACTGTTCTGCGGCTTTCCACGCCAGCGCAGCCAGGGACCGACCTTTTATCCGGTCGCTTGCGCGCCGCAGGCGTGGGCGGCGGCGGCGCCCTTGTCGATGCTCGAGTCTTGCCTGGGGCTGGGTTTTGACATCAAGAACGGCCAGATCACTTTCGATCATCCGGTTCTGCCGGAGTTCCTCGACGAAGTGGTGTTGCGCAATTTGTCCCTCGCAGACGGATCGGTCGATGTTGCGGTCCAGCGCGCCGGCGACGGCATCGTGGTGAAGGTGCTGTCGCGCAAGGGAACGGTGCAGATTTTGACCGCAAGCTGAATCGCTTCAGGCCGATTGGCCCTCGGTCAAGGGTGCGCCGAAGCCGGAGCCGTGGCGGGTTTTGGATTCGGGCTGGGCTTGGGCTTGGGCGCCGCTTTGGCCGCCACGGAATCCGGCGGAATGTCGGCGGCGGCGATCACGTTATCGGGCAGCCGCGTCCAGGTCTTGGTCTGGCCAAGGATTGGCATTCCGACATAGCCGCGCACAAACAGGCTCTTCCCGTCCGGACTCAGCTCCATTTGCGCGTGATAGACCGTGCCGTCGCGCGGGTCGAGAATGGTTCCGTCGCGATATTCGGCGCCCTCGCGCTTCATGCCCTTGACGATGGTCAGGCCAAGCATCGGCGCGTCCTTCTGGGCCCCGGGGCAATTGCCGCAGGTATCGAACGTCGGCTTGCCGGGAATCCTGAAGGTCTTGACCAGACGCCCTTCGAAAACGCCATTCTTGTCGACAAAATAGAACCAGCCGGTCGGCTTGCCATCGTCGTCGGAAGATTGCCAGAACCCGGCGGCTGTGGTCCAGGTCTGGGCGAAGCCTCCGGTCGAAACCGCCGCCAGCATTGCGGCTAGGCCGAGGACCAGACGGAGACGGGGTTGAAATGCGCCGGCGGGGCGCGGCGGGACGCTTGCAATACCCGAAAGATCACGCATCGATTTTCCTCCAGGGCTTTTGCAAGAAGTCACGCCAGATCGCCTTGCCGCGTCACATGCCGTTGGACTCCAGCACTTTGCGACACGGCGCGGATAGTTTGGCGCGATTCTCCTGCAAACAGGCCAGGAAGGCGTTGTCTCCTGCATTCTGGGGGATTTTATGGCAATAGCGGCGGACATCGGGTCGGCAGGCCGCCTGCTGCTCGGGCGAGCCCGAGGCGGCCTGTCCCAAACCAGCCGGGCCAATCACGGCTCCGATGGCCAAGGCCAACAATAGTCCCTTGCTTTTTTTCATGTTCGCTCCTTTTCACCTGTCCAGGCTGTTCTTCAGGCCTCGTTGTTTTCCGGCGCGGCCCCGCCGAGGCGCCCGAAGGAACTGCGGTGCGTTTCGCTCGAGCGCAGCACAAATTCGGGCGCCATCGGGCCTTCGGTGCGCAGGCCTCCCAACCACAACCGCAACGCCGCCATGGGCCGCCGCACGCTGGCGTGGGCCGCTGTGGCTTCATAACCGCAGTGGGCCATGCAATTGGCGCATTTTTCGTGGCGCCCGGTTCCATATTTCTCCCATTCGGTCGTCTCCATCAGCTCCTTGAAACTGTCGGCGTAGCCTTCGCCGAGCAGATAACAGGGCTTTTGCCAGCCGAAGACGTTACGCGTCGGCATTCCCCAGGGCGTGCACTGGAAGGACTGATTGCCGGCGAGGAAATCGAGATACATCGGCGTATGGATGAGGTTCCAGTTTCGGCCTTTGCCCAGGGCGAAGATATTGCGAAAAAGCTCCCTGGTTTTGCGCCGGCTCAGGAAATGCTCCTGGTCGGGCGCATGTTCATAGGCGTAGCCGGGCGAAATGGAGGCGCCGACGCCGAGCGTTTTGGCGAAATCGAGAAAATCCGCGACCTCTTGCGCCTTGAATCCATCGTAGATCGTCGCGTTGACATTGACGTTGAAGCCCTGCGCCCGGGCCCTTCCGATCGCCGCCGTCGCAATCTCGAAGACGCCGTCCCGGGAAACCGCGCGGTCGTGATGATCCTTCAGCCCATCGAGATGGACCGAGAAATAAAGGTAAGGCGAAGGCTTGAACAAATGCAGTTTCTTATCGAGCAGCAGGGCGTTGGTGCAAAGATTGACGATCTTCTTGCGCGCGAGAATTCCTTCGACGATTTCCCCGATATTCTTGTGGATCAACGGCTCGCCGCCCAGGATGGCCACCATCGGCGCGCCGCATTCGTCCACCGCGTCGAGACATTGCTGGACCGACAATCGCCGGTTCAAAATGTGATCCGGATAATCGATCTTGCCGCAGCCGGCGCAGGCGAGATTGCAGCGAAACAGCGGCTCCAGCATCAGCACCAGCGGGTAGCGCTCGCGGCCGAGCAGCCTTTGCTTGAGCAGATAGAGGCCTATTTTCACGTCGCGGAAAGATGGCGATAACCCTGGCCTGCCCATCACGCTTCCTTTCAGAAATTTCGCGCCGAAAACCTGGCCTGAAGCTTTCACTCCGGCCTCCTGCCTGGACTTTGCTCGCCAAGGCTCTCGTCAATCGCGATCGAGAAGTTCCGCCGGCAATCGGAATTCGACCGTTTCTTCGCGGCCGTCGATCGTCGAGACTTCGACCGGTCCTCGCCGGCTGAGCCATGCGACGACCCCCCGCACAAGTTCCTCCGGCGCGGAGGCCCCCGCCGTCACGCCGATGGATCGCGCGCCTTCGAGCCATTCCTCGCGCAATTCGCTGGCGTCGGCGATCAGATAGCTCGGCAGGCCCATTTCGGCGCCGATCTCGCGAAGCCGGTTGGAATTGGAGCTGTTCGCCGCGCCGACGACGAGGATGACATCGACCTGGGCGCAAAGCGCGCGCACCGCCAGTTGCCGGTTTTGCGTGGCGTAACAAATGTCGCGCGTGTCCGGACCGGTCAGGTCTGGGAATCGGCGGCGCAGGGCGGCGATGATCGCCGCCGTGTCGTCGACGCTCAACGTCGTCTGGGTGATATAGCTGACAGGCGCATCGGGCGGGATGTCGAGCTTTTCGACGTCCTGTTCGGTCTGGACCAGACAGACCGGCGCTGCGATCTGTCCGAGCGTGCCCTCGACTTCCGGATGCCCCGCATGGCCAATCAGCACCAGGCTGCGCCCCTGCGCCACATAGCGCCGACCCTGGTTGTGGACCTTGGCGACGAGCGGACAGGTGGCGTTATGCACGATCAACGGCCGCGCCGCCGCCTCCTCCTCGACTCGCCTGGCGACGCCATGCGCGCTCAAAATCGCCACCGAACCATCCGGAATGTCGGAAATTTCCTCGACGAACTGCGCGCCCTTGGCTTTCAGGCTGTCGACGACATGCTTGTTGTGGACGATCTCATGCCGGACGTAGACCGGCGCCTGATGTTTCTCCAAGGCGCGATCGACGATCTCGATGGCGCGGACCACGCCGGCGCAGAAGCCGCGCGGCTGCGCCAGCACGACCCGCAGCGCCCGGCTGGAGACTCGCACCGGCGCCGGCTCCCCTGAAAGCGGCTTTCTGGCGACTGCGCGCGTTGAACGCTTCGGCCGGCCGGGCAGGCGCCGGTCGCGGTTGAGCGCGACCAGCGCCTGGTTCACAATGCCCGCTGCGTCGAGGCCGGCGGCCGCATACATGGCGGAGCTGTCGTCTTGCGGCTGAAAAATATCCGGCAGGACCATCGGCCGGACTTTCAAGCCGTTTTCGAGCCGGCCCTGGTGGGCGAGCGTCTGCAGGACATGCGACCCGAAGCCGCCGATCGAGCCTTCCTCTATGGTGATCAGGACCTCGTGCTGATCGGCCAGCTGCAGAGCCAATTCGACGTCGAGCGGCTTGGCGAAACGCGCATCGGCGACCGTCGTGGAGATCCCCTGCTTTTCCAGCTCCGCCGCCGCCTTCAGGCACTCGTCGAGGCGGGCGCCGAAGGACAGCAGAGCGACGGTCTCGCCCTGCCGGACGATGCGTCCCTTGCCGATCTCCAGCGCAACGCCGGTCTCGGGCAAGGCCACGCCCACGCCTTCGCCGCGCGGGTAGCGCAGCGCGCAAGGGCGGTCGTTTATGGAAGCCGCCGTGGCCACCATGTGAACGAGTTCGGCCTCGTCGGCCGCCGCCATGATCGCCATTCCGGGCAGGCAGCCCAGATAGGCGACGTCGAAGGAACCCGCATGGGTCGGTCCATCGGCGCCGACGAGACCAGCGCGGTCGATCATGAAGCGCACCGGCAGCGATTGCAGCGCCACGTCATGAACCACCTGATCGTAGGCGCGCTGCAAGAAGGTCGAATAGATGGCGCAGAAAGGCTTGAACCCTTCGGCGGCGAGACCGGCGGCGAAAGTAACGGCATGCTGTTCAGCTATGCCGACATCGAACATCCGCGAGGGATGGGCCTTTGCGAAAAGATCGAGGCCGGTTCCAGCCGGCATGGCGGCGGTGATTGCGACGATTTTGCTGTCCTTCGCCGCCTCCTTGATCAGGCTTTCGGCAAAGACCTTGGTATAGCTCGGCGCCCGCGCCGGGGGCTTGAACTGGGCGCCTGTGGCGATATCGAATTTGACGACGCCATGACCCTTGTCCGCGGCGGTCTCGGCCGGGCCGTAACCCTTGCCCTTTTCGGTCAGGACATGCAGCAGTATCGGCCCGTTCTCCGCGTCGCGCAATTGGCGCAGCACGGGGACCAGCATGTCGAGGTCGTGGCCGTCGATCGGCCCGACATAGCGAAAGCCCAGATGCTCGAACAGGGTTTCGGCCCTCGTCTTTCTATCGCTGCCGGCGGCCATGTCGGCGTCTTGCAGCTGCCGCTCGACCTCGGCGAGAGAGCGGACGCCGTTCGCCGCCGACAAAGCCGAAAGATGGTCGGTCATCGCGCCGACAGCCGGCGAAATCGACATGCCATTGTGGTTGACGATGACGATGAGCCGGCTGGCGTCGGCGCCGGCGTTGTTGAGCGCCTCATAGGCCATGCCCGCCGATAGCGAACCGTCGCCGATCACAGCTATGACATGATGCGCCTTGCCGCTCAGGTCGCGCGCCTTCGCCATGCCGAACGCCGCGGAGATGGACGTCGACGCGTGGGCGGCGCCGAAAGGATCATATTCGCTTTCGCTTCGCTTGGTGAAGCCGGACAGGCCGCCGCCGGAACGCAATGTGTGAATGCGGTCGCGCCGCCCGGTGACGATCTTGTGGGGATAGGCCTGGTGACCGACATCCCAGACAACGCGGTCGTGCGGCGTGTCGAAAACCGCATGCAGAGCCACGGTCAGTTCGACGACGCCCAGCCCCGATCCGAGATGGCCTCCAGCCACCGAAACCGCTTGAATCGTTTCCCGCCTTACTTCGTCGGCGATGCGTCGCAACTCGCCGACGCCGCGGGTCTTGAGGTCATGTGGCAGCCGGACCGTGTCCAGCAGCGGGCTTGCGGCTTGGGGCGCATTGTCGCCGCCCGCGTCACAAGATAAAAAAGTTTCGTCGAGGCGGAGCCCAAATTCTTGCATTTTAATCTCCCCGTCGCTGGAAACTAAAGCTCGCTATGTTCAGTTCCGCGACGGCGCTTGTTAGTGGCGCCTAAATGACAGCAACGGCGCGACTAATGGGTCAGCACGACGCTTACGCTGGCTACGTCGCCAGTGCTTGGCCGTAACGTGTAGAATTCCTTTCGGCCGGACGTCCGCAGCGAAAAGGCTGCGGTGAAGCCCTGCCCCGAAACGGCGCCGCTCAAATGGCCGCCTTCGACCCTGCCAGCCAAGGCCCCCTGCACCCCGCGCGTAGTTTCCTGCCATTCGCCGCGCACACGGCCGCCCTCGGCGACGGCGTTGGCGCGGATGTCGAAGCGATAATTGTCGCTGGCGCAAACCATCGATTGCGTCATAGCGGCGCCGCCTTGCGAAACGGCGCCGTTGACGCGGCAGGAGATGCGCTCGCGGACGCCGTCGCGCGAAACCACTTCGCCAACGCCGCGCGATGCGCCGGCGAAAGGATCGAAAGCTCCGGCGGCGGCCGCGGCGTGGCTCCATAACACGGCGCCACTGGCGGCTAGACCAAAGGCCGCGACGAACCTCTTCAGCATGTGTTCATCGCGAGACATGCGAAATTTCGGCACGATTATCTCCCTTGAGAATGTTTCGCGTTGAGACCTCTGACTGGCTTTGCCGGCGTCCAGCCGGCGGCGTGCGACGCGCCAGACGCATCAGGAAAGTGATCGTCGGGCGCAGGATCAACAGGTCGGCGACAAGCGCGGCGAGCATTGCGAAGGCGCTGAGCCAACCGAACAGCTTCAGCATCGGCAGGTTCGAGAAAGCCAGCGCTTCGAGGCCGCAGGCGAGCACGAACGTCGTCAGGATCAGCGCCGGGCCGATCAGCACCGTCGAACGCTCCACGGCGATGGCGGGGTCGGCGTCCGGGCGATCTTCGGCCCACATGCGATTGAGGAAATGGATCGTCGCGCTGAGTCCGAGGCCGAACGATACGGTCAAGGCGACGATGCTGGCGAACTGGAGACCGTCGCCCATGGCGCGCAACAAGGAGCCCGCAGCAAGGATCGGGAAAAGACCCGCCGGCAATATGGCCAGCATCACCGGAACGGAACGGAAAGCGAGGCCGATGAAAATCGCCAGAAAGGCGAACTCCACCGTCAGCCCGCGATTGAGCTTGTTGATCATGCTGGCGCTGTTGCGCGCCGCGATCACCGACAGACCGGTCGGGGCGATTTCATAACCCGGATGGGCGGCGCGTATGGCGTCGAGCCGCTTGTTCAATTGCTGGACGATCGGCAGCAGCTTCGCCGAATCCTTGTCCGGCGCGCGCCCCGAAACGATCACCGAATCCTGGTCCCGCGAGACGAAGCGACGGACCAGGAATCTCGGCAATAGTTCGAGATATTGGCGGAGCGTGGCGACATCGGGCTTGCCGAGCTTTTCCGCGAGCCAGCGGCGCAGGGTCTCGATCGACCAGACATTGCCAAGGCCCGGCTGTGTCTCCATGGCTCGATGCACCTCGCCGATCACGGCCAGGGTCTCGGGCGAATAAAGACTGGCGCCCGGCGGGAATTTGATCAGCACGTCGATGGGGTTGGCGCCCGTCAATTTGGCGTCGAGCTGGCCGCTGGCGCGCATCGCCTGTTGCTGATCGGGCACCTGGTCGGCCAGGCGATAGCGCGGCTGCAAACCTGAATAGACAAAGGCGAGAGCCGTGACCACCAACAGGCCGATGGCGCTGTTGAGGGCGGGCCGACGCACCATGCGAAGGGCTACGAAATCGCAGAAGGCCCGCAGCGCGCGAACGCCGGTGTCGGCGCCGCGGATGGTGGCGACGAAGGAAGCCTGTTTCGGCGCCAGCAACGTCCCAAGCAGAGGAACCAGAGAAAGCACCGTGACCAGGGCGACAACCGTCGAAATGAAGCCCGCTTCGCCGAAGGCGCGGATCAGGTCCGAATCCGAAAACAAAAGGCCTAGCAGCGACAGCCCGGCGGTGGCGTGTGTCAGCACGCAGGCCGGTCCTACGACGAGCAAGGCGTTGCGAAAGGCGCTGGCGCGGTCTTCGCCCGCCATCATCCGGTCGCGCGCCGCAAAGGTCAGCTGCATGCTGTCGGAAAAACTGATCACCATGATCAGCGGCGTCATGACATTCAGGAACATGTTGAGCCGGAAGCCGAGCCAGCCCAGCACGCCGAGCGAGAATAAAATGGCCAGCAGCGGCGGCGCGGCGGCGACGATCATGAAGGACACGCGCCGGAAAAACAGGATGGCTATGACGCAGCCGGCCAGAAATCCGATGCCGTTATATAATAGCCGGTCGCGTTCCAGAGCCTTGCGAATCTCCAGCTGCATGACCGGCACGCCGGACAGTTGCGCCGTCAAAGGCGCTCCTTCCAGATCGTCGGTCATTGTGCGGCGGATCTCGGCGATCGCTGTGTCGAGATCGCCGCTTTCGACGACTTTCGGTTCGAGCGACAGCACGACGAGCGCAAGCCGGCCATCGTCCGAGACAAGCTTGCCTCTGATGAGTTCGTTGCTTCTCACCTTGTCTATAAGTTTCTGGTAACTGGCCCCTTCGGGCAGCGGATCCGGAAACAGCGGCGTCGGCAGGCCGGCGCCCTCGGATGGCTGACGCGCCGAGAACATCGAGATCACGCCGCGCGCGCCATCGATCAATTGCAGGTCCGTGACCAGATTTCGCAATTTCTCGACCGACGCGCGCTCCAGCAGCGCTTTGCCTTCGACGACGACGAGCACATCATATTCACTGGAGGGAAAATCGTGCGAAACCTGCTCGAATTGGTGAAATTCAGGAGTTTCCGAGCGAAACAGCTGGCTCAGCGAATCGTCGATCCTGATGCGCAGCAAGCCGAGTATCGCGGCGATGGTCAGGAGCGCTATCACGGCGATCGAGAGCGCTGGCTTGATCAGGGCGATGAGGCCCAGCCGCTCGATGCCCAGCGCGATGCGTAGCTTCGACGGTTCGCTCGACGAACCTGGCCCAGTTCCCGCTGGTTCGGAAATTCGATCAGCGTCTCTTTCCCGATCCCTCATGCGATCCTCGAGCACCCCGATCCCGGCTCGTCCGGACAAGAGAGAATGCAAGAGGCAAGGATAGGTTCCTTGCGCCGGCAAAGCTTAAATCAGCATCCGCGGAAGCTTTTGGCCATGGGCGGTTCGGGTTGAATAGGGGCAGGCGCGCCGGCAAAGCAGCCGCGCATCTCAATTTGCCTCGGGTCTCACAAGGGCGCCGGCTCGCGAAGCCTTCGCCGCTCCATAAACTCCTCGTCGGTCAGGCGCGCGTCGTAGATCGAGCGCGGGTCGATGGTGCGGGCGACCAAAGTGGCGACGGCTACGGCGACCAGCATGGGGACGATGAACGCGCGATCACGCCCTGTCATTTCAATCATGAGAACGACCGCCGAGATCGGCCCCTGGGTCGTCGCCGCAAGCAATGCCCCAGCGCCGGCGATGGCAAAGAGGCCCAGCGGCGCGCCCGGCCAGATCGATGTCCAGCCATAGCCTAACACGCCGCCAAGCAAGGCGCCGAACGTCAACGAGGGCGTAAAAAGGCCGCCAGGCGCACCGCTGCCCAGACACATGAAAGTCGCCAGCGGCTTCAGCACGAGCAACGCCAGCAGGAGTTTCGGCGCAACTGCGCCATCGAACGCCAATTGGGCCAGGTCTTTGCCATTGCCCAACAATTGCGGAAAGGCGATCGAGACCAATCCAAGGAGTCCGAACGCCATTAGCGGCGCGATCAACCGGAGCCGGCCCTTGGGCCTGTTCCGATCCGCCAGCGCGATCAGGCGCACGTAGCCGACCGAAGCAATGCCGATCACCGGTCCGGCCACCAGGGCCCATAGAATGGCCGAAGCAGAATTGGCCTCCTCCGCGACGCGATAGAGCGGCGCGTTTGGAATAACCAGCCACGCCACCATTGTCGCGATCAAGGACGCCGTGAGCGCCGGAAGCACAAAACGTAGCGCCAGAGCGCCCCGGAGCACCTCAAGCGCGAATAATGCTCCGCCGAGAGGCACGCCATACACTGCCGACATTCCAGCTCCTGCCCCGCAAGCCACGAGCAATTTGCGCTGCTCGTCGGAAAAGCCAGCGCAATCCGACAAAGCATTGGCGATCACAGCGCCCGTCTGTTTCGGCGCTCCCTCCCGTCCGAGAGAGGCGCCCATCGCGACGATGATCACAGACAGAAACGCGCTGCCCAGCGTTCGCAACGGCGGAAGCCGGCCGGCGGCGAACCAGAGCGCGGTCGTGATCTCGATGGAATTGGCGCCCGATAGATTCACGAGCACGATTTGCGCCAGTCCAGTCAGCAGGCCCGCGCCGAGGAGAACGAAAACATGCCGCGATGGGCTAGCTGCAGTCGCCGCAGGAAGAAGGCCGTCCGCTGACGGCCAGGCCAGATGCTGCACCTGCGTCAGCAGCAAGGTCAGCGCCGCAGCGCTGGCGCCCGCGCCGATCCCCGTAAGAACGACGGCCAGCCAGAAGCGCGCGGCTCCCGGTTTGGTCAGAGTGGCGGGGACATGGCCTTGCGCGGCGTCGACAGCTCCTTTCGCAGACTTTTGGTCGGGCCCTTGCATTTGCGCGTCCGTTTCCCCTGGCCCAGTTTTTAAACAGGCATGCGCGTCGCAAATTTCAAACGAAGATCACGGCGATAGCCGTAATGGCCGCGATCCAGACCGTCTCCAGCACCATGAGGGCAATCGGCTTCCACCCGACCGCTGCAAGGTCTTTGAAAGACGTTTTCATGCCGAGCGCCGCGATTGCCGTGACGAGGCTCCAGCGAGACGCGTCATTGGCGACATCGGTTGTCATTTTGGACAACAGGCCGGCGCTGTTCAGCGCCACGAGGACGGCGAAGCCGACCAGGAAAAGCGGAAGGTTCACCTTCGCGTGGCTCTGACCGCCCTTCGCCCGGCGACTGACGAAGAAGGCGATGGAGAAAACCACCGGCAACAACATGCTGACCCGCAGCAGCTTGACGTAAGTGGCCACGTCGCCGGTCTCGGGCGAGATCGAATATCCCGCACCGACCACCTGGGCCACATCATGAATGGTCCCGCCAAGAAAAATGCCGGCATGAATGTGATCGAAGCCAAGCACCGTCACGAACAAGGGATAAATGATCATGGCGATGGTGGACAGCAGCGTCACCGTCACCACGGTCAGAATCGTGTCCCGTTCGCTTTCAGACGTGCGTGGCAATACCGAAGCGATCGCGAGCGCCGCGGAGGCGCCGCAAATTCCTACGGCGCCGCCAGACAGCACGCCAAAGGATCGACTGAGACCGAGCATTCGGGCTGCGAAAGCGCCGAGGGCGATGGTGCTGATGATGGCGACCACGACAGTCGCGATCGGCATCGCTCCCAGTTGCAATATCTGATGGGCGGTAATGCGCGCGCCGAGCAAGGCGACGCCGACCCGAAGCACGGCCTTCGACGAGAACTCGATCCCGGCGACGCAGCGGCCCTCCTCGTAAAGGAAGTGAAAGGTCATCCCGAAAAGAAGGGCGAACAACATCACCGGAGAGTGATACTGCTGAGACAACCAGGTGGCGGCCAGAGCGATCGTGCCAGCCACCAGCAGACCCGGATAAATACGGTGGAAAAACGCGCGCCATTCCGCCGGATGGGACTGAGCTGACGATTCGATCGCCGCCAGGCCCTCCATTCCGTCATAGGACTGAAAGATTGCGTGCGCCGAGGCGGTGTCCGTATCAAGATCAGAACTCATGACGCCTCAATGTTGCTCGGCCGGTAAAAAGCCAATCTGTAACATATAACTTTAGACAGCCGAACGTCGCGGCGAAATGACGGGCGTCATGCGATTCACCCGTTATTCCAACTACGAACCCCGGCGAATGGATGGACGTCAAGCGATTAAACGACGCGGCCGAAGAGGCCAGCGAATTTCTAAAGGCTCTCGCAGCCCCGGGACGATTGCGTGTGCTGTGCTTGCTCGCCGCTGGCGAACGTTCCGTGACGGCCATCGCCGAGGCAATGGGCGCCCCGCAACCGACTGTGTCGCGCCATCTCACCCTGTTGAAAAAAGACGGGATCGTAGCTTCGCGCAGCAGCGGCGCGACGCGCTTTTACCGCCTCGCGGATGTCCGCGTCGAAAAGCTCATGAGTGTTCTGTCTGATTGTTTTTGTGAAGAAAAGCTTCACCCATGACCATCGACAGCGATCGGCGTCAGCACCAGCTTGCCTGATCCGGATTCGGTTCGCGTAGAAGCTCTTGAATATTGGCTTCGATAATTCGGTAGCCGACATTGCCAAAAAGCTTCTGGCGTCCCTCGTTCAGGATCATCGTCGGGCTGCCCTGCACGCCGACCTTCTCCGCTTCCTTGTAGTCCGCGGAAAGGGCGGCATGGGCGCGACCGTCGTCTAGATAATTCTGTGCGACCGCCATGTCCAACCCAAGTTCCACACCAATCTCGTGATGAATCTCACGTCGTGAAACGTCGAGTCCTTCAACGAAAAACGCCTCTCGAATCACCCGGAGCGTTTGGGCGAATGTTCCCGGCTGGTATTGGCCGTCCAATTCCCCGCTCTCCACGGCTTTCAGAAAAAGGTGCGGCGACAGCGAAGAGGCAGGCCGTACTTTGCGCCATAGGTCCGGATGCAGGGTCAATTCCGGAAATGCTTGGCTCGCGTGCTGCGCATGATCCGCAAAGCCATCGAAGCCGCCTTTGCTCTGCCAGGCGGTGGCGATCTTGCCCGGAACATCGCCAAAGACGGGGCAAAAACGAAATTGGAACTCGACCTGATCGCCGAATGTGCGCCGGACCTCCGCCAGACGCGGCTCGGCGAAGAACGCCCAGACGCAAAGCACATCGGAAAAATGAGTTATCTTGATGGGGCGCACGCCTCAGACCTTTTTACTCGATTCAAAGGACGACATTTCCGCCAAACATCGCCATGGCGGTGGCTCAAGACCCAGCACGAGGCCCTTGCACGTCACGTCCAATTTCATAAGCTTCTTGCAACTTTGAAAGCCTCGAAGGGAACCGGCTGATGAGCGGAACAGATTTCGGCGTGTGGCGGCCCATCGCCACAGCACCAAGGGATGGCGCGCGGATTTTAGTGGTTATTCGCCCCTCGGAGCAAGGGGCGGGCGAAGTCGACGTCGTCAAATGGGGACGTCCGCAGCATTCGAGCGACGACTGCTGGATCGCGGTGGATTCGGATGCGGAATGCCAGTTCGTCTATACCGATACGGAGTTGGTGTTCTGGATGCCGCTGCCGACGAATTTTTCGACGCGCCGCGCTGATCTTTCGGATGCCGATTTGCCTGAGCCGCCGTTCCTGAGCGAGGACAGCGGATCGGGCATTTAGCCATGCCGCCGCGAATTGGTCCCTCGCTAATCGATTGCAATCGTCGCGGAAAGCGGGACCAACCATGTTGTGGAAGCGGGCCACGCTGACAGATGCCGTTGGTCAATTTATAAAGGACCGCTTTTCGCCGTCGATTGCCGCTCAGATGCGAGGAAATTCAATGTCGCCAATGAAGTTCGCACCAATGTTATTGTTTTGCCTTCCTTTCATGGCGGCATCGCCTTCGCTGGCTCAACAACCTGCGCCAAAGCCCGCGATCCGAATTGACGTGCCTGTGGCCCCCAAGGCGTCGAAGGTCGTTTTCAACATGGATCATGTGGCTTTCGCTGGCGACCAGTCGATCGGCCTGAGGCAGATGCAATCAATGATCCAGGCGTACAAGGAAGAGAATACGCCGCTTGAAATCATCGCTGTTTTCCATGGCGCCGCCGGCTATATGATGTTGAATGACGAGGCCTACGATCGGGCGCGAACGTCCGGAACGGGCAACCCTTACAAGCAACAGATCGTCGCGCTGCAAAAACAGGGCGTACAGTTCGAGGAATGCGTCCATACCGCCGAGGCAAAAGGCTGGACCAACTCCAATCTGCTTCCGGGCGTAAAAGTCAACGGGGGCGCCGTCCTGCGTCTGGTGCAACTGATGCAGGACGGATTTGTGCAACTCCAGCCGTGAACTTCGCACTCAAGCCAATGAACACGCCTGCGCCTTCGAGGCGGTGAAGAAAACTGATTCGAGCCAATGCCGATCTCCCCGGACGAGAGACGGCGCTTGGTCACGAGTCAGGAGCTTGACTCGCTACCCCAACATAACCCGTTGATTGTGGCTCGAAAATTCCCGTCGGAACGAAAGTGGTAGCGGAGGAGGGCTTCAGTTGGGTCGAAATACTCGATTTTCCGCAGTTCTCGATCCGGGTTCCTCTGGTCGCCGGGTGACGGGCGGGCTGTGGCGCGAGGAGGGTTTGCCCTCGGCCATCTGCGGCTGATCTGGTTGGGGATGGCTTGATGGGTTCCGAGGGGCCGAGTTTGGGGGCTGAGGTCATGCGGCTCGGACTCCATGACGTGGCGGTAAATTTTCAATCACGAGTGCGCAGTCCTTGTGATCCGGGCTCGCGCCCGTATG
>NZ_JBKQOU010000028.1:0-3128 GCF_052145335.1 Rhodoblastus sp.
GGCCGATAGACGCCTGCTCCGGCGCCGGCCGGAAGTTGGACGGGAGACTGAGCCAGGGCCGCGCCTGCCAGCAAGGTCAGAACGCCCGCGACGGGAAGAATTCGATTCAATTTCATTTCATTGCTCCATCGTTAAACAGAATTCAGCGCCCCGCGCGCAGGACATCCATGGGTGAGGCGCCGCTGGCAGGCTCAGAAACGTATTCCGGCAGAGAAGTTTACGAATTGACGGTCGGACGTATTGTCGTAAGTTGCGACCTGCAGCGCCGGCGCCCACACGATTTCGGCAAAATATTTCGGGCCATATTCCGCCCTGAGCCTGAGCGGCAACACGACGCGGCCCTGATTGAAGACGCCGTCATAGGACCAGCCGCTGAGGTCCTGGATCAGTCCGATCCCCGGGATCAAGCTCAGGCCCGACGTCATGACATTGTCATAACGGAGCTCGGCCGTCAGGCGATAGCCCGTGGCGTTCGACGTGACATAACCCGCCTCGGTGCACTGGATCGCGTTGCCGGTGCACTTGAAGCCCGCGACGGGACCTTGCCCGAACACTTCCGAGCGGCCGAAGCGCAAGCCCGGCGGCAGATCGTAAACCTGCTTCAGGCCGAATTCTGCGCCGAGGGTCAGCGTCGATGCGTTCAGCACCGATGGCACGACCTGACGAACGCCCAGAACAAGATTGCCGACTTCAAGACGATCATAGCCCTCGAGAACGCCGCCGAGAGGCAATGTATTGTAAATGGCGCGCAAAGGAGTCGGATATTGCGGCCCTGCGACCGCATAAACGAGGTCAGCGGCGTTGTAGTTGACGGGCTTGTTCGGGCTGTAGGCATATTCGCCGTAAAGCGTCGTGTTCTGGATTTTCGTGGTGAAGTTGAGCGTGGCAGAGTCGACGGCGCCGAGGTAAGCTACATTGTAAGCGGAGTTGAGACCGCCGGGATCGCCCGGAATAAAAGCCGTCGGCCCAGTGCGCAAGGTCTTGATCGTGCTGCCGACGGGGGTGGGCTGATCCACGTGAGCGTAATAGAGCCCGAACTTGGTCAGCAGCGGGTCGGCCTGATACGTGCCACCGGCGCCAAAATTCGCGTCACTGGGATTCGACGCCGCTTTGCGGTCGAGCGCGAAATTGTCGGCATAGGACGTCGGATCGGCCAGCGTCGGGGCGAAATAGACATTGTTGCAACCGGGCGCGGCCCAGTCGGCATAGGAGAAGAACGTGCCGCAGCCTGCCAAAACGCTTTTCGGCCCCTGGAACAGGAAGAAGCTCTCGAGCGTGGCCTTGTCCTGCAGGAAGCCCAGCCGAGTGAACACGCCGGGCGTCGGGATCGTCACTTCGGCGCCTTGTGCGCCGGGCCGGACCACCGCGGAATAATCGACGGCGTTGACGGCGTAGAACAAGCCGCCGGGGATGGCGGTCGACAAGCCCCACGGGATATTGATCTCGCCGATACGGCCTTCGAAGCTCACGCCGTTGTCGAATTTCTGCTTGTCATAAGCGTAGGCCTGCTGAAGCGCGGCGCCGAAAGGTCTCTCGCGCGAATCGTAACCCGTCTGGCCGAGCGGCGTCCCCGCGGCGTATCCATTGGGATAGTTGCCCCACCCGACGTCCTGATAGGCTTGGGTGAAGTCGCCCCAAACCTTGGCGGTCACGAAGACGCCAAAATTCCCGTTATGCGCGTCGACCGTGGCGTAGGCCTTGGCGACGCTCGAAACGGCCTGGCCCTGCCCATAGTTCAGGTTGCCGTCGTCCTGGTTCGAGCCGCTGGTCGCCGTCGCGGGAACACCCATCTTCTTGCCGTTCGGCGCGAAAATCAGCGCCGGATCGCGCGGGGTCGTCCTGATTTCGGAGCCCGCGGTCGCGGCGCCCGAAGTGGTGAAGTCCCAGTCGCCGATCTTGAATTCTTCCGCGCGCGTTTGCGGGACCGTCAGCAGGATGACCGCGCATGCGGCGCCGCCCAGCAGAGCAGCACGCAAATTTGCTGCTACCCAATCATGTTGAATTCCCCGATTTTTCATTTTTCTGCCCTGATTCATTTTCTGTTTATTCTTGGCTTCCGCCGGCTTCGTGTCCATTCATTTCGTCGCTCAATGTCCGGCGACGGCTTCGGCGAAATTTCTCTCGCCTATAGGCGACAATCCGCTCTGCACCATTGATTGCGCCGCGATCAGTTCGCGAACGTGTTTCACGTCTTCTTCGTAAGTTCTCACGGCCAAAAGGAACATGACGGCCGCAATGATGGAAAACAGCGGCATGAAAACCATCGTGCTCTCCAGACCCCAGTGGTCGGACGCCACGCCGGCGATGAGCGGACCTGCGGCGAGGCCGAACAGGTTCTGGAACAATGACAGCACCGACGCCCCGGTTGCGCGCACCGAAGGATGCATCACATTGAGAACGACGGCGGAGACCGGGCCCACCGTGCAGGCAGCCAGGAAAGCGCCCAGCACGATCAGGACGAGCTGCGAGGAGGCGGTCGTCGTGTAGCCCCAGTGCGGCGCTGCGAAGGCGAACATGAGCGTCGCCATCGAGGCAATGATGATCGCCGACATCACGTAAAGCTTATAGCTCAAGGCGCGCCGGCCGGCGCGGTCCGCGACATGGCCTAGGATCACGCTGCCGAAAGCGCCGGCGAGGACGACCAAAGCCGCCTTGGTCCCAGCCTGATCGGCCGGCATGCCGTAGGTCCGGTTCAAATAGCTCGGAAGCCAGGCCCAGAGCGTGGAGACGACGACAAGCTGCGCGGCGCCGCCGAGGCAAACCCACAACATGGTTTTCGGCCGGAAAATGGAGCGCGCGATCTGTTTGGCGGTCGCAACCGCGTCGCGGCGCGCCGACCCTTCATGGGCGACGAGATCGACTGTCCGGTAGTCCTTGACGAACAAGTACAGAAGCGCAAGCGCAAGGCCGGGAATGCCGACGAGGCCGAACGCCGCCTGCCAGCCCCAGTGGGCTGCGATGATCCCGCCGAGCACGACGCCGAATACCGATCCGACCGAGGCCGAAGCGAAGAAGCCGCCGAGCAGCGAGGCGTGCATGGGCCGCGGGAAATGGCCCGCGATCACTGCCGCGCCGACAGAGCCGTAGCCGGCCTCGCCGAATCCGACCAGACCGCGCGCTGCGAACAG
>NZ_JBKQOU010000029.1:0-14545 GCF_052145335.1 Rhodoblastus sp.
GCACTGGCGAGTATTCCGATACGAATATAGATATTGCAAAATTTGCAAAAGAAATTGAAGATGTTTGTAATAAATTTTACGCAGATGGTTATGATGTCGTAAGCACGATAGATGTAATTGAAGGTAACTATTCATTCGATGATGGCACAGGAGAAGCTAAAGCTGCTTACGGATACGGCTACAGCGTGACTGATGGAGTCGTGATTCTCTTTAAGAATCGAAGTGAGTAATTACGCATTGGACTGCTGCTGTATACTAACCTCACGTCGAGTTTTACAAAGACACATTAATAAGTTCTCGAATCAAGCAATCGCGGCATTCGCAGAAGATTGGCAAAGCGTACTCCGCCCGGGAATTGTGCGGACATGAACGAATTGAGCCCGATCTCCCTCGTTACTTAAAGATTCGGTCCGACCACCCGCACCTGACGCGGGGTTCCGTCCGGGGCCTGGCCTTCGACGATCTTCCCTTCCGCCTTCACCGGCAACTTCTGACGGTCCGCCGCGTTTTTCGCCGGCTTGGCCGGCGTCGGCTGCGACATGGCCTGCGACTGCTGTTCGGTGATCACCGTGTCGCTTGCCTTGGCGCCGCCCATTTCGTCGAGAAGCTGCTCGGCATGGGCGTAGGCTTCGACCCAGTTCTGGTTCGGCGGCTTGCAGCCGCAATTGGAGTCGAAGCTCTTGGTGTATTTCAGCGCGTTGGGCAGCGAATCATAGGCCGTCTGGCCATCGGCGCTGACCGCCGTGGAGATGTCGCGCGATGGATTGCGGGTGAAAAGCTGCACTTCCGCATTGGGGCAGAGCGCCTTGCACATTTCGAGCAATTCGTCGGAACCGGCGCTGTTGGCTGAAAATGAAAGCGGAAAAAAGCCGCCGTCGCAAGAGCGCACGCAAAGCGCCTGCGAACCGCCGCCATGGAGGCGCTGATCCTCGTCCCCCGGCGCCGGTGGCAGCGGCGTCTCCGGAACGCGCTCCACATCTTCGGAGCGCCCCCCCAAACCGCCGAACAAAACCTCGAAAAAGTTCTTTTCGTGAGGCGGAGCGCCGTTGCAGGCGGCGTTTACGCGCGCCACCAGCGCCCGCCTTTGCCCGCTGTCGCCGGAGGCGCGCGCCTGCAGCGAATCGAATTGCGCCCGCAGGCCGGCGATGCGCGCCTTGAGGCCGCCGCATTGCGGCGGCGGCGCCTGGCCGAAAAAAAGGAATTGCTGGTTGTCGCAACCGACGGAATGGGCGTGGGCGCTGGCCTGGTCGAGTTCCGCGCGAACTTTTCGCGCAGCGGCGGCGGCGCCGGGATCGGAAGGGACGGGTGCGGCGAGTTCCGCCCTCAACCGGGCGCAATCGGGGCTTTGGGCGGCTGCGGCGCCGGAGAGCAGCAGGCCGCAGGCGAGCGCCAGCGCCCGCCACTGCCTAAATTCACCGCCCTTGGCCTGCCGCATCAATAGTTCTTCTTTCTACCGTCTCCGCGCGAATGTCGTGCGGAAATCATTCGGCGGCGTCGGCTTCGGCGAGCGAGGCCAGGCGGTCCTTTTTCAGTTTTTCCGCGACCAGGAAGGCGATTTCGATCGCCTGTTCCGCATTGAGGCGCGGATCGCAATAGGTCATGTAGCGCGAACGCAAGTCCGTTTCCGACAGGGCGCGGGCGCCGCCGGTGCATTCGGTGACGTTATTGCCGGTCATCTCTAAATGGATGCCGCCGGCATAGGAGCCTTCGGCGCGATGCACGTCGAAGAAGGAGCGGATTTCCTGCATCACCTTGTCGAAGGGCCGCGTCTTGTAGCCGCCGGCGCTGATCGTATTGCCGTGCATCGGATCGCAGGACCACACGACATTGCGGCCCTCGCGCCGCACCGCGCGGATCAGGGCGGGGAGATGGTCGCCGACCTTTTCCGCGCCGAAACGCGCGATCAGGGTGAGGCGCCCCGGCTCGTTGGCGGGATTGAGAATGTCGATCAGCTGCAGAAGCCCGTCCGGCGTCGAACTGGGGCCGCATTTCAGGCCGATCGGATTCTTGATGCCGCGCGCGAATTCGATATGGGCGTGGTCGGGCTGGCGGGTGCGATCGCCGATCCACAGCATGTGGCCGGAAGTGGCGTAATGGTCGCCGCTGGTCGAATCGACGCGGGTCAGGGCCTGTTCGTAGCCGAGCAGCAGCGCCTCGTGCGAGGTGTAGATGTCGGTCTGGCGCAATTCCTGATGGTGCTCGGGATCAAGCCCGATGGCGCGCATGAAACCGAGGGTCTCGGTGATGTGGTCGGCCAGTTGCTGGTAGCGCGCCGATTGCGGGCTGTCCTTGACGAAGCCGAGCATCCAGCGATGGGTGTTTTCCAGATTGGCGTAGCCGCCAGTGGCGAAGGCGCGCAGCAGGTTGAGCGTGGCCGCCGACTGGCGATAGCTCATCAGTTGCCGGCGCGGGTCCGGCTCGCGCGCTTCCGGGGTGAAGGCGATGTCATTGACGATGTCGCCGCGATAGGACGGCAGAGCGACGCCGTCGATGGTCTCCATCGGCGCCGAGCGCGGCTTGGCGAACTGCCCGGCGATGCGGCCGACCTTGACCACCGGCATGGCCGCGCCATAGGTCATCACCACCGCCATCTGCAGGAAGACGCGGAAGAAATCGCGGATATTGTCGGCGGAATGTTCGGCAAAGCTTTCGGCGCAATCGCCGCCCTGCAGCAAGAACGCCTCGCCGGCGCAGACCTGTGAAAGCGCCTTTTTCAGCTTGCGCGCCTCGCCGGCGAAAACCAGCGGCGGGAAGCCGGCGATCTGCTTTTCGACATCGGCCAGAGCCGCCTGATCGGCATAGCTCGGGACCTGTACGATCGGCTTGGACCTCCAGCTTTCGGGCGACCAACGTTCCATCACGCGCAAAACTCCAAAGGCGGCGCCAGGCCGCGACTTCATGGGGAAGGGCCGGTCTATACACCACGGCGGCGAAAGCGCCAAAAACAATCTGGCCGAGGAAAGCGGCGCCTTTGCGGCGAGTCCGTGTCCGGCCGACCGCGCCTGCAAATAGCTGTGCATGGAGCAGGCCGCGAATGTTTGCGCGACGCCGTCCCGATGCTACCACACCCTACGGGCGTCGGCAGGGCGCCCCCTGAAAGAGGAGCGGATGAGCCGCAACATCGACATCGGCGTGACAGGCGCGGGCGCTCCGGCGATCATCGACCTTGAAGAACTGCTCGCCACGCGCCTGCTGGTGCAAGGCAATTCCGGCTCGGGAAAATCGCATCTGCTGCGCCGCCTGCTCGAGCAGAGCGCCGGCCTCGTCCAGCAGATCGTCATCGATCCCGAAGGCGATTTCATCTCGCTCGCCGAACGTTATGGCCATCTCGCGCTCGACGCCGCCGAATGCGAACGCGACCTTGCCGTGCTGGCCTCGCGGGTGCGCGCCCATCGCGTCTCCGTGGTGCTCAATCTGGAAAATCTCGAGGTGGACGGCCAGATGCGCTGCGCGGCGCAATTCCTCAACGCCCTGTTCGAGGCCGATCGCGAGCTTTGGTTTCCGGCGCTGGTCGTGGTCGACGAGGCCCAGGTTTTCGCGCCCGCCGCCGCCTCCGACTCCTCCGAGGAGGCCCGGCGCATAAGTCTTGCGGCCATGACCAACCTGATGTGCCGCGGCCGCAAGCGCGGACTTGCCGGCGTCATCGCGACGCAGCGTCTCGCCAAGCTCGCCAAGAATGTCGCGGCGGAAGCCTCGAATTTCCTGATGGGTCGCACCTTCCTCGACATCGACATGGCCCGCGCCGCCGATCTTTTGGGCATGGAGCGCCGGCAGGCGGAAGCCTTTCGCGATCTCGAGCGCGGCTCCTTCATCGGGCTGGGGCCGGCCATTGCGCGGCGCCCGTCGCGCATGCGCATCGGGACGGTGGAAACCGCAGATCGCGGCGGCGCGCCAAAACTCCTGCCGCTGCCCGGTTCGCCGGACGAGGCGACCCTGAGCCTGATTTTCGCGCCGACCAATTCCGCGGCGCCGACGCCGCGAAAGCCGGCGCCAAGGCCGGAACGGCTGCAGGAGCTGCTGACCCGCATTGAACATGCCCCATGCGACATGATCGCCGCGCCGCTTCCCGAACTTACCGACGGCGAGCGCGAGGCGACGATCGATGAAATTCTCCGGCAGATGCTCGCCGACGAAAATTTTGCATCCCAGCCGGCGGCCTCGCTGCATCGCGATTTTTTGCTGCGCTGCCGTATCCGCCGCTTGGGCGCGCGCACGCCAGACCTTCAAGACTTTCGCCGCCGCATGACGGTCATGCGCGCCCGCATGGCCTTTTCCGGAAGCGCCGACGAGGAGGCCTGGAGTCGGGCGATCGCTGTAGGCGCGCGACTGCCGGAAGACCTGGCTTGCGTGTTTCTCTACCTCGGCAGGGCCGCCGTCGCGAGCCGGCCCTGCCCGAGCGACGAGGAAATCGCCCGTTTCTTCGGCAGCCATTCGCCCGGCCGCGCCCGAAGAATGATCGGCCAACTGGAGCAAGCAGACCTGATCGTCGCGCGCATGGACTTCCAGCAGCGCCGCATCATTTCTTTCCCGGAACTTGGCCTTGAGACGTCAGTCCTGGAAGTTTTGGGCTGAGGGCGCCTTCATTCGCCGAACGCATAGGCGTCGAGGCTGATCGGGCCGACATAGTCGTGGAACAGCCGCCTGCCCTTGGCGCCCGGCCCGCCGGCGCCGAAGGCGAAGGGGAAGGGCTGGAAATGCTCGGGCGTCGGATGGTTGCGCAAGGCGTCTGGGCCGAGCCGCCATTGCGCGATCGCCGCCTCGTCGCCGGCCTCCGCATGGGCGAACAGCCAATCGTTGAAGCTTTTTACCCATTGCGGCGTTTCCTCGCCGCCGCCGAAAAAGGCGCGCAGATTATGGGTCGCGCCGCCCGAACCGACGATCAGCACGCCCTCCTCGCGCAAGGGCGCCAGCGCCCGGCCGAGCGCCAGATGGTGGGCGCCGTCGGCGCGCGGCTGCACCGACAGGGTTACGACCGGAATATCCGCCTGCGGATAAAGCAGCATCAGCGGAATCCACGCCCCGTGGTCATAGCCGCGCCCCTTGGAAATCTGCGGCGCAAGACCGGCCTTTTCGGCAAGCCCGTAGGCGCGCAAAGCCAACTCAGGCGCGCCGGGCGCCGGATAGGTCATGCGGTAAAGCTCGGACTCGAAGCCGCCGAAATCATAGATCATGCCCGGTTGCTCGCCCGCCTCGAATGTCGGCGCAGGCGTTTCGAAATGGGCGCTCATCAGCAATATGGCTTGCGGCCGCGGCAGGCGCCCGCCCAAATCGCGCAGGAAATCGCGGGTTGGGCTGTCGTAAAGCACCAGATTGGGCGCGCCATGGGAAATGAACAGGCTGGGAAGCTTCGTCATGATCGGGTCTCAGGGTCCGAGTTAGGGCTTTTGTCGCGGCGCCAGAAGTCATATAAGCGTGACGATTAGGGAGCCGCCAGTCATGAAGCTCGTGTACAAGAAAAGCCTTTCTTGCGCTTTTGCATTTTTCGCCAGTTCTGCGTTTTTCGGTCTCGGCGCCGCGGCCTTCGCCGGCGACGATCCCGATCTGATCTTCCGCAAATCGACGACGCTGAAACTGCTGACGCCCAACGACAAGCTGGCGACCTACGCCGTCGACGATCCCGCCGTGGCCGGCGTCGCCTGTTATTATACCGTGCCAGAAAAGGGCGGCATTTCTGGCGCGCTCGGCCTGGCCGAGCAGACTTCCGACGTCTCACTGGCCTGCCGGCAATATGGCCCGATCCAGATCAAGGAAAAATTCGCCCAGGGCGATGTGGTGTTCCGCGCCAGCCGCTCGGTGTTCTTCAAGCGGCTGCAGATCGTGCGCGGCTGCGACCCCAAGCGCAACGTGCTGGTCTACATGGCCTATTCCGACAAGCTGGTCGAGGGCTCGCCGAAGAACTCGACTTCGACCGTGCCGATCCAGCCCTGGGGCGCGGCGGAAGCGCCGAAATGCGGCGATTTCGTTTCCGGCTGAACGCCGGAAATAGCGTCTCCATTCACGGCCGGCCAAAAGCGCTGCGGGCCACCGGACGCTGCGCTGGCAGCTCGCCTCAGCGTCGAAAAAGCCGCTTGTTTCAAAAATATTTTTATCGGCGTGTAATCGCGCTAGCAACCAGCCTGTTTTTACTTGAAGGCTCCGGCGCCTTTCTGTCAACCTGTTGCGTTTTCAAGCTATCTATAACGATCTGACTGCGCGCCCGCCGCCCGGCCGCGCCAGAAAAATGAGTTGACGCATTGATAAAATAAGACTTTATGCTCTTGAAAATGAACATCAAAAACGAAAAAACAGGGCGGAACTTCCATGCCGCATATCGTGAATGCGAAGCTTAAGCTTGCAATACTTCAGCTTGGGCGCTTTCGACTTGTTTCGTTTCCAAAAGGCTTCAGAGTCAAAATGGCGGCGGGCCTGCTGCTGGCGCTGGCGGCGTTGAGCTTTTGCCCGCCGCTTCGCGCGCAAAGCCCCGACGTGAAGGGCGCCTCCGACGAAACCTCGTCCACGATACCGCCCGAGACAGGCAAATACGCGACGCAAAAGACAGACTTGTCCACCGCCTTCTGTGACGCTTCCCGTCCCGAATGCCAAGCGGCGAAACGAGCGATAACCGAGCGGATCGCCCACGACGCCGAGAAAAACGCGCAAACCTCGCAAACTCAGCAGCCGGCCTCCGCCGCAGCGCCGCCTGCCGCCGCAGCGCCTGCCGCAGCGCCAGCCGGCGCGCCGGCGGCGACGGGCTTTCACGGACTGGCCAACGCCGCGGCGGCCAAGGCCGACGAAAACACCCTCCGCTTCGGCTTGATCGCGCCATTTAGCGGCGCGAACAAGGATTTTGCCGGGGAGCTGAAGCTTGGCGCCGAAGCGGCCTTTCTCGCCGCCAACGACGCGGGCGGCATCAACGGCAAGTCATTGCGGCTGTTTGTCGCCGATGACGGTTACGACCCCGCGCGCACGCCAGACGTCGTAAAAACCATGGCCGAAAAGGACAAGGTCTTCGGTTTCATCAGCAATTTCGGCAGCGCGACCTCGGCGGCGATACTTCCTTACGTACTGGAGCACAAGCTCGCCTTTTTCGGCGCCTTTTCAGGCAGCGGCTTGCTCCGTCGGGAGCCGCCTGACCGTTATGTTTTCAATTATCGCCCCAGCTATGCCGAAGAAACCGAAGCCGTCGTCCGCTATCTCGTCAGGGTTCGTCGCCTGAAGCCTGACGAGATAGCGGTATTCGCCCAGGACGACGCTTTTGGCGACGCCGGTTACGCCGGAGTGGAAAAGGCGCTACGCGCCCTCGACGACAAAACGGGGGGATCGGTGCTCCACTTGCGATATGCCCGCAACAGCATCGATGTCGCCGCCGCGATCGACGAATTAAGCAAGCGGGAAACGGCAACGCCGGCTCCGACCACAACCACGACCACGCGCGGGCGTCATCGCGAGAGGGCCGCCCCGCAGATCAAGGCCGTCGTGATGGTCGCGACCTACCGGGCGGCGGCGAAATTCATCGAAAAAGCGCGCGAAGCTTTTCCGGACCTGATCTTCACCAATGTTTCGGCCGTGGGCAGCAATAATTTCGCAGAGGAACTCAAACTGCTCGGACCGCGATTCTCCAAGGGAATCATCGTGACCCAGGTCGTGCCCGATCCGGAGGGTTTTTCATCGATCGCCCTCGAATACAAAGCGGCCCTGGCCAAATATTTTCCGAACGATCGTCCCGATTACGTCTCGTTCGAATCCTATATCAACGCCAAGATCATGCTGGAAGGCTTGAAAAAGGCCGGGCCGCAGCCCGATTCGGACAAGCTGGTCGCGTCGCTGGAAAACATCCATAACCTCGATCTCGGGCTGGGACCGCTGGTCAATTTCGGCGCCAGCGAACATCAGGCGATCCACAAAGTATGGGGCGCCGAGCTCGACGAACATGGCGCCTATCATTTCATCGACCTGGAGTAACTATCTCCGGCTCGATCATTCGCCGCAGGAAATGAACACGTCGTCTTCGCGAATGACGCGCGGCGCGGCGGTGGTGGACGCCCTGTCGATCGAAGCCGTGGCGTCGCTGGCCGGACCGAAAGCCTTGGCGGCGCCGTGGCCATGGGACTCACACCAGGCGTCGGCGACGATTTTAGCGCAATCCGCTCCGTTCGCGATGCATTCATTGACGCCATAACCGTCTGCGGCGCTGACGACGAAACTGTTGGCGCCGGAGATCGGGCTCGGCTCGGAATGCGCCGCAGTCTGCAGCGCCGCCAGCACGAACAGACCTCCCAGCAGCGGCAGCAGGATATGTGGAAAAAACTCGCGTTCGAATTCGTTGAATTTCATCGTCCCGTCCCGCAGAACATGGCCGCGGGCGTGTTTCTTTGCGCCGCCGCCAAAGGAATGGTGGCGATCTTGCCCCCGCGCGGGTGAACGAAGCGTTAAACATGGCGTTGGAAATGACGCGGACGAGCCAGTTTGGCGGATGAAATACTTGCCAGACTTGGCGAATCACGTTCCGCAAAATGTTTCGGTCACGCGTTCTTCCGGCCTGGGCGGAGCCTCGAAATCCTCCGGCCCCGGCGCGGGATCGGCGAAGGGATTTTTCAGCGCGGCGCAGAGACGATCGAAAAGCCCCAGATCGCCGTCGGCGGCCTTCGCCAAAGCCTGTTCGACGCGATGGTTGCGGGCAATGACGACCGGATTGCTGGCCTGCATGGCGGCGAGGCGCCGCGCCGGATCGCCATCATGGGTCAAAGCGCGCCAGTCGGCGAGAAAGGCCGCCGCCCCCTCACGCGCCCCGGGCTCCGAATCGGCGAAAAGCGCAAAAAACCCCGCCTCGTCGGCGCCGGCGGCGATCTGCGTCAGGCGGCGGAAGAACAGGGTGTAATCGGGGCGGCCGCGATCGAGCATCGGCCACAGCTTGTCGATGAATTCGGCGTTGCGCGCATCCCCCGGCGTCAGCCCGAGCTTGCGTTCCATGCCTGCGGCCAGCGCCGCCGAATAGACCGGCCTGAATCCGTCCAGCGTGTCCTGCGCCACGCGCAAGGCGCCGGCCTCGTCGGCGCCGAACAAGGGCAGCAGCGCCTCGGCGAGGCGGGCGAGATTCCACATGGCGATCGACGGCTGGCGGCTGTAGGCGTAGCGGCCCGCCGCGTCGATCGAGGAAAAAACCTGCCGGCTGTTGAACGAATCCATGAAGGCGCAGGGGCCGAAGTCGATGGTCTCGCCGGAAATCGCCATATTGTCGGTGTTCATCACGCCATGGATGAAGCCTGCCAGCATCCATTGCGCGATCAGCTTCGCCTGCCGCGCGACGACGGCGGCGAAGAAACCTGGGTAAAGCTCCGGTTCGACAGAGAGTTCGGGATAATCGCGGGCGATGCAATGATCGGCCAAAGCGCGGGTCAGCACGGGCCCCAGATCCTGCCGCCCATCCGATTGCGCGGCATATTGGAAGGTGCCGACGCGGACATGGCTGCGGGCGATGCGGGTCAGCACGGCGCCGTGCTGCGCGATATCGCGAAAAACCGGCGCGCCGGTGGCGACCACTGCGAGCGAGCGGGTGGTCGGTATCTTCAGCCCGGCCATGGCCTCGCTGACGATATATTCGCGCAGCATTGCCGGTAAAGTCGCGCGCCCGTCGCCGCGACGGGCGAAAACGGTGGGGCCGGAGCCTTTCAGGTGGACGTCGTAGAGCGTCCCGTCCGGCGCCTGGATTTCGCCGATCAACACGGCGCGGCCGTCGCCCATGCGCGGGTTCCACTGTCCGAACTGATGGCCGGCATAGGCCAGCGCGAGATTTTGCCGCCCTTCCGGGGGCTCCCCACCCGCCAGAAGGTTCAAGAGCTCCGGCGTGTCGGCGTCGGGCGGCAGGCCGAGATCGGCGGCGAGCGCGTGGTTGAACACGATCCATCGAGGCGCCGGCGCGGGGAAAACCTCGGCAGCCGCGTAAAATTCCGCCGGCAGCCCGCGATAGCCGCTGTCGCGGAAAATGTGTCGTGTCGCGCCCATGAATGCAGCTCCTCAAAGGGCGAAGACGCCCGCCCAAGACGGGCTTTTGGAGCGCAGCTTAGCAGGAAGCGCGCCAAATTCCTCGACCGCCTGAAATTGGGTTCCGCGCCGGGCTTTTACAAGCGCGTCGGTTGCGCCGCGCCGGAGCATTGGCCGCTCGAATGCAACGAGGCGCACATTCTTTGATCAACGAGTCAACACGTCCGAATTAGCTTGTCGATGCCGCTACGTCACCAGCATCGTTAACATTTCATAAACCATTGCGGAGCATGGTTAATGAAACACCAACAGGATGAATCGATGAACGCCCATGTGCGCTCTCCAGCCACGCTGAACCTCCGAACGCATTCGCTGATCGCGTTCGTTTTGCAGCCCGTGGAGCCCATGACTGAGTGGTTCGAGACGCTTGACGGCTGGTTGGCCCGGTCCCCGAATTTCTTCGCCAATAAGCCGATCATCCTGGATATGGCCCAGGCGGACATCTCCCTGAGGGATTATCGGGATGTATTGAGCGCGCTGGCGCGCCGCCATATCCGTGTCATGGGCGTGGAAGGCGCCAACCCGTCCTTGGTTGGCCCGCATCTCCCGCCCAATATCACGGGGGGACTGCCCGTCGCTGCGTCGGAGACTCCCGCTGCGGAAGCTCCTGCTGCGGAAACTCCCGCCGAAAACAAAACTCCGACGGCTGAACGAGCAAATACAAACGGCCGGACATTGATCGTCGATGCGCCCGTGCGCTCGGGGCAATCGATATCGAATCTCGAGGGCGACATAACGATCGTCGGGCGGGTCGCATCAGGCGCCGAAATTATTGCTGGCGGATCCGTGCATGTTTATGGGGCGATCCAGGGCCGCGTCATCGCGGGCGTCTCCGGTGTGGCGGACGCGCGCATCTTCTGCACTGAAGCGCGGGCGGAACTGCTTTGCGTCGGCGGCGCCTATGTGACCGCCGAAAACATGGACCCCAGGACCGAGGGCAAAAGTGTCGAGGTCCGGTTGGCCGCAGGCCAGCTAAAAATCAAAATTCTGAACTGAATTCAAAGGGGACGGCGATGAGCAAGGTCGTGGTGGTGACATCAGGAAAAGGCGGCGTGGGGAAGACGACGTCGACGGCTTCTATCGGGGCGGCGCTGGCGAAAAGCGGCAAGCGGGTCTGTGTCGTCGATTTCGACGTCGGGCTTCGCAATCTCGATCTGGTGATGGGCGCCGAGCGCCGCGTTGTTTACGATCTTATCAACGTCGCTCAAGGGGACGCCAAGCTGGCCCAGGCGCTGATCCGCGACAAGCGCATCGACACGCTGAGCTTGCTTGCCGCATCGCAAACCCGCGACAAGGACGCCTTGACGGAAAAAGGCGTCGAAAGGGTCATCGGTGAATTGCGCGGCCTGTTCGACTGGGTGCTCTGCGACAGTCCCGCCGGAATAGAACGGGGAGCCTTGCTGGCGATGCGCTTCGCCGACGAGGCGGTCGTGGTCTCGAACCCGGAAGTATCGTCGGTCCGCGATTCGGATCGGATTATCGGATTGCTGGATTCCAAGACGCTTCGCGCCGAACAAGGTCTGCGCATGGACAAGCACCTGCTGCTGACCCGCTTCGACGCTGCGCGCGCGAGCCGTGGCGAAATGCTGAGCGTCGCCGACGTGCTGGACATCCTCTCCATTCCCCTGCTCGGGATCATCCCCGAAAGCGAGGACATCCTGCGCGCTTCCAATGTCGGGGCGCCTGTCACGATCAACGGATCGACGAGCCAGGCGGCGCGCGCCTACGACGATACCGCGCGTCGCCTCATGGGAGAATCCTTGCCCATCCCGATGCCCGGCGAAAAGAAGTCTTTCCTCAACCGCATTCTCGGCCGGAGGGCGGCATGAGCCTGTTCACCTTCTTCAAGACCCGCGGAAGCGCGCCCGTCGCGCGCGAACGATTGCAAATTCTGCTGGCGCACGAGCGCATCACGCTGGGGCCGCGGAATCTCCTCGCTATCCTGCGGGACGAAATATTGGCGACAATCGCCAAGCATGTTGAAATCGCGCCGGAGGCTCTGAAGATCACGATGGGCCAGACAGGGGCCATTTCCACGCTCGAAATCGACGTGGAGATTCCAACCGAGAAGATTGGCGCCAAGCCCGCTCGTCAAGAACCGGCGCTCGCCAAGTCAGCGGCGTCGTCGCGATAGAACCTGGCCGCTCAGTGGCGGTTGAAGGGCGGGAGACGGACCATTCCGGCGGCCGCCCGACGGGCGGCTTCGGGTCCGAGCCGATCAGGAAGGTCGGCTTGGCGCCCATTCCTGCCGAAGGTTTTCGGCAGTTGCCGGCGGGGAGCGGAAGTACGCGGGCACTTTCTATGCCCCCGCGCTGGAACCGAGACCGGAGCCGAGAGTTCTCCGTAGTTGGCAACGACAGTCAGCAATTTCACGGTTTGACCCAACGACCTCAAGGGGCCGCTTTTCCGATCGCTTCGGGCCCGAGTCGCAGCTGCTGATTTAGCGTCGCAGAAAGCATTCATCTGAATTAGAGAGGTCGCGCGATGGCCCAACCGGCAATTACCGAGCAATTCGCTTTCGCCGACCTCAATCAGGCGGTCGCGGAGCTTCAGGAACACAAGGACTCCTGGGCGCGGACCAGCGCGGCGGAGCGCGTGACGATCCTAGCCGAGATCAAGGACGAGCTCATGCGCGTCGCGGAAAGCTGGGCACTGACCGCGGCGAGAAAGAAGCAGATCCCTCTGGATTCGCCGCTTGTGGGCGAAGAATGGATGTCCGGACCTTACGCGCTCATGTCCGGCTGCAACGCGTACATGCAGACCTTGTCGCAGATGGATGGGAAGGCTTTCATGCGGCGCATCCCGCTTCTCGACCTTCCGAACGGCGCCATCGCCGCTACAGTCGTTCCCAACTCGATTTGGGATCGCCTTCTGCTCTCAGGCGTCAAGGCCGACGTCTGGATGCAGGCCGGGGTGACGAAGGACAATCTGGCGGCCAATACCGCCAGCGCTTACGACGCCCCGGCGGCCAATCGCCAGGGAAAGGTCGCGCTTGTGCTCGGGGCCGGAAATATCGCCGCTATTGCGCCGCTCGACTGTTTCCACAAGCTGTTCGCCGAGCATCAGGTTGCGATCTTGAAGATGAACCCGGTCAACGACTATCTCGTCGATGTCCTCCAAGTTGCATTGAAGCCGTTGATCGCGCGCGGCGCATTGCGGATCGTGCGCGGAGGCGCCGACGCCGGGGAGTATCTGTGCAACCATCCGGGCGTTGACGAAATCCACATCACCGGGGCGGACACGTCGCACGACATCATCGTCTGGGGGGCCGGCGACCAGGGACGCCGCAACAAGCACGCGGGCACACCGCGCAACAACCGACGGATCACCTCGGAACTTGGCGGCGTTGGCCCGACGATCGTGGTTCCCGGCCCCTGGTCGGACGCCGATATTTCCTTCCAGGCCGAACAGATCGCAACGCAGAAGCTGCATAATTCAGGCTTCAACTGCATCGCATGCCAGATGCTGGTCGTGTCCGAACCTTGGGAGCGGACCGCTCAACTGCTGCAAAAGGTAGAGCAGACAATCAAGGCTGCGCCGCCAAGGGCGGCTTATTACCCTGGGGCTCAACAGCGTACGGCCGATTTCGCCAATCAGGGTCGGGACGCGACGAGTTTCGTGCGCGACCAGGCTCCGGCCTGCGTCGTCGTGCAGCTCAAAAAGGGCGACGACTCTTGGTTCGAGACCAATGAAGTGTTTGCGCCGGCGATGAGCGTGCGGCGCATCGACGACCTCGATTCCGAGGCGTTTCTGCGAAAGGCGATCGCCTATGCCAACGAACGGTTGCGCGGAACGCTGGGCGCCAACATCCTCATCCATCCCGCTACGATACGAAAAATCGGTCGCCGCAAATTCGAGCAGATCATCGCCCAACTGCATTACGGTTGCATCGCCATCAACGGCTGGGCGGCTCTCGGTTGGCTGCTGGTCCGGACGCCTTGGGGCGCTTTTCCCGGACACACGCTCGACGACGTGCAGAGCGGAATCGGCGTCGTTCACAACACCTTCATGTTCGACAAGCCCGAGCGCACAGTGGTGGAGGCGCCGTTCACGCCCTATCCGCGCAACATTCTCAGCGGCGGGATGACCTTGCTTCCGCGGCCGCCCTGGTTCGTGACAAATCGTAAGCAGCATATTATCGGCCGGTTGATGGTGTCGTTCGAATATCAGCCGAGCTGGTCGCAAATTCCCAGAATTTTCATGAACGCGCTGTTTGGATAGGCGCCCTCGCGGGGCCGAGCCGGCATATCAGACTCAAGCTTTGCCAGTCCGCGCAATTGGTATGCGGGGCTGGCGCCATCCGATATCAAGCGCTTGCGCGAGCGACTGGAGCCGAGGTCCGCTATGGGGCGCCCATTGCCGTGCCAGGCGAGTTGAGCGACCGGCGGCTCATGGACCGGAAAGAGACATGCGCGCCGTTCTTTCATACATGGCGGTCGTTTCGAGGTGGCTTTTATATTTGCGCGGGATCTCGGTCGATCGATGACCCAGCTCAGCCGTCGCTTTTCATCAGGCTCGCCGCCGC
>NZ_JBKQOU010000030.1:0-15456 GCF_052145335.1 Rhodoblastus sp.
AATATTGGCTGGAAGTAAGCCCGGAGGAACAGCAGCGTCGGCTCGAGGCGCGCATCAACGACCCGCGCAAGATCTGGAAGCTGTCGCCGATGGATCTGAAATCCTATGGCCGCTGGTATGATTATTCCCGCGCCCGCGATGACATGTTCCAGGCGACGGACACGCCCTGGGCGCCTTGGTTCGTAGCCAATTCAAACGACAAGAAGCGCGCGCGGCTCAACATCATTTCGCATCTTTTGTCGCAAATTCCCTTTGTTGAACCGAAGCGCGAAAAGCCGGTCCTGCCGAAGCGGCAAAAGCCCCAAGGCTACGAGGAGCCAAACTATCCATATAAATACGTGCGCGCCTTCGGCCTTTGATCCGCGCCGCATGATTTTCTGTGGTGCGCACGGTTCAACCCCCAACGGGCCTCATATCGCGCTTCCATGACGCTGATGAGGCCGGGAATGTCCTCGTGGTCAAGGCTGACCGCACCCAAGGAGGCGTCGACGCCGGCGATCACGCCGACGCCATGGCGGCTCTTTGACGCCTGCGCCGCCGCGGGCTTGCGAGTCCGCCCGGATTTGGCCAGCGGCGCCCGCAACTGCCCCGATGGAAAGCGACAAGCTGAGAAGGAAGAGGCGTCCGCATGCGCGGAACTGCTTCCGGAATTGCTTTGCAGGAGGTCTTGCATCGAGGCAACCTTCGCGCCGGTCCCGCGTTTTCGCATCGGCGCCGTCCGGCTTCACGAGGGATGGCGACGTGGCGCTGTTCAGCTTCGATTCCCTTTCCCGAATCCCCGCACAGGCGGGTTTCAGGGCGCGCCTGGTCCACAAGGAGGAATATACCATGTTGACACGCTCTTGCCTTTACGCGGCGTCCGTCGCCGCCATGCTGTCGTCGCCGTTGGGCGCGGCGGCCCAGGAAGCGGCGAAAGTCGGCTTGCTGCGTTGCAACGTCGCCCCGGGAATGGGGCTGATCATTGCGTCGCAGAGGGATGTCAGTTGCATCTTCTATTCGGATAACGGCCGCAGGGAACGTTATGCCGGCTCGATCGGAAGACTGGGACTGGACCTCGGCCCCATGGGGCCCGGTCAACTGGCCTGGGAAGTTTTTGCGCCGACAGCGCGACCCTACAGAGGGGCGCTGGCCGGCGAATATGAGGGAGTGGGCGCTTCGGTGACTCTCGGCGAGGGTGTCGGCGCCAACGCTCTGGTCGGCGGCAACGGACGCAGCTTCGAATTGCAGCCGGTCTCGGTGCAGACTCAAACGGGCGCCAATGTGGCCGGGGGCATCGAGAACCTGACGCTCCGCCCCCTGCGCTCTTTCCGCTGAGCTGTGTTGAACGAGCTTTCGCGCCCGTCGGCCGAAACCGGCGGGCGCAAACAATTCGGGCGCAGGCTTCGGGCCAGTTTGGCGGTCTAGAGTGGCTGCTGGACTGACCAAGCCGGGGAAAAAACGGCCATGCTTTTGCGCGCAACAATTCTATTCTTGACCGTTACAAGTCAGGTGGCGGTAGCGCAAAACTTTTCACCGCCGCCGCTGGCGCCGCCGTCCGTCAGCGCGCCGGTCTATTCGCCGCCGGCCTATGATCCGCCCCCGCCGATAATCCAGACGCCGGTCTACGAGACGCCGTCTTATTCGACGCCCAGCTATTATCCGGCCACCAATTACCCGACCACTTATTACCGCCGCTGAGGCCTTTCGCAGAAGCCCCAAGGCTGGCGCGAAGTAAAATCGGGGCGCATCTCTCGGCCATGCTCGAAGTCGCGGCTGTCGGGATAGCAATCGCATAGCGGCGCCAGTGTTGCGCCCGCAAGCTCGTCAATCGCTGCGCGTCCGCTCGATGGCTTCAGACAGGGCGGGGTCGGGGCCGAATTCCTCGGCCGAATTGAGCGACAGCATTTCCATCAGCCGGCGGCGGGCGCGATTGACCCGGCTCTTGATGGTTCCGACGGCGCAGCCGCATATTTCGGCCGCTTCCTCGTAGGAAAAGCCGGAGGCGCCGATCAGCACCAGCGCCTCGCGCTGGTCCGGCGGCAGGCGGTCGAGATGGGCTTTGAAATCGACGAAATCGAGATGCGCCAGTTGATCGGGCATGGCGACCAGTCGCGACGCCGCTTCACCGTCCACGTCCTGAACCTCGCGGCGCGATTTGCGGTATTGGCTGAAAAACGTGTTGCGCATGATGGTGAAAAGCCAGGCGCGCATATTCGTCCCCTCCAGGAAGGAGGAAGCGTTGGCCCAGGCTTTCATCAATGTGTCCTGCACCAGGTCGTCGGCGCGGTCGCTATTCCCGGAGAGGGAGAGGGCGAAAGCACGAAGCGAGGGGATTTCGGCCAGCAGCAGGTCTTTCAGGCGGGGACCGCTGGCGTCGTTCATTTAGCTCCGGCCTCGTCGTCCGCCGCTTCAGTTACCGTTTCGGGCGGTTCGTTGGCTTCCAGCCGGTCGAGCAATAGCTTGAATCTGTCAGGCACGGGCTCTCGCGCCGTAGCGCTATACATTTCCTTCAATTGCTTGCCAATATGCGCCTGCAGGAGCGGCTCCAACGTCGGTTCGACGGTTTTCTTGTCCTTGCCGCTCTCGTTCATGCCAAGCCATCCCCGCTTCCCCCCGCTACGACTCACACTTTATTCGAGGGAATCGTTCATCGCAACACTTTGTTCTGCCGCGGAAAACGCTTACGTAATACTACAAGGTAGACTTTGCAGTTAACTTCACATCTAATCAGGATTGACGCCCGCATTCGAGCGGTAACGCCACTCGCGGAGATTTGTTCCTGCGGTACTGTCAGGCTGCGCCATTTCGCGCTACACTGCGCTGCTTCCGCGAAATGTCGTGCAGACCGGCCCAATAGCCGGCCGTTTTGACGAGGCCAAGACGTCCATGTCGATTTCCAGCCTGATTGGTCCGCAAATTCCGCTGCTGCGACGCTACGCCCGCGCTCTATCCGGATCGCAGGCCAGTGGCGACGCTTATGTCGCCGCCTTGCTCGAAACCTTGATCGCCGATCCCAAACTATTCGATCGCGACGCCGAACCGCGCGAGGAGACTTATCGCCTGTTTTCGCGGATCTGGAACGCCATGCCGCTCAATGGCGAAGGTGGGGCCGGGCCCTCGTCGGCATCCTTGACCGACAGGCGGTTGGAAGCGATCACGCCGCGGCCCCGGCAGGCTTTTCTTCTAACGGCGGTGGAAGGGTTCGATCCCGAACGGGCGGCGAGAATTCTCGACGTCGAGGGTGACGAGTTCGAGCGTTTGATCGATGTGGCGGGGCGCGAAATCAGCGCGCAGGTAGCGTCGAAAGTGGCCATCATCGAGGATGAGCCGCTTATCGCCATGGATCTCGAAACACTGGTGGAAAGCCTCGGTCACGAAGTGGTGGGACTGGCCCGCACCCGCGTTGAGGCGGTGGCGCTGGCGCAGGCGACCAGGCCTGGACTGGTGCTCGCCGACATTCGTCTCGCCGATGGCAGTTCCGGCCTCGACGCCGTCAACGAAATCCTGGAAAGCTTCGGCGTTCCCGTGATTTTCATCACCGCCTATCCGGAAACCCTGTTGACCGGCCAGCGGCCGGAGCCGGCCTTTCTCATATCAAAACCGTTCCGCGTCGAAACGGTGAAGGCCATCGTCAGCCAGGCCCTGTTCTTCAACGAATTGGCGCGCCCCGCCGCGCGTCGCACGGCCTGACCGAAGGCTTCACTTTTTCTTGATCTGAGACGCCTCCGGTCGGTAGGCGCACAGGAACGTTTTCACTGCGGCGTCCACGGCGCGCAGCACCTGCTCGTCGTCATCCGGTTCGGAGACGCAGAACAGGGCCTGCTTGTAATAGCCGGCCTGGCACAGCTGGATGAACTGATCGCCAGCCAGTTCCGCGTCCATCGGCGCGAGTCGCCCCGCGCTTACCTGCCTCGCCAGATATTCGCCGAGGCGCCGCGCCCCGCTTTTCGGCCCCGCCTCGAAAAATGCCTGGCCGATTTGCGGATATTTCGCCACCGCGCCGATCACCATGCGTACATGCGCGAGATGGTCGGGCTTGCACATTTCGCGCATCAGGCCGAGGCCGATCCGTTGCAGCACGGCTTGCAGATCTTCGTCGTCGCGCGGGCGAGGCAGGAATAATTGCTCGGCCTGCAAATTGCGGTCATGCCGGATAAGCGCCTCGAACAAGCCGACTTTCGACGGAAAATAGACGTAGAGCGTGCCCTTCGACACTCCGGCGGCGCGTGCGATGTCGTTCATGCTGGCGCCGTCAAATCCGTCGGCCAGGAAAACCAGCCGCGCGCCATCGAGGATCTGCAGCATTTTGGCGCCGCCCGCGGGAGTCGGCTGCGCCTCACGCGCTTCGTCGGCGCTCTCGATCCAGTCTGTCATCTTGTCTTCGATCCCGTGGAACCCCGCGAAGTTGCGATGGCTCGTTCCGTTTCCCTGATATGAAGCATTTGCCCCGCGCGCGCTCCGCGATTTTGTGGAAAGATTTAAAAAACGGCCGCATCCGCGCCAGTTTATCCAAAAGGCGGCGCCAGGGAAGGGTGGGCGCCCGATGGCGAGGGAATCCGGCGTCTCCTGGTGTGAATTCGTCGCCACGAACTTCGACTTCGTTCCTGATATTGACCGAACCGTTCGGTTCGATATAGATAGATATAAGAGCTTGGTTTCAGTCAGTCTACCGGCGAATCGTTTTCCGAAGGGCCGTAAGTGCTCCGATCTGATCTTCGGCTCGGTATGCTCGGGCGAAAATTCCCCGCCGCGGGTGAGCTTTTATGGCGAGGCGTCGATGAACGAATCCATCAGCCGACAAGACGAGCGGGCATTCGAGGGTTCGACGCCGTCTGGCGAGGACGCCGCCAGGGGATCGAATCTGGCGCGGTTCAGGCCGCGCTCGGAGGCGAGCGGCAAAAGTATCGATAAAGCGCGCGGCGGCCCAACAGTCAAACGCTGGCTTTTCGGCCTGGCTCTGGCCGGCGCTCTCACATATGCCGGCGCGGCCCTGGCGCGTTACATCGTCGTCGGCCAATATATCTACACCACCGACGACGCCTATGTGCGCAATGATCTGGCGATCGTCTCGCCTAAAATTTCCGGCTATATCGAAGAAGTCGGCGTCACCGACAACCAGCATGTCAAGGCCGGGCAGATGCTGGCGCGGATCGACGCCGGCGATTATCAGCTCGCCGTCGCCGCCGCCCGTCAGAAAGGGGAAACCCAGGACGCCACCATCGCGCGGATAAAGGCGCAGGTCGCGTCGCAAAACGCCGTGGTGGCCCAGGCTCAGGCGCAGCTCGAATCCGCCCGCGCCGAACAGTCCCGCGCCGAAGCCGATCTGACGCGCATTCGCGCTCTTGCCGCCGCCGATTTCGCCACGCGCCAGCGTTTCGAGCAGGCTGTGGCCGACCGCGCCAAATCGGTCGCCGCCGTGGCCGGAGGCGAGGCGGCGCTGGCTGGAGCCAAGGCCAACCTGATCGTGCTGCAATCGCAGACCGAGGAGGCGCAGCGGCTAAGGGCGGAAATGGCCACCGCACAGGCGCGTGCCGAACGCGATCTGGGTTTTGCCGAGATCAAGGCGCCCTTTGATGGCGTCATCGGCAACCGCGTGGTCGAGCGCGGCCAGTTCACGCAACCGGGCGCGCGGATGATGGCGCTGGCGCCCGACGACCGTTATTATGTCGAGGCCAATTTCAAGGAGACCCAGCTCGACCGCCTGGCGCCTGGCGAAAAGGCCAAGGTCACTATCGACGCCTATGGCGGCCGCGAATTCGATGGCGTGGTCGAAAGCATAGCCCCAGCCTCGGGCGCGCAATATTCCCTGCTGCCTCCCGAAAACGCCACCGGCAATTTCACCAAGATCACCCAGCGCTTTCCGGTGCGAATAAAACTGGCGTCGGCGGCCGGGGATTGTTTGCGCGCCGGACTTTCGGTGGTGGTGGAAGTCGACACGCGCGCCAATGCCGACCGCTGAAGTCGGCGCCGGAATGGGCGGAGGCGCTGGCGAGCCGGAATATTCCACGCGGAAAATGCTCGCCTTCATCGCCATGGTTTTCGGCATGTTCATGGCGATTCTGGACATCCAGATCGTTTCAGCCTCGCTCGCCAACATCCAGGCCGGGCTTTCGGCCAGCGCCGACGAGGTCGCCTGGGTGCAGACCAGCTATCTCGTCGCCGAAGTGGTGATGATTCCCCTGTCCGGTTTTCTCGCGCGCGCCTTTTCCACCCGCATCATGTTTTCGCTTTCCGCCGCCGGCTTCACCCTGATGAGCCTCGCCTGCGCCAGCGCGACCAACATCGAGCAGATGATCGTCTGGCGCGCCTTGCAAGGTTTTATAGGCGGGGGCATGATCCCGACGGTCTTTGCCGCCGCCTATTCGATCTTTCCTCGCAACAAGATCAATGTCGTCGCGCCGGTCATCGGCCTGGTCGCCACCCTGGCGCCAACCATCGGCCCGACGGTCGGGGGCTACCTGACGGATCTTTTTTCCTGGCGCTGGCTGTTTCTGATCAATGTTGTCCCGGGCGTCGTCGTCGCCACCTCGACCTGGCTCCTGGTCGATTTCGACCGTCCCGACCTTCGCCTTTTGAAGAATTTCGACTGGCTCGGACTAATCTCCATGGCCTGTTTTCTTGGCGCGCTGGAATATCTGCTGGAAGAGGGGCCGGGCAAGAACTGGTTCGACGAGGGGGCGATCGTCTGGGCGACAGCGATTTCCGCCTCCGGCGCCATGGTGTTCTTCCGGCGCGCGTTCACCGCCAAAAACCCCATTGTCGACCTCACCGCCTTCGACAACCGCAATTTCTGGACCGGTTCGCTCGCCGCTTTCGTCCTTGGCGTCGGTCTTTACGGCCTGACTTATGTCTATCCCATCTATCTTTCACGCGTACGCGGACTTTCGGCCTTGCAGATCGGGGAAACCCTGTTCGTCACCGGACTTTGCCAATTCATCGCCGCGCCCATCGTCGGACGCCTGCTCGGCAAGGTCGATCTGCGCCTGATGATCGGCTTCGGCTTTCTTGGCTTCGCCTATGGCGTCTATCTGCCGACCACGATCACGCGGGACTGGGATTTTGATCAATTGCTGATTCCGCAGATTTTTCGCGGCTTTTCCCTGATGTTCATGATGGTCCCGATCAATAATCTGGCGCTGGGAACCTTGCCGCCGGAGCGGCTGAAAAACGCCTCGGGCCTGTTCAACGTCACCCGCAATCTCGGCGGCGCGGTGGGGCTGGCGGTCATCAATACAGTGCTCGACAAGAGGCTTGACCTGCATCTGGCGCGGCTTCATGAAAGGTTGCGCTGGGGCAATGCCGCGGCGGAAGAGTTTCTGGCCAGGCTCGCCACGGTCCACTCCGGCTCGGCCGCCGACGCCGCGCTCGCCGCGACGCGGCAACTGGCCAGCCTGGCGCGGCGCGAGGCCTCGGTTATGGCTCTGGCCGATGTGTTTCTCGGCATGGCGGTGCTGTTCGCCCTGACCTCGGGCATAGCGACGCTGATGCGCCGTCCCGCGGCCCGAGCGCGGCCTGAGGCGGCGCATTGAACCAAAGTGGCCGCCCGAGGGTTTCGCTTGAACGAAGAGCCTGCGTCAATTTGTCGCCCCGACTGCTTTCAACCGAAGGCCTCACAAAAGATGTTCGGCGGCGCTTCACCATGATTTAATGACCTTTTCTTCGAAAGTTGAAGTTGTGGCGCCGATTGACTTCAATACCCCCGTCGGGGGTAGAATCGCCCTCGACCAAAAAGCCGAAGCGCCCGATGGCGGTCGATGAAAGCAATGAAATGCCGACAAACGCCTCATTCCCCATTGTTGGTATCGGCGCGTCGGCAGGCGGGTTGAGGGCGCTGGAGGATTTTTTCAAGACGATTCAGCCCAGACCAGGCATGGCTTTTGTCATCGTCACCCATTTGGCTCCGGACCGCGAAAGCTTCCTCACCGATATACTGGCGCGCCATACCAAACTTCCCGTCCGTGTCGCGAGCGACGGCCTAAAGGTCGAGAATAACGCGGTTTATGTATTGCCGCCCAACGCCAGCATGACCATCGCCGAGGGGCGGCTGCGGCTGCGCCAGACCGAGCCGGGTCAGCACGACCGCAACCCGATCGACGTGTTTTTCAGCTCGCTGTCGGAGGATTGCGGCGAATATTCGGTAGGTATTGTTTTATCGGGGAGCGGACATGACGGCGTTCTCGGCGTCAAGGCGATCAAGGAGCAGGGCGGCCTGGTGCTGGCGCAGTCGAGCGGCAGCTCCGGTCCCGGCTTCGCCGACATGCCCGACAGCGCCATCGCCAGCGGCCTCGTCGATTTCGCGGTTCCCGTCGACGCCATGGCCCCCCTGCTGGAGGAGAACGCCCGCGGCTTGCCGCAACTTGACCGCCTCGCCGGAAGCCCTCACTTGGGCGCCGGCGACCGTGCGGAAAACGACCATGCCGAAAGCGACCAGGCCGACAGGGACCAGCGCGAGCAGCTCTATGCGATTCTGCGCTCACAGACGGGCCACGATTTCAGCGGCTACAAGACGCGGACCTTTCTTAGACGCGTTCAGCGACGCATGCACATTCATCATTGCGAGGCCCTGGCGGATTACGTGGAGCTTTTACAGCGGCAACCCGACGAGGCTACGGCGCTGTTTCGTGACCTTCTGATCAACGTCACCAGTTTTTTCCGCGATCCGGACGCATTCGAGACCTTGAACAAGCTGGTCGTTCCACGCCTCTTCGAAGGGCGCGGCGCGGCCGATACCGTTAGGGTCTGGGCGCCCGGCTGCTCCACCGGCGAGGAAGTGATCTCGATCGCCATCTTGATGCGTGAGCATCTCGACACTTTGCGCGCCGGGCCGCGCATCACTATTTTCGCCACCGACATTGACGAACATGCCCTGGCGGTCGCGCGCGCCGGCCGCTATCCGGCGGCGTTGCTGGAGGGCGTCTCGCCGGAGCGGCGCCGGCGCTTCTTCAACGCCCAGGGCGGAAATTTCATCGTCGCCAAGGAGGTCCGCGATCTCTGCGTGTTCTCGCCGCATAACGTGCTGCGCGATCCGCCATTCTCGCGGATGGACCTGATTTCCTGCCGCAACCTGCTTATCTATTTCGCGGCCGACGCGCAGCGGCAGGTGTTGCCGATATTTCACTATGCGCTTCGTCCCAATGGTTTTCTTTTCCTGGGCAAGTCGGAGACGGTCGGCCGCTTTTCGGAATTGTTCTCGGCCCTGGACAAGAGCAATTGCGTATTCCAGGCGCGCGACATCGGTGCGCCCGCAAGAATGCCGCTTTTCATCAACGGACTGCGCCCGGCGCCCTTTGCAGCGCGCGCCTCCGAGGCTCCGGTTTCGGGAAGCGGTCGTCCGTTGCGCCTGGCTGTCGAGGCGCGCGTCGCCGACCGGTTCGGACCCCCGCATGTGGTCGTCAACGAGGAAGGCGACATTGTCCATTATTCGTCGCGAACCGGAAAATATCTCGAAGCGCCCTACGGCACGCCGACGCGCCAATTATTGACCATAGCCCGCAAGGAGTTGCGCCTGGACCTGCGCGCCGCGCTCCGCGCCGCGATCGAAAGCCGCCGGGCCGTTACGCGCGAAGATGTCGCCTTCGAGTCCGCCGATCATCGCATCGAGCGGGTTTCCCTGACCGTCGAGCCGCTCGCCGAGCGTCACGACGGCCACACCATGTTTCTGGTGGTGTTCGAAGAAAAAGGTCAGGCGGCGGAAAGGGAAGGGGATTCCTTGGACGAAAGCGCGAGGCCCGACGAGGGCGATCGCGCGAGCCAGGCCGAAACAGAATTGCGCGACACGCGCGAACGCTTGCAGGGCACGATCGAGGAATATGAGACGGCGCTTGAAGAACTGAAATCGGCCAACGAGGAGTTGGTCTCGCTGAACGAGGAAATGCAGTCGAGCAATGAGGAGCTCGAATCCACCAAGGAGGAGCTGCAATCGCTCAACGAGGAATTGCAGACCGTCAACAATGAGCTTTCCGCCAAGATCGACGAACTCGACCGGGCCAATGGCGACCTCACCAATCTGTTGACCAGCACCAATGTCGCCACCATATTTCTCGACCGCAATCTGGTCATCCGCAGTTTTACGCCCGCGGTGACGCAATTATTCAACGTCATCGCCACCGACAAGGGGCGCCCGCTCGGCGATCTGGCGATCAAGCTCGAATATCCGGAGCTGCAGGCCGATATCGCGGCGGTGCTGGCGTCGGGAGAGCCGATCGAAAGGCGAGCGCATCAAGACGTCGCCGCTGCACCCTATTTTCTCGCCCGGCTGACGCCCTATCGCGATTCCAGCGGCGCGATCGACGGCGTGGTGGCGACCTTCGTCGATGTCACCAGCCTGGCCAGGTCCGAGGAGCAGCAGCGGTCGCTGGTCTCCGAACTCAATCATCGGGTCAAGAACACGCTCAACGTGATCATGGCGATCGCGCAGCAAACTCTGGCGCGCGCCGCTTCGCCCGAAGAATTCACCAAAAGCTTTTTCGCACGGCTGAACGCCATGGCGCGCAGCCACGAGTTGCTTTCACGCGAGAATTGGGGCGAAGTCGGCGCGGAGCAGGTTGTGCGGCAGGCTTTGACTTCTTACGTACTGAATGGGAACGGAAACGGGCGCATCAGCATTTCTGGACCGGCGACCTTGTTGCCCCCAGAACTTGCCGTGAGTTTTGGCGTGGTCATCGACGAATTGGCGACCAATGCCGTCAAATATGGCGCCTTGTCGAACGACAGCGGCCGCGTGGCCGTGGAGTGGGCGGTTTCCGGCGGTGAAGGGGACATATCGCCCGCTTTCGCGCTGAGCTGGCGTGAAAGCGGCGGTCCGCCGGTCACTCCGCCGACCCACCTGGGGTTCGGCGTAAAGGTGATCAAGCGAGAAGTGGAATATAGCCATTCCGGAGTGGCCCGCTTCGACTTCGCCGAAAATGGGTTGACGGCGAGGTTCGAGGTTCCGCTGATGAAGACAAAGGAGGCGCGGCCATGAGCGCAAGGCGCGCGTTGGTAGCCGAGGATTCGGCGCATATTCTGTTCAGCCTCGAAATGCTCCTTGAGCAAAGCGGCGTGGTAATCGTCGGCGCCGCCGCGACCGTGGCTGGCATGCGCAAGCTCGCTGAAACCATCGATGCCGAGGTCGCTATTCTCGACGTCAATCTCAACGGCGAATTGATTTTTCCCGTCGCCGATCTGCTGATCGAACGCGGCGTTCCTGTGATATTCACCACCGGCTATGCGCCTGAAAAGTTGTTTCCACCCCGTTTCATGGGTCTGCCGACGCTGCAGAAACCTTATGATCCCGACGAGTTTCTTAACCTTGTGGAAGAAGCGCTGGCCCAAACGCGGGTGGCGCATTCGTAGGGCTCAGGCGCTTTAGGGTCCAAACCCAGACCAAGTCAATGGAACGTCGCCGGGCTTGTCCTGCACGAGTTCGGGCACGACGGCATTCCGGTCGGGTGATCGAATTCTGGAGCTTGGAAGCCTTAATCCGCGGACGAGTCCAGACGTGCGACCTGACGGCCGATGCGAGTGATCGCCTCGCGCAAGTCCAGCATTTCCTGTTCCGGGCCGAAGGCAAAGGGCGCGCCGTTGACCGCTTCGCCGTGCGCTGCGAGGGCCTCGCTTTCCGGCTTCGGCGATCCGATTTGGGCGATGATGCGGCGCATGCTCAAATTGACGCTTTCGAGCTCGTCGGCGCGCTGATGCTCCGCCGCTATTTTCGCCAGCAGACGGATGCGGCGCGCGACGAATTCGTCGTTGAGCCGCTCGGCTTCTGCGAGCGTCGCCGTCAAGGACTTGACTTGTTCGGCCAGATGCTCGGCACGCGCGAGGTTTTCGCGCCGCGCAACTTCGCTAGCCTCCCATCTTCCACGCATGTCATGGAGGTCGGCATTGGCGGCGGCCAGCGCCGCCTCCAGCGAGACAGCGCGATGGTCGAGTTTCTGGTGCGCCTCGGCGAGGCGGTCGTAATCGCTGCTTTTAAGCGCCAGTTCGGCTTTTCGCGCGGCAAGCGATTCCTGTGTCTCCATCAACTCGGCCTGGGTCTTTTCGCCGAATTCCAAGGCTTTGGCGAGCTGAGCGTCGCGTTCGCGCAACAGGCTTTCGGTCTGCTGAAGATGTTCCTTGGCGCGCATGACGGCGACGGCGCGGCGGCCCAGCTCGGCGGCATCCTCAGTGCGTTCTGCCCGCGCCTTTTCCGCCTCGATCTCCAGCGCGCGTTTTTCGACGGCGAAGCGGGCGCGCAGCAGGTCGCGTTCGGCCTCGATCTCCTCGAAGGTCATGGGCAGGCGGGCCTCGATCCGCGCCAGGGTCAGGCGCCGGGCGCGCGCGGAAACCAGCGGCAGAAAGGCCAGGCCGATCAGACCGCTGATGACGAAGCCGAGAGTGAAATAGACGATCTGTTCGACCAAGTTTGCTCAACCCGCGAAACGGCGCGGGCGATCTGCCCGATGCGCCTGTTCACACTGCCATTTTTGCCGCCGCATTGCAAAGCCGGCGGGCGTCGGCGTCCATCGAGACCAAACCTAAAGCGGATTCCATGTCGAACTGGGCGTGAATTTCAGATAGCCGAGGTTGACGCCCAGACGCGCCCCGAGGCCGGTGCGGATCGGCACGACGAGCACGCCATTGGAGCCCAAGGCGGTGATGCCGAAGCCGCCGACGAGATAGGCCGAGCCGTCGAGGCCGCCGAATCGATCGAAAATCGCCTCGGTCGAGGGGAGGTTGTAGACCAGCATCATGGTGCGGTCGCCGTCGGCGCCAAAATCCGCTCCGAGCGACGGGCCCTGCCAGAACACCTTCTTGTCGCCGGCGTTGCGCGTGTAAAGCGTGCCTTCGCCATAGCGCAGGCCGCCGAAAAAGGCGCCGCTGGCTTCCTGGCCGAGCACATAGCCGTTGGGCTGGCCCCAGCGCTTGGTGGCGGTCTGGATGGCGTCCGCCAGCCCGCGCGACAGGCTGCCAAAGAAGCGATGGCCGTTTTCGACCAATTCATTGTCGGAATAGGGGATGGGCCGCTCTCTTTCCTGCGCCCAAAGGGCAGGGCCGCCGACGGGCGCGGCCGCCCCTGTCAGGCCGGCGGCAAGCGCCAGGCCGAACCCTCGGCAGGCGCCACGTCGCGAAACCATGTTCATCGCCATTCTGCTTCAGCTCCGCAAGGGCGTTTTCGAGCGGACCGGAACCCGGTTCGCGTGGAGAAAACGCGAAAAAACAAAAAACCAGAACCCCGACCGATTCCATCGGATCGGCAAAGGCTCTCCCCCCGGCCGGGAGATTATTGAGCGACGGGGTTAACTTCTGATTAACGATTGGCGCACGGCGCGCGCGGACTGGCGTAAAATTCGGCGGCTTTTGGGTCGCCCCAGGCGATGAAGGGGCCGTTGGCGAAATTCAGCGCCGCCTTGCCGTAGGTCACGGGCGCTCCCGAGGCATTCACGACTATGCCGCCGGCGCTCCGCAGCACGGCGTCGCCAGCGGCTATGTCCCATTCCATGGTGCGGCCGAAACGCGGATAGACATCGGCCTCGGCGGCGGCGATCAGGCAGAATTTCAACGAAGAGGCGGTGGCGACCACGCGCTTGACTTGCAACCTGGCAAGGAAAGCTGCGGATTCGGCGTCGTTGTGCTGCCGGCTGATCACCGCGGTGGAATTGTCGCGCAGCATGGGCCTTGTGCGCAAGACGCGCCATTGTTCCGCCGGCGGCGGTTTCGCGCCGGGCGCCGCCGAACATTGCCGAGCCTGTGCGCCAGCGAGGTAAAGCTGGCGGCTGGCGGGGGCGTAGACGACGCCCGCGACCGGGACGCCTGAGCGGATCAAGGCGATATTGACGGTGAAGGATTGCTGGTGCGCCAGGAACTCCTTTGTGCCGTCGAGGGCGTCGACCAGGATGAAGTCGCCGCCGTCCAGAGCGGGAATTTTGCCGCTGGCGCAAAGCTCCTCGGCGACGACGGGGTAGGGCGCGTGGCGCGCGAGACCGTTGAGAATGATCTCTTCGCCGAACAGATCGGCGTCGCAAACCGGGCTGGAATCGCTTTTCAGGCGGGTTTGCGGATTGGTTTCGAACACCCGCATGAGCGCGGCGCCAGCTTCGAGGGCCAGTGCGGCGAAAACTTCCGCAAGCGCCTCGTCTTCCAGCGAGCGGTCCGCCATCGCCGTCCCCATTAACATTTCGCTAACCATTATTCCTTCATAAGTTCTTGCCTGCGTCCGTGGAAGCGTTTTATTTCCGCGCCTCGCTGCTCCGCGCTGTTTTCATTCTTTTGCAGATTGTTACCGACATTTCGGTTCAGCGAAAGGCGAAATCAAGCTAGACTCCAGCCTTGGCCTCATCCTTTGGCCTCATCCTTGACCGTATCGCTCCGCCCCATTGATTCGCCAGAACACCGGAAAACGACTCATGAACGTACTTGCGCTTGAATCGCTCGACCTAGCCGCGCTGTTGTGTTCGCGGGTCTGCCATGACGTCATCAGCCCGGTCGGCGCCATCGTCAACGGCCTGGAGGTTCTGGAAGAGGACAAGGACGAGGGCATGCGCGAATTCGCCATGGACCTGATCCGCAAGAGCGCCCGCACGGCTTCGGCGCGGCTGCAATTCTGCCGCCTGGCTTTTGGAGCGGCGGGTTCGGCGGGAGCCTCCATCGACACCGGCGACGCCGAAAAAGTGGCGCGAGGCTTGATCGCCGATGACCGCACCCAATTCAACTGGACCTCGCCGCGCGCCTTCATGCCCAAGAACAAGGTGAAGCTTGCGCTGAACCTCTGCCTGATCGCCAGCGCCTGCATTCCGCGCGGCGGAGTGATGAACGTCGTCATCGAAGGCGAGGGCGCCGACGTCCGCATTTCGGTCGCGGTCAAGGGCCCGAACCTGAAACTGGCGAGCCACGTCGCGGACCTGCTGGAAGGGCGCTCCGAAAGCGGCACGGTGGACGCGCATGGCATCCAGCCCTATTTCACCGGTCTGGTGGCGCGCTCCTGCGACATGGAAGTGCAAGTGCTGGCCACCAGCGAGGAAGTCACGTTGAAAGCCGCGCCGAAGGCGGCTTGACGCCGGGCGGCTTCGGCGCCGTCATGCCGATCAGGTGTGAAAGATTTACGAAAGCGCGGTGGAGTGCCTTGCGCTAACGCGACAGGCGGCTATAAAGACGCGAAATTTCGTCCGGGTTGTTCTCCACCGGCGAAAACGGAGGGGTGGCCGAGTGGTTGAAGGCGCACGCCTGGAAAGTGTGTATACGGGAAACCGTATCGCGGGTTCGAATCCCGCTCCCTCCGCCACCTTATTCTTTAAAGTTAATGAAATTAATAAATATTTCTCTAGATGGCGAGGCAGATATTCCACGAATTGCTCCACATATCGGGGCTTGCTCGGAGGTCAGAGCGGCCGAGTCGTTAGCTTAAATTTAGGTTGTGCTCGGCGTCTGGAGTATGGGGCGGTCCAGCCAGTTCCTCGATTTCGATTGGGTGGGATGTCGAATACTCGAGATATCCGCTCGGGGTTTCATTATGGGGTC
>NZ_JBKQOU010000031.1:0-3961 GCF_052145335.1 Rhodoblastus sp.
GATAGGCAAATTCGATCTCGATCGAGCCATCATCGAGCAATTCAGCGTAGCCTTCGCCCGAAACTTCATCGCCTTCGTCGGAACCGATCCAGGAGAAGGCGACCGACAGGCGGCTGTATTCAACGTCGAGGCCGGCTTCCATCGCTCCGAAAGCGATTTCGCCGTGTCCCTCTTCGCCAATCGTGATCGCCGCCGGGCCGCAGAGATCGAGATAATCGCGATCCCAGATATCGGCCTCGATAATGCGCCAGCGTCCGATGATCTGGCAGTTCGCCGGCACACTCATGACGACCCCGCCAAGAGTCTGGGCAGCCGCACAAGGTTATAGGCCGCGGCGGCGAAAGCGAAGGAGCATCCGACCCGCTCGACGCCCCGGAACTTGGTCTTTCGCTGGCCTGCGACGGTCTTTATCCAGCCGAAGGCTTCCTCGATACGTTTTCGAATGCGCTGGCTGACGACATAACCGGGGTGGCGCGTTGTGCGTCCATCGATGGCCGAACGCCGTCCGTTGGTGTTTTGCGTCACATGCGGGCGAACGTTCATGGCGCGCAACTCGTTGATGAAAACGCGCGCGTCATAGCCCTTGTCGGCGCCGAGCGTGATGCCGACAGGACGGTTGGCGAGCGGCGCGATCATCGCGAGCGCGGCGTTACGTTCGCCGTGTCCGTCAGCCGGCGTCAGACAGGCATTGACGATCAGACCGGCGCGGTTCTCCATCAAGGCATGGCCGAGAAAAGCCAGCTTCGCCTCCATGCCGGCGCCTTTGCGGTAAAGCCGGGCTTCAGGGTCAGTGGTCGAGGCGTGTGTCTCGTTCGAGCGTTTCTCGCCCTTGAAATCCACCTCGGCGTTGCGGCCAGCATCAGGCGGCGGCTCGTTCCCGGAACCATCCTTGGGCTTGAAACTCTTCATCGAAGCCCAGGCCTCGATCAGCGTGCCATCGACCGAAAAGTGATCGCTCGACATCAGTCTTTTGACGCGCGGCTGCGCCAGCACGGCGGCGAGGAACTTTGCCGCAATGGCCCCGTCGAGCAGGCGGTCGCGGTTTTTGGAAAACACCGTCGCGTCCCACACCGGATCATCGATGCCAAGGCCAACAAACCAGCGAAACAAAAGGTCGGTGTCGAGACGCTCCATTAATTGCCGCTCGGAGCGCACGGAATAAAAGGCTTGCAGCAGCATCGCCCGCAGCAGCCGTTCAGGCGCGACCGAGGGCCGGCCGGTCTTGGAGTAGAGTTCAGAGAAATCGGGCGCTAATGTCGCAAGGGCCGTGTTGGCGATCTCGCGGATCGCCCGCAAAGGATGATCGCGCCGAACCCGCGCTTCCAGATCCACATAGCTGAAAAGCCGCCCTGAGCCTTCGTCCGAACCGCGCATTCCATCGCTCCCGTTCCAAAGCGATGGAATCACGACCCAAGCTGAAACGGAAGGGGTTTTTCAGCAGCCTGCTAAAGTTAATACAAACCTCGTCAATCCTGCGCCATAAAGACCAGATCGCAAACGTTGCATCGGCGACACAGCGCCGGTTTTGATGGGCAAGAGGTTTGCTTTTTGCTCCAGCCCGTTGAAATTTATGGTATCGCCTTGGCAGGCTGCCGATCGCGCATGCCGGCATTCACAATTGGTTCGGTCAGCCTAGCCGGGCTGACAGCGTTTGATCGGGATGGGCTCTTCCATCGCTGGGACGGTGGCGGCAGGGGAAATATGTGGCGTAAAAGTCTAGGAGTCCTGTCTGCGGCTATTCTGTTCACGAATGGAATAGCCTTTGGCCAGGAATCCATCTCCGCGCCTGGCGGAGGTCCCAGTCCGGCCGCTTACGACTGGCTTTCGCCTGCCCCTTTGGCGTGGGTCGAGCCCAACTTCAATTGGTCGGATTCCCCGATCAGGCCTTACCTGCACGAATATACCGGCTACAACAGCAACATCCTGAATCTTTACCCGGGTGTTGCCCTGCCGCCGGGAGTAAATCGCGGCGACTCTTTCGTGCGAACCGATGTCGGCGCTTCGGCAAGACCGAATTACGAAGCGCAGCAATTTTTCTTTGATCTGGATTACAGCACGACCGATTACCGCCACGACACCCGATTCGATCTTCACAATCATTTCTTCGACGGCGGCGTCAACTGGACGTTGAATTCCCTTTGTACGGGAACATTGGTGGCCGCCGACAGGACGCAGGAGGCGCCGCAGGACGAAGTTGTGGGCCCGGGCGTCGACATCTTGACTACGAAATCGCTCAACGAAACCGGACAATGTCATATTTATCAGGATATCAGCATCATTATAAATTCGAACGCGACATCGATTCGACATTCGCTAGCAACCGCACAACTATTGGATAACAATACAACCTACGGACAGGGCGGACTGCAGTATGCCTGGTCAACTCTAGATAATCTTCAAGCCTTTGTAAAATACTCTTATACTAATTACACGAACTTTGATGTCAGCGGTATTCCAGAGACGGTTCGTCTTCTGCAATATAACGCCGTTTACAACAACATTCTTTCGCCAAAGCTCACCTTTTCACTCTTGGGCGGCTTGGTGCAGAGTATTGGATTGACCAATTCAGAACACGGTTCAAGCAACGGGCCTTTGCAACCGATTTATTCAATTTCAGTGAATTACCTGCCATCGTCGAAATGGGCCATAACCCTTCTCTTCAGCCGCCTGGTCACCGCTCCCACCTCGATCATCGCCAATACTCAGGTCAACACGGCAGAGACGGGGACGTTGAGCTATTATTTGACGCCGAAGATCACCTTAGTGGCGGGTTTCGGCGTAACGACGACCGAGGGCGCTATCGCGGCAAACAGCCCGAGAACGGCCAGCTTGCTATTTTATGGCAACAATACCGCCTGGACCAGTACGCTGAAGGCGAGTTACGAAATAACGCCTTTCACCTCCGCGGTGGCTTCTTTGCAAGACTCTATCCGCGAGACGAACGGTCTGCATGTGAACACTTACCTTATGATGTTGGGGCTCGACTATCGACCCTTTTAACGGTTAAAGAAATGGAAGGAAGTGGGCAGTGTCAAAAGGACGCCGCGAAATGCGAAATCTGGTTTTGTCGTGGCTTGTCGCGCTGTTTTGCGGCTTGCTGAATTGTTCGCCAGGCTTCGCCGAGCCAGGCCGTCTCCTGAACACCAACGACGTGGTGCAGGTTACCGTGCTGTATCAAGCGGAACTCAATGTGACGTCTCGCGTCGAGCCCGACGGAACCATCGATCTTCCCTATGCCGGGCGCATCAGGGCCGCTGGCCTCACCACCGGCGCCCTCAGCGAAAGAATCGCTAATATTCTCGTGCAAAAAGGCCTGGTCAAAAATCCCAAGGTTGCGGTCGAACTGGCGACCTTCGGCCTGCAAGTGTCCGTGCTCGGCGCGGTCGCCGCTCCCGGATCCTATGTTTTGGACCGGCCCTCCACTATTCCCCAGATTCTCGCTCGCGCTGGCGGCCTGAGGGAAGAGGCCGGCGCCGCGACCATCGTCGTGCATAACCGCGGCTCCATCCTGCGCCTGAACGCCAAGGAGTTGTTCGAGGGCCACGTCTCCTCCGGATTGGTGCTCGATAATAATGCATCGATCTATGTCGAGCAGGGCGCAGTCTTTTATCTCTATGGCTATGTCAACAGACCCGGCCAATATCCAATCAACCGCGAGCAGATGTCCGTGCGCCAGGCGATCGCCCTCGGAGGCGGCGTCGCGCCGCTTGGATCGGATTGGTGGCGTCTGAAAATCCGCCGAACCAACAACGGCGTCGTCGAAGAGATTTCCGCTGGTCTCGACGATTACGTTATCCCGAACGACACGATCGTCGTCAACGAACGAATTTTCTAAAAAAAGGCGCCGCGCTCATGTCCTTCACGCTGGTTTTACTGGTCCTCTTGCGGCGAATCCGGATCGTCGGAGTGACTTTCCTCTCGACTCTGGTCGGCGCCGCGCTCGTTCTGCTACTGCTTCCCG
>NZ_JBKQOU010000032.1:0-8785 GCF_052145335.1 Rhodoblastus sp.
CTCCAGTCCACGCTATTGATTTAGCTTCATATTTAGCAACGCAGCGCGGATTTTCCGGAGCCCGATCCTCCGCCCTGTCAGCAATATGTCAGCACCTCATACCCCTTCCCCTCCACATTTCATTCGCTAAAAAGCCCGCGCACGAAGGGTGTACGCAATTATATGCGCACGCCGGTCTTGCAATTGCCCAGAATTGCGCAAATGTATGCGCAAAAAATGAGGGGCGCATGGCGAAGCCGGAAACCGACCGCAACAAGATCGTCAGCCGGCTGAAGTCCGAGGGCTGGTGCGTCGAGGGCGGCGCGAAGCATGACAAGTTGCTCACCCGAAGCGGCCCGGCGTCAAGATCATGGTTCCTCGCCACAATCCACTGACTCCTGGCGTCGCCAGGAGCATCGCCAAGGCCGCGGGATGGTAAGCCCTCGGCCAAATCCGCAGTTATCTGGAGAAAGGCGCGCCTTATGCGCTACATCGGTCTGCTTGATATTTCAGAAGTCGGAGAATTCGGAATCTCCTTCCCCGACTGCCTTGGCTGCGTCGCCATGGGCAAGGACGAAAACGACGTATTCGCCAACGCCATCGAGGCCCTGGCGGAATGGCTTGGCGATCTGTCGCCGGCGGAGCGCCCCCAGCCGCGCGGCGTCGTCGATCTGCGTCAAGATCCTGACGTCAACGAACAAATCGCCGAAGGCTCGATCTTCGTGGTGGTGCCGTTCATCAGCGAACAAGCGCGGCCGGCCCGCGCCAATATCTCGATCGACGCCGGCCTTCTCGAAACGATCGACGAAACGGCGAAAATGCTCGGCCTGACCCGGAGCAGCTTTCTGGCGCAGGCCGCCCGCGAAAAGATCAACCGCAGCGCCTGATCTGCGGCGCGGCGACTAATTTTAAGGACAAGGGAAGCAATGATGAGCAGATTGGAAGAGGTCAAAGAAATTCGTAAGCACGCGCTCGCATTCTGAATCGTCAGGGAAACTGGACGACGAAATGGGACCCAAGGTATTAGAGGTTGAGTTTGCCGACTTCGAGATGGTCCACAGGACGCCATTCGATAAGGCATTTAAACTGACTGACGCCCAGAATTATGCATTTGCTCTGACCGGCAAGACAAAAAAACCAAATTTGCCTTACGGCCTCGATATTTATTTTGGCCCCAACAAGGTGATGAATCTCGAATGGGATGACGCCGGCGCCACCGTTCTGCCCGAGGATCTGATCACGCTTCCGGCCTCGGGAAATAGCCGCGATCATGCCGGATGATTTGAACAACGTTTACGACAAGACCGGACCGGGATATTCGAACTACAAGCCCTGATTGGGGGCGCCGCGCACCTTGAGACAAAGAGTCCGGCGGCGTTCGTTCAGAACGCCGTCACACGCCATCGATCGCTTTCCGGCGCATTTGAGACATTCGTGGCGCGGTCGCCGAACGGCCGCATGGGATCATAATTACGCGTTCGACCAAAGCCAGGAAACTCCGCTGAAGGCGTCTCCTTGATCGATGGGAATACGTGCTCATGACCCTGAGCGGTCTTCGGCAACCGCTGTCCGATAGGCCGCAAAGCAGACGTACACGCCGCCGAATTGGTCCGATTTGCTGTTGTGGGCGGTTGGCTGCGCCATTAGCCAGGTTGACGCCGTGTGGTCGAACGGCGCCCCGTTCGGGAGGCCGTTTCGCCTGCCGCCAGCTCGATGATCTCGTCTGTAATCCCTTCCTGCCGGACACGCCGCTCTGTCGCACGCGTCTTTGCCAGCTGTTTTTCGACTTGCTTACCGGCCGACGCCATCGCTTCCATCCGAGCCTGGTTTTCCGCGGCGAAGGAATGTAGCGCCGCCTGGCACAATTGCGCATGGAGATAATCCGCCGCCAGACTGGCCAGAAGTGCGTCCGGCGGCAAATTGACCAGCGGCGCGTCTCCGCCATCCAGATGGGCGAAGGACGTGGGATCGAGCGGGAACAGCCGCCGCCGTTCGACGCGAAAGCCTTTGCCGGGCGACCAGAGCGTGAAGGCTACGTCGAACCGGACAATCGCCTCCACGGCAATGCGACGATAAACGGCCTCGGTGATCTGATCCGCCAGTTTCGGCGCGCCCAGCGCATGCGAAGGCATGGCGCTGCTCCAATGCGAGCGGATGTTTCGTTGCGTCGCCGGATCGAGGCCGCGCGAACCGATCAGAAATAATTCGCAGGTCGGCAGGTCGGCGCCGACGGCGTCCATCGCGCGTTCGCTGAAAGACCCGGCGAATCCTTGTTCCGCACAAAACAGCGCCAATCCGATGCGGCCGCCGCGACGCCTCCCGTCCTGGCGAGAGGGCCCACCCAGGCGCATGGCCCGGCCAATCGCGGCCGCGATGGTTTGCGCATAGGCGTCGACGGCCACAAGCTGGCTGCGCGCTGTCTGGGCGCGGGCGGCGGCTATGCCGCGTATGGCGTTGACGACCGATCCGAGCTGGCGGACCCCATCGATTCGGGCGCGGACGTCGGCGAGGCGTTCGGTCATGACGCTGGGCCAGGCGGCGAGAGTTTTTGCGCGTAATGCCGCAGCGCCTCGCCAAGGGCCCGCGTCGCCGGGCCGGACAAGTCGCCGTCCTGGCGCAATGCCGCGACCGCTTCGGGGGAGTCACAGTCGAGCATCTCTCCGAGGCCGCGCCGGAATTCCGTGAGGACCTCGGGCGACATTGCGTCGAGAAGTCCGTCCTGCACGGCCTTGATCAACGCGACCTCTTCGGCAAGGCTCAACGGTGTATGTTGCGGCTGGCTGAGGATCGAGCGAATACGCACGCCGCGCGCCAGTTGCCCGCGCACCCGGCTATCCGGCATGCCGCCGAAGCGGGTGAACATCTCAAGTTCGAGGAACTGGGCGTAATCGAGACGTAGCGACGCCGCCGCGTCGCGCAAGGCCTTGGCCTGAGTCTTGCCGCCGACCCGGCTGACGCTGACGCCGACATCGACCGCCGGCTTCTGGCCCTCATGGAACAGTCGCGTATCGAGAACGATCTGGCCATCGGTGATCGAAATCAGATTGGTTGGAATATAGGCGCTGAGATTGCCGGCGTCCGTCTCGGCGATGGGCAGGGCGGTGAGCGAGCCGCCGCCTTTCCCGGGCGACAATTTGGCGGCGCGCTCCAGCAAACGGGCGTGGGTGTAGAAAATATCGCCCGGATAGGCTTCGCGCCCTGGCGACTGGCGGGTCAGCAGCGCGATTTCACGGTGACAGGCGGCGTGTTTGCTCAGATCGTCGACCACCACGAGCGCATGCTGGCCACGATCGCGAAAATATTCCGCCATGGTGAAGCCGGCGAAGGGCGCGATCCATTGCAGGCCCGGCGGCGCGGCCGCGCTGGCGACCGCGACGATGCAGCGTTCCGGCGCGCCAAAGGCGGCGATCGCATCGATGGCCCGACGGACGGCGGAGCTTTTCTGTCCCACCGCGATATAGACGCAGACCATGTCGCTGTTTTTCTGATTGATGATGGCGTCGAGCGCCAGCGTGGTCTTGCCGATCGCCCGGTCGCCAATGATCAGCTCGCGCTGGCCACGTCCCAAAGCGAACAGCGCGTCGAGCGCCAGCACGCCGGTCTGTACCGGCTGGGTGACGAAATCGCGATCGACAATAGCGGGCGCGGGCCGCTCGATGGGTTCATGGCTTTCGGACGCGACGGGCCCCTTGCCGTCGAGCGGCCGGCCGAGCGGATCAATGACGCGGCCAAGCAACCCCGGGCCGACCGGCGCACGTAAAACGCCGCCGCCGCCGCGCACGGCGTCCCCCGCCTCGATATTCTCCGCCGGGTCGATCAGGACGCAATTGACCGCGTCCTCGTCCAGGGAATGGGCGAAGCCGAAGGCGCCCCTGTCGAAACGCACCAGTTCGTCAAGCCGCAAGTTCGGCAGTCCCGAGATCCGCGCGACGCCGTCGCCGATTTCTTCGACCCGGCCGATCTCGTCGGCCTGCGGCCCGAGCCGCGCGGCGTCGAGTTTTGTGCGCGCCCGCGCCCGCCATTCTTCCGCGCGCATGTCAGCTTGGCCGGTCATGCGTCAGCTCCGCGAGAATTTTGGCAAGATCGGCGCGCCAGCTGTTGCTGAGCACGAAATGCGGGGTGCGCAATTCAAGCCCGGCGATCAGCGCCGCATCGACCCCGAACGTGATTTTGGCCGCTTCGGCGTCCAGCGCGGCGGCGAGCGCCGCCCGAACCTCCACCTTTTCCCGCGCGTCCAGCGGACCGGCCGCGATGATCTCGATTTTTTCATCCGCGGCAATGGCGCCGCGGGCCTCCTCCCGCAAGGCGGCGATCTGTTCGACCAGCCAGTGCAGAAAAGCCGCCCGCACTTGGACGCCGTCGAGCCGAGCCGCGAGCTTGCCGGCGATGTCGACAGCCAATTGGGCCGCCTGCGCGGTCCAGACCGCCTCCGCTTCGTCGCGCTCTTTGCCGCGAGCGGCGGCGTTGGCGTCCCGCAGCGCGGTCGCCTCGGCTTCCGCCCGCGCCAGCAGCGCGCGCCGCGTCTCGGCCGCCTCTTCGCGCGCCTGTCGCAGGATCGCGTCGCGCTCGTCGGCGAAACCCGCGCTGCGTTTTTCGGCCTCGGCCAGAAACGTCGCCGCCGCGTCGCGCTTCGCCTTGGCCTCGTCGAGCAGGTTTTGCGCCGCTTGCCGGCGCTGTTCGATCATGCCGGCCAAGGGCCGCCAGAAGAAACGGCTGAGAAGCCAGAGAAGAACAAGGACGTTGACGGTCTGGAGGCCGAACGTCCACCAATCAATGGTCATGATGTCATTTCAGCAGAGGGTTGGCGAACAGCAGGAGCAGCGCAATCACCAGGCAATAGATGGCCATCGTTTCGATCATCGCGAGGCCGACGAACAGCGTGCGCGATATGACATTCGCCGATTCCGGCTGGCGGGCGATGGCGTCCATCGCCGCAGCCACCGCGCGGCCTTCCGCCAGGGCGGGTCCTATCGCGCCGAAGGAGACGGCGACCGCGGCGCCGACAATGCTTGCAAAAGCTAACCAGTTCATGACGCGTCCTCTGTTGGGCGACCGGCCTCTGTTGGATGATCGGTCTTTGTTGGGTGGTCGGCTTTAGGCGCCTCAACGCCCTCGCCGATGAAAACCATGGCCAGAATCGCAAAAATATAGGCCTGCACGGCGCCCGTGAGCAGATCGAGCGCCATCAGCGGAATGGGAACCAGCAGGCCGGCCAGCGACAGCACGATGCCAATGACGAAGACGCCGCTCATCACATTGCCGAAAAGCCGCACCAGCAGGGAAAAGGTGCGGGTCAGGCTTTCGACGAAATTGAGCGGGATCATCACCGGACTCGGCGAGGCGAAGGTCGCCAGATAGCCGCGCCATCCGCCGCTGCGCACACCGTAAAAAATGACCGCCAGAAACACCAGGAAGGCGAGCGCCGCGTCGGTTTCGAGACGGGCGGTCGGAGGCTCGGCGCCGGGGACGAGCGAGGACCAGTTGGCGACCAGAATGAACAGGAAAAGGCCGCCGATGAAAGCGCGATAGGGCGCCGGCTCAACCCGCATCGTGTCGCGGATCTGGCTGTCGACGCTCTCGACCACCAGTTCCAAAAAGGCCTGCGTCGATCCCGGAACAAGCGTCAAGCGGCGCGAAACCAGAACGGAGCCGAGAACGAGAAGCGCCATCAGTCCCCAGGTCGTCGCGACCGCGGCGCTGATCGGAACGAAGCCGACGTGGAACAGGATTGTCGTGGCGAGCGGAGAGGTCATGGCGCGGCCGCCGTCCCCCATGCTTTGGCGCGGCGCATGACAAGGGCGCGGCCGAGGAGGACGCCGGCCGCCGCGGCCAGCAGGGGCCCCGCGCCTTGCCGCGCCGCCAATCCGAGCAGCAGTCCCATGAGGAGGAACCGCGCCAGCATGGGGACAAGCCATTTCATCAGGCGGGCGCCGGCGGCCAAGGCTGTGGCCGACCGCCAGACCGCCGCGAAATAGAGCGCGCCGCCCAGGCCGCCAGCCACGGCGAAAGCCGACAGCCGCCAAAGGCCGACGCCATCGTGGAAAGCGAGGAAGGACGCGGGGTTCATGCCTTTTTCACCCATTTCCAGGCCGACCAGCAGCCAAGCCCCAGGCCGAGCAGCAGCAGCGGCGCGGTCCAGAACAGGCCGGTCTTGAAGGTCCGGTCCAGCCAATTGCCGAGGAAGACGCCGATGAGCATCGGCGTCACGATCATCCAGCCGAGCACCCCGATTTGCGCCAGCCGGCGCGCGACGGATGGCTCTTCGTCCTGCCGGCCGCGCTTTTCCCGCTCGTGGCGTAGTTGCGCCGCGCGAATGAGCGCGTCGTTTTCATCGGGCGGGCCGGAGCCGTCGTTCACGCGAATCCTCCCCCGTGTCCATCGCGCCGGAGATGCCGCATGATTTGCCGGATGGCCGCCAGTTGCAGCCGCGCCGCATCGACGCGTTCCGACCGCTCGGCGTCGAGATCGGCGTGAAAACGTGCGAGCACGGTTCTATCGAGCGTCGCCAGATCGTCGCCGACAACGGCTTCCCGCGTGGCAATGGCGACTTCGTCGCCGCCGCGGACCGAAAAGACGCCCCGCCGAACGGCGCAATAAAGCCGGCTCGCGTCGGCGCGCTTCCAGCTGACCACCGAGGGGATCAGGCTGGTGAGGAAATCCGCATGGTCGGGAAGGACGCCGAAGCCGCCGCTGGAATCTTCCGCGCGCACGGCCAGCACCCCGTCCTCATCGACAACCACCGCCAGCGGCGTGACAATGCGCAATCTCATGCTGCGGCTCCCGCTTTGGCGGCGGCTTCCTTCGCCTGCGCCTCTTCCAGCGTCCCTACCATATAGAGCGAACTTTCGGCCCAGTCGTCCGCTTCGCCGTCGAGAATGGCTTCGCAGCCCCGCAATGTGTCGGCGAGAGCGACGCTCCGGCCCGGCGTCCCGGTGAAGGCCTCGGTGACCATGAAAGGCTGGCTGAGAAAACGCTGCAATCGCCGCGCTCGTTTAACGATGAGGCGATCCGCCGCGCCAAGCTCCTCGACGCCGAGCAGCGCGATAATGTCCTGCAAATCCTTGAACCGGGCCAGCGCCTCGCGCGCCCGCTCCGCGATCTCGTAATGTTTGTCGCCGACAACCAGCGGATCGAGCAGCGCCGAGGACGAACCGAGTGGATCGACCGCGGGATAAAAGCCTTCCGCGGCGAGTTGGCGCGACAGCATGATGATGCTGTCCATATGGCTGGAAATGGCGGTGACGGCGGGATCGGTGAAGTCGTCGGCCGGCACGTAGACCGCCTGAATCGCAGTGACCGCCGCGCCCGCGGCCGAAGCGATGCGCTCCTCCAGCGCCGCCACCTCGCTGGCAAGAGTCGGCTGATACCCCACGCGTGACGGCAGCCGGCCGAGCAGGCTCGAGATTTCCGCGCCAGCCTGCACGAAGCGGAAGACATTATCCATCAGCAGCAACACGTTCTGATGCTTCTGGTCGCGAAAATACTCCGCGATGGTCATCGCCGTCAGAGGCGCGCGCCAGCGCGCGCCTGGCGGCTCGTTCATCTGCCCATAGACCAGCACCGTACGCTTAAGCACACCGGACTCGCGCATTTCGGTCCAGAGTTCATGGCCTTCGCGCGAGCGTTCGCCGACCCCGGCGAAAACCGAAATGCCGCGATATTTCTCGACCATGGCGTGGATCAACTCCATCACCAGCACGGTCTTGCCGACGCCGGCGCCTCCGAACATCGCGGCCTTGCCGCCCTGGACGAGCGGGGCGAGCAGGTCGATCACCTTCACGCCGGTCTCGAAAATCTTCGTTGCGGAGGTTTCGTCCTCCAGGCGCGGCGGGGGACGATGAATCGGCTTGCGGAGCGTATCGGCCGGCAAGGCGGCGCCATTGTCTCCGACATTGCCGAGCACGTCGAGCAACCGTCCCAGCACGGCCTCGCCCACCGGCACGGACAGGGGCGCGCCGGTCGCGCGCACGGCGACGCCGCGCGCCAGTCCCGATGTCGCCCGAAGCGCGATGGCGCGAACCGTCGCCGCGTCGAGATGGCTATGAACTTCCAGCACCAGCGTTTCGGGGCGGTCCCAGAGCACGGTCAGGGCGCTGTCGACGGGCGGAAGGGATTGCGCTCCGTCGAAGCGCACGTCCACCACGGCGCCGCGGACGGAGACGACTTTGCCTTCGGACATTGGCTTCACCACAATCCTGCCAGGGCTGACGAGGTCTCAGCGCGGAGTTTCGGGTCGATTCGTTCGTGCGACCGCCGAAAGCGGCTACAAAGTTGACGCCTAACGTCGGACCAGGTCAACCCGGAAAGCGGCCGGAAAATAATGATGTCGCCTTCACGCAACCCGCTTCAGCGACCGCTTTCTGCCATGAGACTTGGATTCTTCCGGCCACCGCCGATGTCGGCAAATGGCGCGAGGCGGGCGGCCAGCCGCCATTTTGAACGACTGCTTTTCTGCTGCGGAGCGCCAGCGCCGCTGGGACGTTTATATCGCGCCCCGATGACCGGGGAGCCGAGGAGGGAGTGGTCGGATAGGGAGGAATTTCCATGTCCGAGACCCACCCCCCTCAGCCGAGCAATCGGAAATCGGCCTGGAACAAAGGACGTCTCGTAGGTCAAAAACGCCCGCTTAAGCCCAAGGAGGTTTGGAATATCCGGGCTCGGCTGCAAATCGAGGCGAGAATACGCGACCTTGCAATGTTCAACCTGGCGATCGACAGCAAACTGCGGGGTTGCGATCTCACCCGCCTGAAGATCGACGATCTGTGCGTCGGCGGCAGACTGCGCGACCGCGCGACGATCTCTACGA
>NZ_JBKQOU010000033.1:0-4132 GCF_052145335.1 Rhodoblastus sp.
GAAGACACGCCTGCAGCATGTCGCCACCGCCGTCGCAATCAATTTGGTCCGGATGGACGCGTGGTGGACCAGCACTCCAAGAGCAAAAACGCGATGCTCCCACTTCGAGGCCTTGCGGAGGGCCGCCAAGGGTGATTGCGAATTCGCCACCAGTATCACTGTTGGGTCTAGGCCCACCGGCGGGGCACGGGCGCGGCGGTCAGCCCGAGGGCGCGCCAGACACCTACTTGTGCCCCCCTTCAATGGACCGAAGGTCCGCCGTCGAGGGCGTTCTTATACTGGCGTTGAGCTTCCGGAGCATCGTCAAACACAGCTCCTTGACCACCTCATTTTGGACGGTGTCCGCGAGTTTGGCTACGTGGCAGAAGGCCATCGCTCGCTGAGACACTGGGTCCTCATACTCCGAGGGATCGTCCAGATTAATCATGTCATCGTGGGTGTCATCAGACATAAGCTTCAATGCCTCGGTAACGGAAGCCCTCACATCGGTGCTGCTCAAGGTGAAGCTGGACTCAAGGGCGAAGGGATCATGGTTTGGAGTGCGGCCAAAGGCGATCTGGAGCTGCGCGCTGAAGGTGAGGAAGGGCACCAAAGAGCCACGCTGCCTCGGTGCCAGACTTGTTCCCTCTATAGTGCAGAGCAAAAATCAGGTCAATTTGATGTTGCGCTGCAACGGCGGTTTAGGCCCGCGTTGCATCGTGGGGCTACGCCCTTTGTCCCACCCAAATCCAGAAGCTTAGCGCGACGTGGCCGATTTGGAGCTTATGCGACCGAGCGACGCATTGCATTGCTCCCTTGCGACGTTACTATGCTGCGCTGCAACATATCTGGACCACCATCTTCCGATTGGAGGTGGGGTTCTGCCAACCACGAAAGGCGACCATGAAAGTCGGCCAACGGGTTCGCTTCAAGTCCACCTCGGCAGCGCGATATTGGAAAATTCCGCAAGATGCTCAGGGGACGGTGATGTGTTCCTATCGACTCTTTGCGAACAATCGCGCCGCGCCGGACCGATTGGATGTGCGCTTCACACCGCAATTAGTGATTTGGGGCGGGGCCGCTGAGGATTTTGAAGAGATCAGAGTCATTCCGGAACGGACAACGCAATAATTTGCGCCGCCGCCCCGCCTGTGGCCACTCCGGCCGCGTCCGGCACCAAGCTTGGCTCGAATGTTGCTTATTTATCCGGACGTGGATTCCTCCGAACACACGGCTGCCCCTGGTCTGGTTCCAGATCGCCAGATCAGGGGCTTTTTATTTGCATTTCCGCATCCGACCGCGTGTCCAAGATTTGACCAATATGCGCCCAAAACGTCCAGGAAGGGCTCGGCGGTATGTCATACCTTCGTCATCGTAATTGTAGGGCGGATCGGTGAAGCCATAGCCCGGCGAATTGGCGCGGGTGGCGAAGCACAATAGCCACGTGGCACAAAGGTGCCGACGATAAACCCCTCCAGGTAGCGAGGATCAATCCGCCGAGACGCCACGAGACCGGCGGCCGATCATCCAACATGCTTCGAGTGCTGTCGCCTCGCCGCACTCTTGGCTTCACTTATTTCATGCGGAATTTATTGCGTATGCCGAGGCCGAAGAGGAAGACGAGAATGGTGCCGAGAATGGTTTGAATGGCGGACATCAATTCGAGCCAAGAGAGCGGAGTATCAATTGTTAAACCGAAATCCCTGCGGAAACCGAAGACATTCAGCGCATTCGCGACGCTGAGGCCCAGGGCTTCCCCATAGGTGCGCGCGTCGAAAAACCAAAAGGCTAACGCCCCTATAACCGAGACAACAAAAAGTGCGACGAGGGGCCGGAGGTAGCTGCGGCCGTAGTCGCAGAGAAGCCCGTAGAGCCAGATCGGCAGCCCCCATCCCCACCGGCCGAGCAGAACTCGGCGGGATTGCAATTCGAAGGCGAAAAAGTCGAGCTCGTCCTCATGCTTCTTAAGCCGATCCATTTCTAGCTTCAGACACGCATAAGCGTCGATGTAGCGCCCAGCCTCGCCTTTATTCTGGGGGATAAGCGGCCATTTGACGCCGCGCCAAACGGTGTTCTGATGTAGCTCGGCTCCGAAGAATGTTGGAGGCACTGCTCCAAATGTCGTGCCCGCGAAAGAAGTCATGAATTCCATCTTCGTATTGTCGAAGCTGGTGGATTCCTCGAACATCGCATCGCTAAATGCAGCGCCGCCGTAAAAAGTTGCGCCTATGAAGTTCGCGAAATCGGCAAAGGCCGCGCCGTTGAAGTTGGCCGCGCCGTAGAAAGCCGCGCGGGGGAAGGCAGCTCCGCTGGAGAACGTTGCACCAGCGAAAAAGGCCCCGCGGGAGAAAGTCACGTACGAGAACGTAGTCCCAAGTAAAAAGGCCACACCGCTGAAGTCCGCCGTGCCGGAAAACGTTGCGCCTAAGAAATTTGCGTCACCATAGAAAATCGCACCCCGAAATTCGGCGGAACTTAAAAAGGTCGTCTCCATGAAAGAGGCACGACCGGTGAAAATCGCGTCCTGAAAGGTGCAATCGAAAGAAAACACACCAGGATCGGGAAACAAATATTCATCAAAAGAAACATTTTGATCGAATTGAACATTCGAAAAATCGATGACAGCATTGCTGAGTGGAAGGGGGTTATGTTTCGGCGAAGACGCGCAGCGCTTTAAGTAGGCCTCTTTTATTTCTTCCAATTCATGCCTTTGAAACGGGTTCAGTTCATTCTGAGGATGCCGCTTCTCTTCAATTAGTCGCGCGCGTGTTGCCTCATTAAAATTTGTGGCAAAGTACCGGTTCCAGGCGATCCGATTCTTTTCTCTTAGCTCGCGATCCGATTGCTCAGGCACGCCATAGAGCGTCGCCAGCAAATACCAGGGATTCTCCTCGGCTTTGATTTTCGGCGGCATTTCTTCCGCAACGCCGCCGTGCTGCTCGTCTGCATAATCCATCGCAATGCCTGATCTCGAATGCTGATCACGTTGATCACACGAAGCTGCGGCCATAATCGGCAAGAGTGCGGCGCCCAATCAGATCGTTCTTTTCGAGATGGCGACCTCGGCTCCAATCCCACATTCACCATTCATTAACGTGTCGGACAAGACGTTGATGAAGTTTTGACGAAAAGTTGAGATGATCATCTCTGGCGCGACAAAACCCGTCGTTGGCCATCATGGAAAGCACAATCCAATCGGGGGATTCCCTCATGTCTGTTGTGCCCTCAATAATTGTCCTCATGATAACGGCTCTGATCGTTTTTCGTCGTGAGATCACCGGTTGGCCTGCACCTGCCGCCAAGAAGCGTCCCAGGCATCGCACCATACCGTCGCAGCTTCTCGCGTCCCCGAGGGGGCAGCAATCTTCCGCCGTTCGCGCGGTTCGAAGTTTTCGCATCCCCCGGGGGCAGCGATGATCTGACCAGACTACATGCTCGATGCGTCCGCGCACCTTCGAGCGCGTCGCGAATGAAGTCGACAACAATGTTTCGGTGATCGACACGGCTACCAACATGGTGGTGGCGACGGTTCCGATGGGGGATGACCCCCGAGGGGTGGCCGTCACCCCTGACGGGAAAGAAACCTGTCACCTTTAGGACCCTGGCGACACCGGACGCCCTTGGCTTGAAGACGCGCGACGAGTTTGGCCCGCCGTTTCCACCGCGAGATTTGGGTTTATCGCCGTTACTCGACTTGCAGGAGCAGCGCGACCAGTTCGCTTTGGCGATGCGTGTTTGTCTTGGCAAAGACGGCTTTCAACTGATTGCGCGCCGTCTCCCGTGATATCTTCAACTCCCGGGCGGCGATATCGGGAGGAGCTCCCCGCGCGATGATGCAGGCGACCTTCGCTTCCGATGGTGTCAGCCGGAACGTCTTGGCGAGGATCGCCGCGGACGGTCCTGGCCTTGGCCCCAAGGCATTCAACGTCAAAAGTGCACGCACGTCCTGCCCCGGTGCTCCCTCGAAGGGCCAAATGCGCACGATGACCGGCAATTTGTCCATGCGAGGAACGATGACTGGCTCCAAAGCCAAGGAATCAAGGCGGGGCAGCTCCTTCAATTGATCGACGGCGTGTTTGAGGAGCGTCCGGGCGTCAGGATTGCGAAAGAAAAGCCGTCTATCCTTAATATTGATGTTCTGGTCGAAAACGGC
>NZ_JBKQOU010000034.1:0-33498 GCF_052145335.1 Rhodoblastus sp.
ACCAAGCCTTCCGGGGTGTCGCAGGCAAAGCCGATGTTCCAGTATTTCTTGACGATCAGCCCGTCCTTGGCCGGGTTGAGCGAGGAATTGAAGTCCGGGAACTCCTTGAGCACCGATACGCTGGCCTTGACGAGGAAGGGCAGCAGCGAGACGCGATAGGGCTTCGGCTTGGCGACCTTCCCGGCCTCGTCCAGCGTCTTGCGGAAGGCTTCAAGATCGGTGATGTCGGCCTCGTCGTGCTGGGTGACGGCGGGCACGTTGAGCCAGGAGCGATGCAGGAAGGGCCCTGACAGCTTTCTGATACGCGACAGCGGTTTTTCCTCCACCGGGCCGAATTTGGAAAAATCCACCGCCGGGATTTCGGGAATGCCGGCGCCGCCCGACACGCCCGCTGGACCGGCCTTGCCGCCGGAAAGATAAGCTTTGACGTCTTCCTTGGTGATGCGGCCTTTGTCGCCGCTGGCTGGAACTTTGGTCAGGTCGATGTCCAGTTCGCGCGCGAGGCGGCGCACGCCGGGCGAGGCGAAGACATTGCCGAAATCGGCGAGCGTCCCGCCCGGACCGACGATGGGCGAAGGACCGGCGATCCTGCCGGCGATCTTGTCCTCCTCCAGCACGGCCGGCGCCGGCTTTTCCTCGGCCGTCGCAGGCGCCGCTTCGGCGGCAAGCGTCGCCGGCGTCGGCGAGGGCACGGCGGACGCGGCGGGGACGGTCGCGCCCGCGCCTTCCGCCTCCAGGGTCAGGATCAGCGATCCTTCCGCGACCTTGTCGCCGACCTTCAATTTGAGTTCGAGCACCTTGCCACCCTGCGGGGCAGGGACTTCCATCGAAGCCTTGTCGGATTCCAGCACGATCAGGGGATCGTCGGCCTTGATGATATCGCCGGGTTTCACATTGATTTCGATCACCGGCACGTTTTTGAAATCGCCGATATCGGGCACTTTCACTTCAATGGCGGACATGGAGGCAAACCTTGAATTTGGGCGCTCAAAGGCGCGGAATGGTGACGCGGAATGGGAACGGACTGCGCGGATCAGGCAAGAATCAAGAGAGCATCGGATCGGGCTTTTCCGGATCGAGGTGATAAAGCTCGATCGCCTCGGCGACTTTCTTGCTCGGCAGCAATTGCGATTCGGCCAAAGCCTTCAGCGCCGCGACGGCGACGAAATGCCGGTCCACTTCGAAGAAGCTCCGCAATTTGCGCCGATAGTCCGAACGTCCGAACCCATCCGTGCCAAGAACCTTGTAGCGTCCGGGCACGAAGGCGCGGATCTGCTCGGCGAAGGCGCGGATGTAGTCGGTCGAGGCGACGGTCGGCGCATCGCCGCTGGCCGCCAGACATTGCGTGACGTAAGCGACGCGCGGCTCTTCCATCGGATGCAGCAGGTTCCAGCGCTCGACGGCGTCCGCCTCGCGCTTGAGTTCGGTGAAGCTGGTAACGGAATAGATATCGGCGTGAATAGCGAAATCGCGCTCCAGCAAAGCCGCCCCGGCGATGACTTCGCGGAGAATCGCGCCGCTGCCCAGCAGCTTGACCCGCTTCTCCTTCGGCGTTCCCTCGGGCGCGCTCTTGAGCAGATACATGCCCTTGACGATGCCCTCTTCCACGCCTTGCGGCATGGCGGGATGCTCGTAATTCTCGTTGAGCAGGGTGATGTAATAATAGACATCCTCGCCCTTCGGCCCGTACATGCGCTCCAGACCGTGCTGCAGGATGACCGCGACTTCGTAGGAGTAAGTCGGGTCGTAGCTGACGCAGTTCGGGATGGTGGCCGAGAAAATGTGGCTGTGCCCGTCCTCGTGCTGCAGGCCCTCGCCATTCAGGGTGGTGCGCCCGGAGGTGCCGCCGAGCAGGAAGCCACGCGCGCGCATGTCGCCCGCCGCCCAGGCGAGATCGTGGATGCGCTGGAAGCCGAACATCGAATAATAGATGTAGAACGGGATCATCGGCGTGTTGGAATTGGAATAGGAAGTCGCCGCCGCGATCCACGAGGCCATGGCGCCGGCCTCGTTGATGCCTTCCTGCAGCATCTGGCCGGAGCGGTCCTCCTTGTAGTACGACAGCTGATCGGCGTCCTGCGGGCGGTAAAGCTGGCCGACCTGCGAGAAGATGCCATATTGGCGGAACATGCCCTCCATGCCGAAAGTGCGGGATTCGTCGGGCACGATCGGCACGATGCGCTTGCCGATATTCTTGTCGCGCAACAGGTGATTGAGCACCCGCACGAAAGCCATGGTGGTGGAGATCTCGCGGCCTTCGGTCGATTGCAATTGTTGTTCGAAGGCTGACAGGGGTGGAATGACCAGCGGCTCCGACTGACGGCGGCGGGCCGGCAGATAGCCGCCCAGTTTTGCGCGTGCTTCGTGCAGATAATTGTCTTCTTCGGAACCGGCCGCGAATTTGATCAAGGGCAGATGCTCGATCTCGCTGTCGGCGACAGGAATGTTGAAGCGGTCGCGGAATTGCTTGAGCGCCTCGACATTCATCTTCTTGGCCTGATGCGACATCATCTGCGCTTCGCCGGCCGAGCCCATGCCATAGCCCTTGACGGTCTTGGCGAGGATCAGCGTCGGCTGGCCCTTGTGCTCCGAGGCGGCCTTGTAGGCGGCGAAGATCTTGCGCGAGTCATGGCCGCCGCGGGTCAGTTTCCAGATTTGCTCATCCGTCCAGCCGGCGACCATCGCCGCTGTTTCAGGATAGCGGCCGAAGAATTTTTCACGAATGTAACCACCGTTCTTCGACTTGAAATCCTGATATTCGCCGTCGACGCATTCCTCCATCAATTGCCGCAGGCGGCCGGTGACGTCCTTGGCGAGCAACTCGTCCCAGCCCGAGCCCCAGACGACCTTGATGACGTTCCAGCCGGAGCCGCGAAAATCCGCCTCCAACTCCTGTATGATCTTGCCATTGCCGCGCACCGGCCCGTCGAGGCGCTGCAGGTTGCAGTTGATGACAAAGATCAGGTTGTCGAGCTTTTCGCGTCCCGCCAGCGAAATGGCGCCGAGCGATTCGGGCTCGTCCATCTCGCCGTCGCCCATGAAGGCCCAGACTTTCCTTTCATTCGTCTCGATCAGGCCGCGCCCTTCGAGATAGCGCAGGAAACGCGCCTGATAGATCGCCATCAGCGGCCCGAGGCCCATCGACACCGTGGGGAACTGCCAGAAATCCGGCATCAGCCAGGGATGCGGATAGGAGGGGATGCCTTTGCCGTCGACTTCCTGGCGGAAGTTGAGAATCTGCTCTTCGGAAATGCGGCCTTCGAGGAAGGCGCGGGCGTAAATGCCGGGCGAGGAATGGCCCTGGATGAACACCAGGTCGCCGGCGTGGTTCTCGCTCGGCGCCCGCCAGAAATGCATGAAGCCGACGTCGTACAGGGTCGCCGCCGACTGGAAGGAGGCGATATGGCCGCCGAGTTCCGAGGAGACCTTGTTGGCCTTGAGCACGATCGCCGCGGCGTTCCAGCGGATCGCAGCGCGGATTTTGGTCTCGATCGGGCGAATGCCCGGAGGCTCCGGCTGGTCGGCGACGGGAATCGAATTGATGTAGGCGGTGTTCCAGGCGAACGGCAGCTGCGCGCCGTTTTTCCGCGCTTCCGCGACCACCTCGCCGAGAATGGCGTCCACCCGGTGAACGCCCTCGAAAGCCTGAACCGAGTTCAGGGCCTCAAGCCATTCGCGCGTTTCTTCCGCGTCATTACGGTCCATGTTTTCCTCCAAGGATGCAGGCGGTCCTCGTTGCCGAAGGCGTCGCTTTTTTTGTTACGCGATACAGATTACGCCACATGGGGCAAGTCTGGAAATGAATTGAATTCCTAAGCTTCATTCTATATTGGAATGAGGATGGAGCTCAAGAATCTTCGCGCCTTTGTCGAGGTTATCAGGCAGAACGGCTTCACGGCTGCGGGAAAGGTCCTGTGCGCCACTCAATCCACCGTGAGCAAGGCGGTCCGCCAGATCGAGGATGAGATCGGCGCGCCGCTGCTCGACCGTGGGGCGCTCAAACCCCGTCTGACGGCGGTCGGAGAAGCGGTTTACGCCCGGGCGCTTCGCATGCTGGCCGAGCGCGAGGATTTGCTGGCCGAGATCGCCGAATTGCGCGGGCTGAAGCGCGGCGTGCTCCGGCTGGGCCTGCCGCCGGTCGGCAGCGGCATCTTGTTTGCGCCGCTGTTCACCCGTTTCCGCAAGATTTACCCCGGCATCGACATCAGGCTGATCGAGCATGGCAGCGCTCGGCTGGAGGAAATCCTGCGGCTTGGCGAAATCGACTTCGCCGCTTCGCTGCTGCCGGTCGACGAGGATTTCGAATGGCATGAAATCCGCCGCGATCCGCTGATGACCCTGGTCGCCGCCGACAGTCCGCTGGCCGCGCGGAAAACTGTCTCCATCGACGATCTGCGCGATATTCCGCTGATCCTGTTCGAAAGCGGCTTTGCGCAGAACCGTGTCATCATCAACGCCTGCCACAGCAAAGGCTTTGAGCCGGTGGTCGCGGCGCGCTCCAGCCAGATCGACTTCATTGTCGAACTGGTGGCGGCGGGAATGGGCGCCGCCTTCCTGCCGCGCCTGCTCGATCGGCGCCGAACCCGTGTCGGCGTCGTCAGCCTCGTGCTCGACGAACCGGGCGTCGACTGGCGGCTGGCGCTGGTCTGGCGCGAGGGCGCCTATTTGTCCGACGCCGCCCGCGCCTGGCAGGCGCTGGTGCGGGAATCGCGATTTGACTGACGGCGCAGGCCGCGACGATGCGCCTGAGCAGCATTTTTCCGTGTGCAAGACGCTCCTCCCAAGGTGGCTTCCTCATTCGGCCTTTATCTCGGCGCCCGCCGCTTTCCGGACTTTTTGGCGCGTTCTTCCGTTTGTTGGAAGCGATATTAATCGCCTTTTTCGCCAACGTCGCGTCGGCCAATAGTCATTTCCGAAAGACGCATGGCTAATGATAAAATAACAGGCTCGGCGTTTCGGCGGATGGCCGCTATCCGCGGATTGTGTTGAAAAACTCCGAAAATTGGGCGCCTCAAAAATCCCGCCAAATTTGATAAGGAGCGACTTTCCTCGTTCAATGCCGTCTTGAATGGGGAGCGGTGGTTTCCGGCGGATTTTTCGCCAAACCTACTGGTCCCCCACATCTTTTTTATACTGCCGGCTCCATGGGCCTGCAATATTGCGATCAGGGGCCAAAAAGCAGTTTTTCAACAGTATCCGCGGGCGTCGCATTTTGACAACAGGCCTCACCCGTAAATGACAATATGCAGCTTGCGCGGTCCGTGGGCGCCGCGCGCCAGCACGCCCTCGATATCGGTGGTGCCGCTGGCGCCGGTGATGAAATTGACATTGCGCGGCGCGAGTTTGCCGATTTGCGAGTCGGCGTAATCCTCGAGTCGCGGCAGCAGAGTTTGCGCATCCAGCGCGACGAGATGATGAAGCGGCAGGAAGCCGTAAAGCGTCGGCGCGGTCGGGCCGGAATGAAACACCAGCGAGCCTGTTTCGGCCACGCCGCAAAGCGCCAGGCCGACCGCCAGCGCTGAATCGGGCCGCAACGGCTGGTTTGGCGCCAGCGCGCTCCAATCGAGTCCTTGCAGGCGCGGATCGGGCTGAAGCGAGAAATCCGGCTTGAGATCATTGGCGGCGATATAGCGCGCGACCGCTTGCGGCAGGTCGGAAAGACCAGCCGCCCGCTCGACGGTGGCGCCGACTTTTTCGGCGCTGGCGCGCGCGGTGAAAAGTTGGACGCGATCGCTCAGTTCGAGCGGCGGCAGGCTCTTGCGCATGAGTTCGGCGCATTGCGTCGCCTGCGCCGCGATTTGCCCGGGCGCGGCGGGGTCGGGCTTTGCCGCGCGTATGGCGGCGAATATGGCGGCTCTGGCGCTCATCGGCCGGCTCTCTTCCCGGAAAGATATTGCGTGATGAAACTTGTCCCCGGCGGCTTGGGCAGGTCTCGCGCCGCGGTCCAGCCCGATGTCAGCGGCATTTTCGATATCCACCCGCCTCGCGCGAAAAGCCGCATCATCGGCAAGGCGAAGGCCTGTCCGAGCCGGTATAGGGCCGGTCGCGCGGCGGCATAGGCCCAGATCTGCAAGGCGAGCCGCGTCTTGGCCGGCTCCATCCCGCCGCTCCAGCTCTTCTCGCGCCAGCCGCGCAGCATGGTTGGCAGCGGAATATCGACCGGACAGACCTGTCGGCATTGGCCGTTGAGCGTACAGGCGTTCGGCAGGTCGCGCGATTTTTCCAGTCCGTCGAAAACCGGGGTGAGCACCGAGCCCATCGGGCCGGGATAGGCGCCGCCGTAGGCGTGGCCGCCGATGGCGCGATAGACCACGCAATGGTTGAGGCAGGCGCCGCAGCGCAGGCAACGCAGCATTTCCGGCATGTCGGCCAGCATTTTCGTGCGGCCGTGATCGACCAGCACGATATGGAACTGCTCCGGCCCGTCGAGGTCGCCGGGACGTTTCGGCCCGCAATGGAAGGTGGTGTATTGGGTCAGGTCGGCGCCGGTGGCCGAGGGAACGAGCACCCGGGTCAATTGCAGCGCATGTTCGGTGGTGGCGACGATTTTTTCGATCCCCGCCGTGACGATGTGCACACGGGGCGGCGTCGTCGTCAGTTCGGCATTGCCCTCATTGGTGATCGTGCAGATCGCTCCGGTCTCGGCGACGAGGAAATTGGCGCCGGAAATGCCGACTTCGGCGGCAAAGAAATCCTCGCGCAATTCCTTCCGCGCTGACGCGACCATGGATTCGATGTCGGTAGTCGGCGTCTTGTCGCGGTGATGGGCGGCGAAAAGCTCGGCCACATCCTCTTTGGTATGATGGGCGGCGGGCCAGATGATGTGCGACGGCGTTTCGTCGGCGAGCTGGATGATATGTTCGGCGAGATCGGTTTCGACGCGGCGCAGGCCGGCGGCGGCCAGGGCGTGGGGCAGGCCGATCTCCTCGCCGAGCATCGACTTCGACCGAGTCACGGTTTTCGCGCCCGCCGCCTTGCACAGGTCGACGACGATGGCGCAGGCCTCATCGGCATCGCGCGCCCAATGCACCAGCGCACCGGAGGCAAGGGCGTTGCGCTCGAACGTTTCGAGGTAATACGCCATATGCTCGATGGCGTGATCCTTGATCGCGGCGGCGGCGGCGCGGGCGCCGGCGAAATCCGGCCAGGCGGCGACGGCGGCGGCGCGCTTGCGGCGCGCATTGCCGGTGGTGCGCTCCAGCGCGATTTTCAGCTGGGGGTCCGCCAGCGCCTTGTCCACGCGAAGATCGAAGGCGGCGCTCATCTCAAACATCCTCGCCGATGGCGGTCGAAGCCATATTGGCGAGAATTTCCGCCGCATGGAAGACCCGTGTTTTCGCGCCCTCGCGGTGCAGCTTGCCGGCCATATTCATCAGGCAGCCGAGATCGCCGCCCAGCAACAGATCGGCGCCCGAGGCGACGACATTTTCCGCCTTTTCGCCGACAATGGAGTTGGAAATGTTGGAATATTTGACGCAGAAGGTCCCGCCGAAGCCGCAGCAGGTCTCATCGCCTTCGAGCGGGCGCATTTCCAGCCCTTCGACCGCCGCCAGCAATTTCCGCGGTTGCGCCTTGACGCCCAGCTCGCGCAGGCCGGAACAGGAATCGTGATAGGTCGCGCTGGCCTTGCAGGCGACGTTTTGCGGCTTGAACCCGCGCACGTCGACGAGAAAACTCAGCAGTTCATATGTGCGGCCCGCCAGCGCCTTGGCCCTCGGCCCCCAGACCGGGTCTTTGGCGAAGAGCTCGGGATAATGCGACTTGATCATGCCGCCGCAAGAGCCCGACGGCGCAACGAGATAATCGAAAGGTTCGAAAGCCTCGATGGTCTGGCGCGCGATGGCGACGGTCGCCTCGTCGGCGCCGCTGTTGAAAGCCGGCTGGCCGCAGCAGGTCTGGCGTTGCGGAACGACGACTTCGCAGCCGGCGGCCTCGAGCAAGGCAATCGCCGCGAAGCCGATGTTCGGCCGCATCGAATCGACCAGGCAAGTGACGAACAGGCCGACGCGCGGCCTTGGCTGATTGTCCAAAGCGTTTCTATCCCGTTAGGCGCTTGCTCTTTTCGGCAGGCCTTGTCGTCTTTATAGCCAAAAAATACGCGTGGTCAAATAAAATTACCACAGGAAACCCAAATTCAACTCGCGACGAACTCTGAACGGCCCATGCGGCGCAAAGCCCGCGCGACTCGGGTCTGCTCCTTGCGGATGTCCTCGAGCGTGGCGGCGGTGAAGCGGACATGCCCCGCCGCCGCCTCCGCCGCCTTTTCGGGCTGGCGCGCCAGCACGGCCTCGCCGATCGCCAGATGTTGTTGCAGCAGAAGGTCGCGCACTCCGGGGCGGGTGTAAAGCTGATGGCGGTTGTAAAACACGCCGCCGCGCATCATTTCGGAAAAGGCGCGCATGATATGCATCAGCACCAGATTATGGGCCGACTCATAGATGAGGATATGGAGGTCGGCGTCGACGTCGGCCTCGGCGGTCGGGTCGTCGAGCTGGTGCGCCGCGCTCATGGTTTCCAGGCAATCGCGGATCGCCTCGCGCTCGACGTCGGTGGCGCGCGTCGCCGCCATCCGCGCCGCTTCGCCTTCGATCAGGCTGCGATATTCGAGATAGTCGACCAGAGCCTGGTCGTTGGATTGGAACATCGCCGCCAAGGGTTCGGTCAACGACGCCATGAACCGGGTGACATAGGTTCCCGACTTGCCGGTCTCGATCAGCCCGCGCGCCTGAAGCCTTTCCAGCGCCTCGCGCAGCGACGGCCGGGATACTTCCAGCTTTTCCGCCAGTTCGCGTTCGGCGGCGAGTTTTTCCCCAGGACGAAGGGCGCCTTCGAGGATCAATTGTTCGAGATGCTCGGCGATGGCGTCGGCGAGTTTCAGGTTGCGGACAGGTTCCATGACGGTTTCCGTTTGCGGGGCTGGCCCGCTCGATGGATCATAGTCCTTTCACAAACGGCTTGCGAGATAAAAAGATATCCTGTAGGAAATAGTGGTAAAATAAAATGACCACAGTGCCGGAGCGGCTTAGCCATGAACCGGGCGGCGTCATTACGACCAGATTGAAAACCGGCCGGACAAAAAGAAGGCCATAGGGAGGTAAAATGTTCAGTCAGCTCTTGACGCCCGTGGCGGATAGCCTTGGGCTATCCTTTCTCGTGGCGATCCTGCCCATTGTCGCGCTGCTGGTGCTGCTCGGCGTGCTCCGTCGGCCCGGCTGGCAGGCGGCGCTCGTCGGGCTGATCATCGGCCTGGTCATCGCCATCGGCGTGTGGAAAATGCCGGTCGATCTGGCCTTCAACTCCGTGCTGAACGGCGCGGTCTTCGCCCTCTGGCCGGTGATGTGGATCGTCGTCAACGCCCTGCTTCTCTATAATGTCGCGGTGCGCTCCGGCCGCTTCGACGCCTTCCGCGCCTGGGTGATCCAGCATCTGCCGAACGACCGAAGGATCGTGCTGGTGGTGATCGGCTTCTGTTTCGGTGCGCTGCTCGAAGGCGTTTCGGGCTTCGGCACGCCGGTGGCGATCACCAGCTCGCTGCTGATTCTGGTCGGCTTTCCTCCGCTCGAGGCTCTGGTCTTCGTGTTGATCTTCAACACCGCGCCCGTCGCTTTCGGGGCGCTCGGCGTGCCGGTGACGGTTCTCGGCGCGGTCACCGGCCTTCCGGCGACGGCGCTGGGCGCCATGATCGGACGGCAATTGCCTGTCATGGCGCTGATGCTGCCGTTCTATGTCATGTTCATCTATGGCGGCGGGCGTTCGGTCCGCGCCCTGTGGCCGGTGCTGCTGGTTTCGGGCGGCAGTTTCGCCGTCTCGCAGTTCATTTCGTCGAATTTTCTCGACTACGCCCTGACCGACGTTCTGTCCTCGCTCGGCTCGCTGTTGTGCACGCTGCTGTTCCTGCTGGTCTGGCGTCCCGCGCCCGATCCGGAGTTCCAGATTCAGGAAACGGCGCTCGCCGCCGAGACCGATTCGGGTTCCGTCGCGCCCTGGCAGGGCTGGCTGCCCTGGCTGATCGTTTCCGCCGTCGTCATTGTCTGGACCCATTTCGGCTGGGCCGCGATCGCGCAGTCGAAAATCCCGTGGCCGGGCCTGCATAACGCCATCTCGATCACACTATATGGCGCCAAGCCCTATGCCGCCGTCTGGACTTTCCAGCCGCTCGGCACCGGCACCGCGATCCTGCTGGCGGCGATCGTGACGGCGGCCATTGTCCGGCTTTCGCCCGCCGCCTTCTTCGAGTGCATCGGGCGGACCCTCAAGCAGACCTGGCTCGCCGTCATTACCGTGATGCTGATCATCGGCCTCTCCTATCTGATGAACTATTCCGGCATCGCCTATACCCTGGGCCACGCCGTCGCCTCCACCGGGCATCTGTTCGTCATTCTCTCACCCTTCCTGGGCTGGGTGGCGGTGATGCTGTCGGGCAGCGACACCTCGGGCAACGCCTTGTTCGGAAATCTGCAGGTCGTCGCCGCGCGGCAGCTCGACCTCAATCCGGTGCTGTTCGCCGCCACCAATTCGTCGGGCGGCGTGATGGGCAAGATGGTGTCGCCGCAAAACATCGCCACCGGCGTATCGGTGACCAATCTCAAGGGCCATGAAGGCGTGGTCTTCGCCAGGACCTTCAAGCACTCCATCTTCCTGACCTTGGTGCTGAGCGTTCTGGTGGTGATCCAGCAATATCTCATCCCCTGGGTCATTCCCGTCGTCGGGCAATGATCAACTGGCCAAGTGGAGGCCCTCATGCCGGATATCGACTATGGCGCGCTGGCGCAGGCTTTTCGCTCGCTCCTCCCGGAAGAGGCGATCGTCACCGATCCGCTGCGGACCTTCGCTTATGGGACCGACGCCAGCTTCTATCGGCTGAATCCGCGCATCGTCGTCATCGCCGAGAGCGAGGAACAGGTGAGGGGGGTCTTGGCGCTTTGTCGCGCGCAAAAGGCGCCGGTGACGTTTCGCGCCGCCGGCACCTCGCTTTCCGGGCAGGCGGTCACCGATTCCGTGCTGGTCAGTCTCGGCGAAGGTTTTCGCTCTTTCGGCTTCGAGCCCGAAGGCGCCATCGCGCGTCTCGGCCCTTCGCTGATCGGCGGCGACGCCAATCGCCTGCTGTCGCCGTTCGGGCGCAAGATCGGACCCGATCCCGCTTCCATCGCGACGGCGAAAATCGGCGGCATAGCCGCCAACAACGCTTCCGGCATGTGCTGTGGAACTGGCCAGAATTCTTATTACACGCTGGCGTCGATGCGGGTGGTGCTGGCCGACGGCGCCGTTCTCGACACGGCCGATCCGCAAAGCGTCGCGGCGTTCCGCGCCGGTCATGCGGCGCTGCTCGACGGGCTCGCCACAATAGCCCGCGACGCGCGCGAAGACGCCGCCACGGCGGAGCGTATCCGCCACAAATTCCGGCTGAAGAACACTACCGGCTATGCGATCAACGCCCTGGTCGATTTTGAAGATCCTGTCGACATTCTCACCCATCTGATGATCGGCTCGGAAGGGACGCTCGGCTTCCTTTCGCGGATCGACTACCAGACCGTCCCGGATTATCGCGACAAGGCTTCGGCCTTCATCGTCTTCGCCGATCTTCCCTCGGCCTGCCGCGCGGTCAGCGCGCTTAAACGCACGCCTGTCGAGGCGGTGGAACTGCTCGACCGCGCCGCGCTCGAAAGCGTCAAGAGCAAGTCGGGGATGCCGATCGAAGTCGATGGGCTAGGTCCCGGCGCCGCAGCCTTGCTGGTCGAGGCGCGCGGGCCGGATCAGGCGGCGCTCAAGGAGCGCATCGCCCTGGCGCAGGCCGCCATCGATCCGGCGACGACGCTCAATGGCGTGCGCTTCTCGCACGATCCGGTCGAGTGTTCCCGCTACTGGGACATTCGCAAGGGCACTTTTCCGGCGGTCGGCGGCAAGCGTCCGCCCGGCACGACGGTGATCATCGAGGACGTCGCCTTTCCGGTCGAGCGTCTTGCTGAAGCGACCGCCGATCTGCAGGCGTTGCTCCACGCCCATGGCTACGACAAGGCGATCATTTTCGGCCACGCGCTGGAAGGCAATCTCCACTTCGTCTTTGCGCAGGGGTTTGAAGACCAGTCGGAAATCTCCCGCTATGCGGTTTTCATGGAGGCCCTGTCGGAACTGGTCGTCGGCAAATATGACGGCTCGCTCAAGGCCGAACACGGCACCGGGCGCAATATGGCGCCCTTCGTCGAACGCGAATGGGGCATGCGCGCGACCCGCCTGATGCGGCGGATCAAGGCGCTACTCGATCCAGACAGCCTGCTCAATCCCGGCGTGCTGCTCAACGACGATCCGACCATCCATCTCAAAAACCTCAAGCCGATGCCCAAGGTGTCGGCGCTGGTCGACAGCTGCATCGAATGCGGCTTTTGCGAACCGCAATGTCCTTCGCACGGCCTGACCTTCTCGCCGCGCCAGCGCATCGTTTCCGGGCGGGAACTGGCGCGGCTGGCCTGCGACGATCCGACTTCGGCGCAAGCGACGGAGATGAAACAGACCTTCGCCTATGCCGCCGACGAGACCTGCGCCGGCTGCTCGCTGTGCTCCACCGTCTGTCCGCTGGAAATCAATACCGGCGACTTCATCCGCTCGCTGCGGGCGGAACAGGCCGGGCCGCTGGCCAAGAAGATCGGCGGCGGGATCGGCGATCATTTCGCCGCGACGCTCGGCGCGACCCGCCTCGCTCTGGCCGGCGCCGACATCGCCCATAAAGTGCTCGGAACCTCGGCGATGCAGGCGGCGGCGCGCGTGGCGCACGAGAAGTTTTCCGCGCCTTTGTGGACTCCGGCTTTTCCGCGTGGAATCTGGCCGAAACCCGTCAGTTCGGGCTGGGAGGGCGAGCCGGTTCTATTCTTCGAAAGCTGCGCCAGCCGCGCCATGGGGGCGCCACGCGGCGACGACAGCGAAAATTTGCGCGAGGTCGCCACCCGCGTTTTTTCGCGCGCCGGCTACCGGCTCGTGACGCCGGAAGGACAGGATGAATTATGCTGCGGCCAGCCTTTCGCCTCGAAAGGCCTCGCCGAGACCGCCGAGCGCAAGGTGAAGGAACTGGTGCAAAAGCTTGCCAGGCATGGCCGAAAGATACCCGTGGTGTTCGACACTTCACCCTGCGCCGCGAGGGCGAAAAGCTTTTCCGGCGACGATTATGCGCCGCTCGATCTGGTCGAGTTTTTAACCCTTCATGTGGCGCCGAAACTCGATCTGCGTCCGATCGAGGGGCCGGTGGCGCTGCATATCACTTGTTCGGTCCGCAAGATGGGACTGGCGGACATCCTGCTCGGCCTGGCCCAGAAATGCGCCCAACAGGTGATCGCGCCGGCGGACGTGAAATGCTGCGGCTTCGCCGGCGACAAAGGTTTCGTCACGCCGGAGCTGAACGATCACGCCCTGCGTCATTTGCGGACAAGCCTGCCGCTGGAATGCACGGAAGGCTATTCGACCAGCCGCACCTGCGAGATCGGCCTGGCCTCGCATTCCGGCCGCCGCTATCGATCCATCCTGCACCTGCTCGATCAGGCGACGGCTTGAGTGTTTCCATTACGCTCCAGCGGCGACACAGCATCGACCATAAGATTCAATAGGGCGGTAAGCGACGCGTCCGCTGCAATTTGGCGGCTTCGGTCCACCAGGCCAGGTCATCCGCGAACCTGGGGAACGCATTTTCCAGCGCCTTTCCCGCAGGGCCGGTCGGGGCGCCATTGGCGTCCAGCGTCTGGGCGATCGGACCTACCGCAAGGTCGCTCGAAATCACCACCATGCCCATTTCGCATAATATGTTGTGCCAGGCGAAGCTCGACCGCGTCCCGGAAAGACGTCCGCCGGAATAGCTTGCGATTGCGGCGGGGCGCCAGAACCATTCTTCAAGAAAATGGTCGGTCAGGTTCTTCAATCCCGGCTGCACCCCCCAGTTATATTCGCCGACAACGAAGATAAAAGCGTCTGCGCCGCGAATCTTCGACGCCAGAGCTTCCATGGCGGCTGGAGCTGAACCAGGCGGATATTCCTTGTACATGCGGTCCAGCATTGGAAGGCCGACGGCTTTTGCATCGACGAGTTCGGCAGTGTCGCCGCGCGCGCCCAGTCCTGCGACGATGAAGTTTGCCAGTCGGATGCCCATCCGATCCGACCGATAGGAACCATAGAAGACAAGGATTTGGTGAGCCATCGTCCGCCTCCCCAACGTCAATCGCCACGACCGAACCGTCGACTGTGCTCGAAGGTTCCGAACTCTATTCCGCGCATGGCGCCCACGGCTTTGCCGATCATGCATCAGGAGCGACCGATCGAGGATCTTCTCGCCTCCTTGCTCGTTAAGCAATCGGCCGCCGCAACGGCGCGTAGGCAGTCTCGCTTCTGCGTGGACGCGCCCGAAAAGATCGGATAGCAGAATGAGCACCCTGGGCGCCCGCGAGCACCAGATGTTCCCTGTGCTGAACGCGACGCAGATCACGACCGCGAGGCGCTTCGCGAGCGGCCCGGAAAGGCGCTTCGCTCCGGGAGAGAGCGTCTTCGCGATCGGAGAGCAGGGGGCCCCGTCGTGGCTGGTGCTCGACGGCGCGATCGACGTCCTCCGGCGCGACGGGCTCAGCCAGGAAGCGGTGATCACAACGCTCGGGCCCGGCCAGTTTACCGGCGAGGTCAATCAACTCGCCGGTCGCCCCTCGCTAGCCGCCGGTCGCGCAGGGCCCGAGGGATGCGTCGCTCTTCCCTTTGATCCGGCGCATCTGCGCGCGTTGATGGTAGGATCGGCGGATGTCGGCGAGATCGTGATGCGCGCGCTGATCCTCCGCCGCGTCGGATTGATCGAGGCGGGCGGGGCGGGCACGATCCTGATCGGGGTCTTCGGCAGTCCGGATCTTGTTCGGCTGCAGGGCTTTCTTAGCCGGAGCGGATTTCCTCAACTTGTGCTTGACGCGGCGGCCGATGCAGAAGCGCATGCTTTCGTGGAACGGAGCGGGGTCCAACCCGAAGAATTGCCTGTTGTTGTCTGCCCTGACGGAAATCTGCTGAAGAATCCGAGCGAAGCGGCATTGGCGACCTGCCTTGGCATAACGCCGCAGCTCGACCCCGAGAGGGTGTATGACATTGCGATCGTCGGCGCCGGACCGGCGGGACTCGCCACCGCGGTCTATGCGGCGTCGGAGGGGCTGTCGGTGATCGTGCTGGACGAACGCGCGACGGGCGGCCAGGCCGGGGCGTCCGCGAGGATCGAGAACTATCTCGGCTTTCCGACCGGCATTTCAGGACAGGCTCTGGCCGGGCGCGCCTTCACCCAGGCGCTGAAGTTCGGCGCGGAGATCGCCGTGCCGTTGCAGGTCAAGAGGCTCGATTGCTCAGGCGAGCCGCTCGCTCTGGAATTATCCGGCAATCGCCGCCTGCGCGCACGGGCGGTCGTCGTCGCTTCCGGAGCGCGTTATCGCCGGCTTGACATCCCCAATCTCGGGACATTCGAGGGCGCCGGCGTTTCCTACTGGGCGTCGCCGATCGAGGCGCGTCTGTGCGCCGGCGAAGAGGTCGCGTTGGTCGGCGGCGGCAACTCGGCGGGTCAGGCGGTCGTATTCCTTGCGCCGCAGGTCAAGCGCCTGCACCTGATCGTTCGGCGCGACCTCTCGGAGACGATGTCGCGCTATCTGATCGAGCGGATTGCCGCGCTCTGCAATGTCGAAATCCATGTCGGCGCCGAAGTCTCGGCGCTGGAAGGAGATCGCGCCTCCGGCCTGACGGCCGTCAGTTTCAAAAACCGCTCCGACGGGTCCGTTTGCCGCCGTGAATTGCGTCATCTGTTTTTATTCATCGGCGCGGATCCCAACGCTGGGTGGTTGCAGGGTTGCGCGGAAACCGACGCCAAGGGCTTTGTCGTAACCGGCAAGGGTCCGCTGCCCTTGCAAACGAGCCTGCCCGGCGTCTTCGCCATCGGCGACGTTCGCGCCGGATCGACCAAGCGCGTCGCCGCGGCGGTCGGCGAGGGCGCGGCGGTCGTCGCTCAAATTCACGCCAAGATGGCCAAACGATCGACGAGGGAGGACGCATGACAAGTTGCAGACACAAGGCGTCGATCAAGGAGGTCCGCCCGAGCGCGCGCGGTTGCGAGGAGTGCCTGAAAATCGGCAGCCCCTGGGTCCATTTGCGACTTTGCCGGACGTGCGGCCATGTCGGCTGCTGCGACGACTCGCCCCATCGGCATGCGACGGCGCATTTCCACAGCACCCGCCACCCGATCATCGAGGGCTACGACCCGCCCGAGGGATGGGGCTGGTGCTATGTGGACGAGATGGAGATCGATCTGCCCGACCAGACGCCCCAATGGGGACCGATCCCGAAATATGTTTGAACCGCGCCCGATCCCACGGCCCATATGGATTCAGGGAGATTTGATATGGAAGACGGCCAGATTCGAGCGGCTCTCGATCGCCACTGGGCCGCCTCCGACGCCAACGATTTCGAGACGGAGCACCAGATTTACCGTGAGGACGCGGTGCTCGAATATCCTCAATCGGGCGAGCGCATTCGCGGCCGGCGGAACATTCAGTCGTCACGCGCCGCGCAGCCGAATTTGAAGCGCTTCACTGTGCGGCGGATGATTGGCGCGGGCGATCTCTGGGTCACCGAATTTGTCCTGACCTATGACGAGCGGCCGTCCTACACCGTGAGCATCATGGAGTTCCTCGACGGGAAGGTAGCCCGCGAAACCCAGTATTTCGCCGATCCGTTCGAGCCGGGGCCTTCGCGCGTGCAATGGGTCGAGAAGATGACTTGAAAACGAGCCATCATCCGCCACTCGCTCGCCTGGAACTGCCGATCGATACGGCCTCCTTGGCGCGCTATCTCATTGGCAAGCTATTGGTGCGGGAATTGCCGGAAGGCGTCGCCAGCGGTCTTATTGTCGAGACCGAGGCCTATGTCGTCGGCGACGCCGCCGGGCACGCCTACCGGGGGATGACCGGGCGTAATCGTTCGCTGTTTCTCGAACGGGGCCACGCCTATGTCTACCTCGCCTACGGCAGTTCATTCATGCTGAATGTCTCGAGCGAGGCGCCCGGGATCGGGGCCGGCGTCCTGATCAGGGCGATCGAGCCGCTCGAAGGCGTCTCGATCATGCAGCTGAATCGCGGCGTTGAGCGCTTGCGCGACCTGACGCGGGGACCGGGAAGGCTCGCCGCGGCGTTGCGTGTCGATCGTTCGCTCGATGGTCTCGATCTTTGCCGGAAAGGCCCACTGTGGCTCGGACGCGGTGAGCACGAACCTGGCGAAATCGGGCAGAGCATCAGGATCGGCGTTTCGCGGGATGCGAACCGCACCTTGCGATTTTATCTTCGGGACAATCCGTTCGTCAGCGGCCCAAAATCGCTCGGGGTTTGAGAGCCGCACCTCCCGCGACGCCTAAACGCCGACAGCGCTCTTCGCCAGCGCCGCGCGCAAGATGGCCAGCGCCTGATCCTTCAAATCGGGAGCGGCGGAATTCAGGCGAAACCAGTCGATCCGGCCCGGGTCGCGCTGGAGTTGAGCCTCCAGCACGCTGACATCGGCGTCGGAAGGGCCCTGCGGGCGCTCGCGCACGCGTTGGCGCAGGATTTCGGGGTCGGCCTCCAGCCACAGGCCGACGAAGGGGACGTTTTTTTCGCGCGCCACTTGGGCGATCGCCGCGCGCTCGTCCTCGGTCGAATAGACGGCGTCGACGATTACCGCCGAGCCCTGCGCCAGGGCGTCCATCGCCCGTGACATCAGGCGCAGATAGACGGCGGCGGTGATGTTGAACTCATAGGCCGACTGCGGCAGTCGGTCGGTCGGCCTGATCCGGTGCATGGCTTTGCGAGTACGATCGGAATTGAGGGTGCGGGCCCCCGGCGGCGGGCCGATTTCGGCGGCCAGCGCGGCGGCCAAAGTGGATTTGCCAGAGCCGCTCAACCCGCCTATGGCGATCAGAATTTTTCCGCACGGCGCCAGCAGGTCGGCGGCCAGAGCGAAATAGGCGAGAGCTTCCTGCTTATGCGCTGCGTCTCGCGCCTCATCGCCCGAATGGGCTTGCGAGGCGGCGATATGGGCGCGGATGGCGGCGCGCAAGGCCATGAAAAATGGCAGGGTCGCGAAACCGTCGCGGATGCGGGCCGGCAGGTCGGCCAGGGTGCGAAACAGCGCGCTGGCGTAACGGTTGAACAGCAGGTTGGCGAGGTCGCGCCGCCCGCGCATCCAGAGATCCATCAAGGTGAAGGCGACGTCATAGAGCACGTCGATGCGCGCCAGCCTTTCATCGAATTCGATACAGTCGAACAGGGTCGGCCGGCCTTCGAACATGCAGATGTTGCGCAGGTAGAGATCGCCATGGCACAGCCGCACGAAGCCGGCCGCCGAGCGCGCGTCGAGCAGGGGCGCCAGGCGATCCAGTTCGGCGCGGAAAACCTGGTTCAGCCGCACGACCTCGTCGTGCGGGAAGATCGGGCTGCCGGAGAAGGAAATCGCGTTGAGGTCGAGGAGATGCGCCATGGTTCCGGCGCCGTCGATCTCGGGGAAGCGCTCGGCATTGGCGTGAAAACGCGCCAGGGTTTCCGCCAGGGCTTCGATATGTCGCGGCGTCAGCCGGTTTTCGCGCGCCATGACGTCGAACAGGTCCGATTCGGCGAAGCGCCGCATGACGACAATGCTATCGACCATCTCGCCCTGGCCGTCGAAGGCGAGGCCTCGTCCTTCAAGCGTGATCCTCCGCACGCCGAGATAAAGGTTGGGCGCAGCGCGCGAGTTGAGCGCCAATTCGGCGCGGCAGGCTTTTTCGCGAAGTTGCGGGCTCGAGAAGTCGAGATAGGGGAAGGCGACGGCGCGCTTGAGCTTGAACACCAGATCGCCGGCGAGAAACAGTAGCGAGACATGAGTCTGTTTGCACGAAATTTCCGCGCCTGCCTCGCGCGCCAAAGAAGCCATGAGAAATGCGATGGTTGCGGACTGGTCCATCTCGCCTCGCCAGTTCAGGGCTCGGTCGGCGCAGGCGCCGGGCGGGTTCGGCGCAGGACGAGATTGGCCGCCAGCGCTTGCGCCACCAGTTCAGCCATACAATCGTCGCCCACTTCGGCGGGGAAGGGTTCGTCGCCCTGTTCGACGCGGTTGCGGGTGCGGGCGAGGAACTGCATGGCGTCGAAACGGCGCAGGTAAAGCACGTCTTCCGTCTTGGCCACCCGGCCGGTGGCCTCGCGCACGGCCAGAACCTCCCGGTCGTCGTGCAGCCAGGGATTGGCCTCGAAGCCGATCAGCAGGACATCGACGCCGTCTTCCTTGGCCCAGCGCACGCCGTCGCGCAGCGCGGATTCATATTCGGATGGAGGCATCCGGGCGAGAGCGTCATTGGCGCCCACCTGCCAGATCAGGAGATCGGGCCGCGACAGCGCGACCTCGGTGCGGATGCGCTCGGCGGCGGTGTCGACGGTCTCGCCGGAAACCGGGCGGTCGACGATGTTCACGTCGATCCCCGTCAAGGCGTGCTCCAGCAAACCCTCCAGCACCACTGGATAGGACTTGCGCGGCCCGCGTCCGATGCCGATCGGCGACCCTATAATGAGAATATGCAGTTTTTTGGTGGTCTTCAGCGCCGCGAGGACATGCGGCAAGGGAGCGGGCGCGGCAAGCTGGTCAGCGGGAACGTCGCAGCGCGACGCCGGCCTCGTCGCCTCCTGCGCGCGAAGCGGCGCGGGCGAGGAGGCCAAGCCCAAAGCCACGCCCAGAGCCAGGCCCAAGATCAGGCTGCAGCCAGACGCCTTGCACGTTCTTCGGCAAGCCTTTTCCGCCATTCCGACACCCATGCGGCAGCGCCCATTCCCGTCAATCCGACAAGTAACACGAGGAAGTCGATTTCCAAACGCCCGTTGTAGAGATAGCGGGCGATCTGGCCGCACAGGCTCAACAGCGAAGCCGTGCAGAACACATTCAGCGAATTGCGGCCGAGCAGAGACAGAAAGTCGGTCAGCGGCGGAGCCCAGCGCGAAATATAGGAAAAAGCGCCGGAAAAGAAGCAGGCGAGAGCCAAGGCGTGGAACACCCGCGCCGGCGACAGATAAGTCTTGTCGAACAGGAAGAACAGTTTCGGGTCGGGCAGATTGGCCGGATCGGGAGTGAAATCGGCCAGAGCGATGGCCGCGCCGCCGGCGACTTGAACCGCCGAGAGCCAGAACAGGATATTCTTCGTTCGCGGTGAAAAGCTGGAATAGCCCTTCGGGCCGCCGAGGACGAAGCCGAGGATGAAGATGAACTGCCAGGCGAAGGGGCTGAAAAACCAGTTCCCTTCGACCGGCCAGGTCGGCAGGTTGAAGCCGGTGAACAGCGTATAAAGATAGAGCGCGAAGGACAAAGGCAGGAGCAGGCGGGGGACGAGCCGGTCGATCGCGGCTATGCTCGGACCGGCCGCCATCAGCACCACATAGAGCGGCAGAATATTGAAATAGCCGAGCTGATAGCGCAGCAGGACCAGGCCGATATGGGCCTCGACAGGATCTTCGAAGGCGGCGGCGGCGTTGTGCCATTGCAGAATATAGGGCTGGTCGAGCTGCCGCGCCGCTCCGGCGATAATCGCCAAAGCGAAAAGCGTGATGAGAATTTGCGCGAAATAGATGGTCAGGGCGCGGCTGGCGAGGCGATAGACCACAGCGCTCAAAGGCTGTTCGGCCAGCGAATTGACGACGAAGCGCAGCGAAAAGCCGGCAAGGAAGACAAAAAGCTCGGCCGAATCCGACAGGGAATATTCGCGGAACGTGTACTTCTCGAACACGATGCCCGGCACATGGTCGATGAAAATCGTCACCAGTGCAAAGCCGCGCCAGAAATCGATGCTGTTCGGCGCCCTCATGCCGCTGCGTCCTTGGCCGGATTTTGGCGCTCGAAATTTCAGGCCTGAAAGAGAACGTGGGAAGGACTCAGACCGAGAAACTGGTCCCGCAGCCGCAGGAGGCGACGGCGTTGGGGTTTTCGAACTTGAAGGCCGAGCCCATGAGGTCGTCGACGAAATCGAGGCGCGCGCCCTTGATGAAATCCAGCGAGAGCGGGTCGATAGCCAGCCGCGCCTGCTCGTCGCCGAGTATCAGGTCGCCGTCCTGGGCGGCGGGGGCGATGTCGAAGTTGTATTGGAAGCCGGAACAACCGCCGCCATTGACCGAAATGCGCAGCACCGAGCCTGGGGCTTCGTCGCGCAAGACTTCCGCGACGCGGCGCAAGGCGCGCTCGGTAGCTTCAACGCCTGCTGGCGCGAGATCAGTCATTTGCGTCTCCGATTCGAATTGGTGAAGCTGAAAATAGTCCTGCGAGCGCCCCGGTCAATGCGCGAGGCGAAGATTTCGCCGCGGGATGTGCTGGACTTGGCTTTGCTTTAGCGCAAAACCGCAATGAAAAAAGCGCTAGATTGAGCGGGCCGCGAATCTCCGAGTGGTCGCAAACAAAGGGCTTAGCCTTGTCTTCTTCTCTTGCTGGCCTGTCCTTCCAGTCCGGAAAACCGCTGGCGCCCTACGCCGCGGATTTTCGACACAACGGTGGCAGATTATTTTCCGAGCCGCCGTCGCCGACGCGCGGCGACTTCCAGCGCGACCGGGACCGGCTGATCCATTCCTCCGCCTTCCGCCGCCTCGCCTACAAGACACAGGTATTCATCCCTTCGGAAGGCGACCATTTCCGCACCCGGCTCACCCATACCATCGAAGTGGCGCAGATTTCGCGGGCGCTGGCGCGGGGCCTTGCCCTCGACGAGGATCTGGCCGAGGCGACCGCTTTGTCTCACGACCTCGGCCATGCCTGTTTTGGCCACGCTGGCGAAGAGGTGCTGAACAAATGCGTGGCGCCTTACGGCGGTTTCGATCACAACGCCCACGCCCTGCGCATCGTGACCAGGCTGGAGCGCCGCTATGCCGGCTGGGACGGTCTCAATCTCTGCTACGAGACCCTGGAGGGACTGGTCAAACACAACGGCCCTCTGCGTGGAGGAGACAAGAATAAAAAAATACCATTCGAAATCAGTGAATTCAACAAAGTATTTCCTCTTCATCTGGAGCTTTACGCCAGCGCCGAGGCGCAATGCGCGGCGCTCGCCGACGACATCGCCTATAACGCCCATGACGTAGACGATGGCCTGCGCGCCGGCCTGTTCGACGTCGATGACCTGCGTGAAGTGGCCTTTCTGAACGGCCTGCTCGAAGAGATCGCGACGCTCCATCCGGGGCTGGAACGGGTGCGTGTCATCCACGAACTGGTGCGCCGCCTCATCACGCGTTTCGTCGAAGACGCCCTTGCCGAGACTCAATCGCGGCTGACGGCATTGCAGCCGCGCTCAGTGGACGACATCCGCCGCGCCGGCCGGGCGGTGGCGGGTTTTTCCCCGGAAATGGCGGCGGCGCAGAAGGATTTGAAGGATTTCCTGTTCGTCCGCATGTACCGCCATCGCGTCATTTTGCCGGTATGGAAAAGCGCCGGTCGGATCGTGCGAGGCCTGTTCGAGGTTTTTATGGCCGAGCCGCAAAAAATGCCGGAAGAATGGGCGGAAGCGGCGAAAAATGTCGGCGAGGTCGCGCGGGCGCGGCTAATCGCCGATTATATCGCCGGCATGACCGACCGTTATGCCTTGGCGCAGGCGAGGCAATGGCTGGGACAGCCGCTCGAACTTGAGTGAGGTCTCATTGATCGCGCCGAGGAATTGAGGCAAAAGGCGGGCGAGGCGGTTGAGCCGCTCTTGTCTCATTTAAGGGCCGCGAAAATGGTTGAACCTTTGCGCCTCGGCATTGCCGGTCTGGGAACGGTCGGCGCCGCCGTCGTTCGCCTGTTGACGGCGCAGGCGCGCGATCTAGCCGCCCGCACCGGTCGCGCCATCGTCGTCACCGGCGTCGCCGCCCGCGATTCGTCACGTGATCGCGGCGTCGATCTTTCCGCTGCGAAGTGGTTCGAGGATCCCATCGCTCTGGCGGCTTCGGAGAGCATCGACCTGTTCGTCGAACTGATCGGCGGCGACGAGGGCGTGGCGCGCAAAAGCGTCGAGGCGGCCTTGAGCGCCGGCAAATCGGTGGTGACCGCCAACAAGGCGTTGCTCGCCAAGCACGGGCTGGAGCTGGCGCGGCTCGCCGAAAGCCATCGCGTCGCTTTGGCCTTCGAGGCTTCGGTGGCCGGCGGCATTCCCATTGTCAAAACCCTGCGCGAAGGGCTCGCCGGCAACAGCGTGGCCCGCGTTTCCGGCATTCTCAACGGCACGTGCAATTACATCCTCTCGCGCATGGAGCTTGAGGGCCTGTCCTTCGCCGAATGCCTGGCCGATGCGCAAAAGCTCGGCTACGCGGAGGCCGATCCGACTTTCGACATCGGCGGTTTCGACACCGCCCACAAGCTTGCGATTCTGGCCTCGCTGGCCTTTGGCGTGAAGCTCGACGCCGGCGCCATCAGCGTCGAAGGGATCGAGCAGCTTTCGCTGGCCGATCTCAAGGCGGCGGCGGAACTCGGCTATCGCGTAAAACTGCTCGGCGTCGCCCAGCGCACGCCTCATGGCGTCGAACAGCGCGTTCATCCGACCATGGTGCCCTTGTCCTCGCCGATCGCGCAGGTGATGGGGGTCACCAATGCAGTGACCATCGACGCCGACGCGGTCAATGAACTGACCCTGGTCGGGCCGGGCGCCGGAGGCATGGCGACGGCATCCGCCGTCGTCGCCGATATCGCCGATATTGCGCGAGGCATCCGCTCGGCGCCCTTCGGCCTGCCGGTCGAGCATCTGGCTTCGGCGCCGAAAACGCCGATGCAGCGCCATGAGGGCGGCTATTACATCCGCCTCGCCGCGCGCAACCATATCGGCGCGGCGGCCGCCATCGCCACGCGCATGGCCGAGCGCGGCATTTCCCTGGAAAGCATCGTCCAGCGCCGCACGGCGGGCGAGCCGGACGCCGATGTGGTGCCGGTGGTGCTGATGACCTATGCCACCACCGAGGCGACGGTCCGCGAGGCTTTGGATGCAATCGTCGCCGACGGCCATATCGCCGAAAAGCCGCAGGTCATTCGTATCGAACGCGAGTGAACATTCGCTCCGCGTCCGGCTTGACCTATGTCTTAAATGTTCCTAGTTTGTTCAGGCGCGAAGGGAATTTGGGAGAACGAGATGCGACTTTACTGGGCTCCTCGGACGAGATCGTCCCGCGTGCTGTGGATGCTGGAAGAGGTCGGCGCTCCCTATGAACGCATGCTGGTCGATCTGGCCAATGGCGGACAGCATAACCCGGCCTATCACGCCATAAACCCGATGGAGAAGGTGCCGGCGCTCGAATGCGACGGCGCCACTGTCGCGGAATCGGGCGCCATCATCGCCTTTCTGGCGGATAGATTCCCGCAGATGGGACTGGCGCCACCCATAAGCGATGTTTCGCGCGGTCGCTATCTGCAATGGCTATTCTTCAGCCCCATGATCGAAATGGCGATCACCCAGAAATTCGCCAATGTGCAAATGCCGGAACATAGCGCCGGCTGGGGCTCGTTTGACAAGGTGTTCAACGTCCTGTCGGAAGTCCTGACTACGTCGCCCTATATGCTCGGCGAAAAATTTTCCGCCGCCGACGTAATGATCGGCTCAGACCTGCATTTCGTCATCGACGTGTTCAAAATGCTGCCGCCGCGCCCCGAATTTAGCGCGTATCTGGAGCGCTGCCACTCCCGGCTGGCCTTTTTGCGCGCACAAAAAATCGAAGCCGATGGGGCTTGAGGCGCGCTTTCTTCTTGGCGTCGCCAACAGCGCGCTGGGGCGCCCATGGCGCGACCGGCTCGATACGGCGGGCGCCGCCCAAGCCATGGCGATCGCGCAGCAGACGGGCTTGTCCGATCTGCTTTCGCGGGTTCTGGCGGGTCGGGGCGTTGGGCCGGAGGCGGCGGAGAGCTATCTCGATCCGACCCTGCGCGCCTTGCTGCCGGAGCCTTTTTCGCTCACGGCCATGAAGGAGGCGACGCAACGCCTCGCCGATGCGGTGCGAAAAGGCGAAACCATCGCCATTTTCGGCGATTACGATGTCGATGGCGCCTGTTCCTCGGCTTTGCTGGCGGAGTTTCTGGATTATTGCGGGACCAGCCGTCTCATCCACATTCCCGACCGCATCACCGAAGGCTATGGCCCAAACAGCGAGGCTATCCGCGCCCTGGCGGCGCGCGGCGCCACGCTTTTGGTGACGGTCGATTGCGGAACGACCAGTTTCGAGCCTTTCTTGGAGGCGCGCCGGCTTGGTCTCGACGTGATCGTGCTCGACCATCATCAGGCGCCGGAGATCCTCCCCGAGGCGATTGTCGTCAACCCCAACCGCCAGGACGACGTATCGGGGCAGGGCGCGCTTTGCGCTGCGGGCGTGGTCTTTGTCGCTCTGGTGGCGCTTAACCGCGAACTGCGCCAACGCGGCTTCTGGAACGAACGACTGCCGCCAGACCTTCTGCTCGGCCTGGACCTGGTCGCTCTGGCTACGGTAGCGGATGTCGCGCCGCTGACCGGGCTCAACCGCGCCTTTGTCGTCAAGGGACTGGCGCTGATGAAGGCTCGCGGCCGCATCGGATTGCGCGCCCTGGCCGATGTCGCCGGGCTGAACGGTCCGCCGCGCGCCTATCATCTGGGGTTTCTGCTAGGTCCGCGCATAAATGCGGGCGGAAGGATCGGCGATGCGGCGCTCGGCGCGCGCCTGCTGCTGATGCGCGACGACATCGAGGCGACCAGCGTCGCCACTGAACTCGACCAGCTCAATGGCGAGCGTCAGGCGCTGGAAAAGCTGATGGTCGAGGAGGCTTTGGGCGAAGCCTACAAAAGCCTCGGCGCTGCGGAGGAGGGCGCCTGCGTGCTGGCTTGCGGCGCCGATTGGCAGCCGGGCATCGTCGGCTTGGTCGCCTCGCGGCTGAAGGAAATTTTCGGCCGCCCGGCCTTCGCCATCGCCCTATCGGGTGATATCGGAACCGGCTCGGCGCGTTCGATCGCGGGCGTCGATCTCGGCAAGATTGTCCGCGCTGCGGTCGAGCGCGGCCTGCTGGTAAAGGGCGGCGGCCACGCCATGGCGGCGGGCGTGACGATTCTCCGCGACAAACTCGACGATTTCCGCGCCTATCTTGAAGAAGCGATGGCAGAACCGGTGGCGCAATCGCGAAAAAATTCGGGGCTGGCGGTGGACGGCCTGCTGACGGCGTCAGCATGCGCGCCAAATCTGGTCGAGGACATCGAAAAAGCCGGGCCGTTCGGCTCCGGCAATCCGGAGCCGGTGTTTGTCCTGCCGGAACACAAGATTGTCGAGGTGATTCCCTTCGGCGACGATCATCTTCGCATTCGCGTCCAGGCCGGCGACGGCGCGCGGCTGGAGCTGGCGGCCTTTCGCGCGGCGCGGGGGCCGCTCGGGGCGGCTTTGGCGCAGGCGCGCGGCGAGCGGGCCCATCTGGCCTGCACTCTGTCGCTGGATCATTGGGGCGGCAAGGCGCGGGTAAAGGCGCGGCTGGTAGACTTGGCTTTCTGCCTCAAGGGCGTCCGACAGTGAACAAAAATCGATGGGGACGGAAGGACAAGGCTTGCCAGCGGGATTTGGCCCGTTTATACGTCGCCCCACTTCGCGGGACGGCCAAGGCGTCATCCGGTCTCCCGCGTTCCGCGCCCATCGTCTAGCGGTCTAGGACGTCGCCCTTTCACGGCGAAAACAGGGGTTCGATTCCCCTTGGGCGCGCCATTTACGTACAAAACCACGAGCATTATCCGCCTGGGTCTTCTGGCCCGCGATGATGGCGGCGAGAGTGGCTTTGTCGCCGACGATCCGGACCTTCTCGTCGTCGACCCCGACGTAAGAAATTACCGACCGCAGATAGGCTTTTCGCCCTTGGACATCGGCAGAGTCGATTTTCTCGCAGACGAGGGCGGAGAAGGCTTCAATCCGCTCGGGGGTAATCGCGGCGCTTGAGGCGATCTGGCATGCGATCCTATCGAGCGAAGCCTGAGCGATGTCTCGCTCGGTCTTCAGGGACTTGACCCTGTCTTTAATCTCTTCATCAAGATCGATCACGCCCTCTTCGATCGCGCGATAGAACCGGGTGAGCTTGTCTTGCCTGGCGTCGAGTTCGACCTGAAGCGCGGCGCGGCGATTCTGAACCGCCTGGTCCTTGGCGCCTTGCCGTTCGACGAGCCCCTCGAGAATGACGGCAAGACGGTCGGGTGTGAAAAGCCGCTCCTTGACATTGGCGATGACGAGATCGTCGAGCTTCTCCATCGGCATATGCCGTCCCTTGCAAACTGATTTTCCCTTCTGCTGGCAGCCGGCGCAGCTGTAGTAGCTGTAGTTACGATCGCGGCGTCGCGTTCCGGTGCGGGTCATGCCGGCGCCGCATGAGGCGCAAACGGCGAGGCCCGTTAGGAGCGTCGGACCGTTGACGACCCGCGGCGGTGTGACCCTGGGGTTGTTGCACGCAAGCCGCGCCTGCACCCGCTCGAATAATTCCAGCGGGAGGATCGCCGGTACGTCGATCTCGACGATGGACGCCGGATCGTGGCGCTGGCCCGTGCGGGAGTTGCGGACGCCATAAGGCCATTTGCCGGTCGCGTAGCACCTGTTGGTCAACATGACGTGGACAGGCCCGACCCCAAAGGTTGCGCCCCGGCGCGTGCGGTAGCCCCGCACATTGAGCCACTTGGTCGTGTCCTTGACGCCGAGCGGCCCCGAAACGCCATCGCCTTCGGAATAGAGGCGGAAGATCAACCGGACGAGCTCGGCCTCGACGGGATCGACCTCAAGTCGCTTCTTGATCGTCGAGCCGCGCCGTTCCGCTTCCACGATGCGATAGCCCAAAGGCGGCGTCGCGCCGTTCCAGAATCCCTGTTTGGCCGATTCCCGCATGGCGCGAGTGACGTTCTTGCCATTCTCGCGCGAGGTGTATTCGTCGAAAATGCCGATGATCTGCCGCATCAGGTTCTGGGACGGGTCGTCGCCCGTCGGCTGCGTCACCGAGACTACATCGACGCCGCATTTTCGTAATTGCCGGATGGTGAGCTCCATCTCGGCGCCGTTGCGATAGAAACGTGAAAATGAATGGACGCAGATTACGTCAAATCGGCGATTTGGATCCCTGGCCTGCTCCAGCATCCGCTGAAACACCGGGCGTCGATCGTCGGTCGCGGAGGCGCCGGGCTCGATAAATTCTTCCGTGACGATCCATCCCTGGCCTTCGCAATAACGGTGCGTCAGATCGCGTTGGGACGGCAGCGAGACGTCGCCCGCGGCCTGGCGGCCCGTGCTGACGCGCAAATAGAGCGCGGCGCGTTTGGCGGCGAGCGGCGCGCTTTGCGGAGCGTTACGAAAGGCCATGACAGGCGCTCCCTGGCGATCGAGACGGGCAAAGGGAAGATCGGGGATGGTAAGCGAGAAGCAGGCCGATGCCGAGCGCGATGTAACAAATTACGCGCTCAGCCTTTGCCGGACAAGAAGCTGTCGAGATCTGACCCGAGCAGAAGAACGAGGGCGTCGAGTTCTCCTGTCGTGACCGGCATATCGGGGCCAAGATCGCTTTCCAGCTCGTAGATCTTGTTGCCGGCGCGTGGGACAGGTCGACGAACCGAGACTTGGACGCTCCGCGCGGTCGGAGCGAGGCAGGGCGCGTTCGATTGCGCCGGGGCTGGCAAAACCTGTCCCCGCATCGCCCGACGAGGCGATGTCTTGAAGGTTCCCTGCGATTCGGAACTGTCTGGGCGACGCGGTGTGCGCATGCCTGCAGAATCGCGCGAGGCGACCGCGATTCCGATCCCGAAAGGTCGGAACAATTCCCGCTAGTTCTGAGACTAACTCCGATCATCTTCACTTCTTACCACCACCATTCTTCTCACGCTTGTCGATCCTAAATTGCTTCACAATGCCTGGCATCGCCTTTTCCAGGCCTTCAACCGGCAGGCCGCATGCCGACATCACGCCGGCGCACAGGTTTACGAACCGGCCGGAGGTCGCAACGCTCGCCTTTTCTCCGATAATGTCGGGCGCAGCTCTCGCGAGTTCGTTAATCAGAAGCCGTCTCTCCAGTTGCGGCTTCCGCCCGCCTCGGTTGAGCCGATCGAGTTCCACCCATTTCTTTAGGGGCGCATAGATGTGGTCGACGAGATGCGGGAGAAGGCGATGGCTATGTTTCAGGCCAAGCGATTCCCGCATCGGCCGGGAAAGCTCCTCGAGAGAGCGCAGCGTTATCGGGGTTTCGTCCGCGGCCATCCGTTCCATTTGAAAGTCAAAATTCTTAGGAAAAACGTCTTCACCGAGCGCCTCGCCCATATAGGTGAAGGTCAGAGACAGGCCGAGAAAGGCGCCAGCGTCATGCGGAAGCAAGAACTCCAGAAAGGCGGCGTTGCGGCGACATTCATATTGAAGACGGCCAAACGCCTTTTCCATCAATCGCAATCGCCTGATCAGCTCTTTGCGGTCCGGTCGACCGGCGACCGCTTGATTGTAGAATTCCACGTCGGCGTGAACGTGCCTGAGCGCAATCAAAAGCTCATGGGCCTGCATCTTGGTCAGCTTCAGATCACGGACAAGGTCGCTCCACGCCGTGGACTCCGGAATGGTTATGTTAACCAGGGTCTGGCTGGTAGGGGTTTCAGACTTCGTCATGTTGTTTTCCTGTCGCCGAAAACCGCCTCGATGAATGCGCGGTGCGCCTGCAGCCCCTTGGCTTGTTGATAGTGTTTTTCGGTTGTTGCGAAGGTCCGGTGCCCCAGTAGCGCGCCGCCAAACGGACATTCTCGGGATCAGCGATCGCCATCGTCGTTGCGGCGGCGTCGCGAAAGAGGCGAGGATTGAGAGCGACGCCGAACGCCTCTTTCGTCCTCGCCCGCACGCGATCGTAAAGCGCCATCTGCGTCATCGGCGAGCGATCCTTGGAGACCCAGAGCGCGCCCTCGGTGGGGCTGGTCCAGCGCCCGGTCCGCACCGCAAGAACAGGCCGATAATTTTGGAGATAGATTTCGAGCGGCGCCCGCAATACGTCGGGCAAGCCGATGTCGAAGGCGGCGTGCGTCTTCGTTTCGTCCTCGCCGAAGGCGATGAGCCATTGCGAACCCTGCCGGATCAAAGTCCGGTCAAGGGCAAGGTCGGCGAGATTTCTCCGACGCAGTGGGATGAGGGCGAGAAAGGCGATCACCAACCCGTCGCGATAGGCGATCGCCGCTTCGAGGCCAGAAAGCGAACCGGCTCCCTTCATCAGCTGGAAGCCAAGATCGACCAGTTCATTCGAAGGGCGCAAATTCGATTTGTCGCGCACCGGCCGATGCCGCGCGCGAATCTTCGAGGCGATCTCGTTGATGAACGACCAATTCCTGTCCGGCTCCATGATCTTGGCGACTTCTCCGAGTTCCTGCAGGCGGCCGAGAATCGTCTGCGTACTGTTGCCGATTTCGATCAGGCTTTCGACATAGGCGCCAACGCGCTCGCGCGATATCCGGTCGGCCGGCGCCATGACCAACGTCTCCGGCGCCGATATCCGAAGGTAAGTCAGCCATCGCCCATAGCCCTTGGCGGCTTTGCTGTTGGTTATGGCGCCATGACCCGAGCGCGCGCCGATCTCATCATCCAGAATGTCGCCCGGCGCGCAGGCGGCGAGCCACAGCCGACGATCGGCATCCGGCCACTGGGTGACTGGGAGGCAGGTCCGCTCCGGCGCCTTGCCTCGACCGTAAGGACCACCGCTCATGACCTGTTTCCTTTCGGATTTGTTTTGCCCCGACCTGCGCCGCTACCGCCGCGGCGTCGCCCCGTCGTATCGGGTTCGTGCGCGGCGCGGAGCTTGTCGATGACCTCCGCAAAATGCTGGCCGGCCGAACGGGTCTCGGCGCCGGCGTAGAAACTTGTGGTCGTTTGGATCGAGCGATGCCGCAGAACTTGTCGGACCACCTCGTATTGGCCCGGTCGCCGGTCGAGAAACATTTTCGCGCCGGCATGGCGGAAGAGGTGAACATTGACCGCCAGGCCGGTGAAGCGAAACACCGCCGCCTTGATTTGCGCGCCGAAGCCGTAGGCCGACTTCGGACCATTCCCCTCGCCCGGGAACAGCGCGTCATTCGGCTGACGCATGAGATGGGGCCGGTATTCGCGGATATACCAGGCCACCAGATTCAAAGTCGTCGGCGGCAGTTCGAAGTCGATCGGCTCTCGGTTCTTGGTGTCGCCTTCGGCGAAGACGAGATAGACGCGCTTGCCCCGCGCGATCAGGTTTTTGCGCATGTCGATCGCTGCGAGATTACCTAGGCGGATTGGCGTCACCTGTAGGATCGCAATCGCCGCCGCCATCTGCGCGTCGATCGCTTTGAGCTTCCCGGGACGCGGATCCTTTTCTACCTCGCGGCGGATTCGCTCCGGCAAACCCAGAAAGGCTGCAACGGTTTGCGGATCGTCGAAGGGACGAAGCCGTTCCCGGTTCTTTGCCGTCATCCCGCGCGTGCCGGCCGAAAGACGCGAGGCGATCTTCTGCAATTGCAGCAGGGCCATGTCGTCGGCCTTCGCCCAATGTCGAGCCACGCCTTTCAGAAAGGTCGCCATCTGGCTGATTTGTGGCGAAGTTTTCCCATCGTGACGATCCAGCAGAAACCGCAGGATCAACTTGAAACTATCGAGCGTCACGAGGTCCGCCACAGACCTGATCGCCAGAGGGTCGACGCCCTTGTGGACCAGCGCCGACGCTGCGACCCGCAACTGATATTCTCGCGTCTTCAACGTCGCCGGTCGCGCTGGACGATTTGGGCCGTCCTCGCTGAGATCGGCGCCGGAAAGCCGGAGCAGGAAGCCCTCGATGTCCGCCTTCAGCGATGAGGGAAAATCCGACAGGGGCTTAACGTAAACCTCTCGTCCGATTTCCCTAGGGATCTCGACGTCAGGCCAGCCCGCTACCTCGCGCCGGCAGGCGTTCCAGGTCCACACGATCGAATCCCAGGTCTTTTCCGGCTTTGCCCGCAGCCGATCATTGAGGATCGCGTCGCGGTAATCTTCGAGGTCCGGCAGGTTGATGTCAGCGGGACTGATGCCTTTAACACTCAGATGGCGCGCCAAAGCCAGGAGACGCGTCGCTCGATTCCGATCGAGCGAGGAAAGCAGATTTTCCCATTCCGGCAGGAGCGGCGCGATCTGGCGTCCGGGCTGCATTGGGCGCGCAAGACTCAGCGCTTTGCCGACGAGCGAGCGAATGTTTGCCCAACGACCTTTCGACAGTCCCAAAGCCTCAGGCGAAATCGTCTCCATCCGCCGCCGCAGCCACGTCGGATCGGCTGGGATATCCTGCGGTTCGGCGCCCAGAAGGCGGACGAGAGTGCGCACGGCGGAGATCTGATCGCGCTGTTGGGTTGGCGACAGATTCGCGCGTTCAATCAGAGCGATGAGGTCGGCGAGGGAGGTTCGTGAAACTTCGGCGGCGGTCATCTGTGGTCTCGTTAGGCCAGGAGTGGACAGGCGGTCATTTTCGTTAATACCACACTTTGGAAACAACGCCGTTACGATAGTAATGTAATAACGATCAACAAATTACTGCAATTAAATCAGTTGTCAGCGCTATCGAGAGCAAGACGCTCCAACTCCGCCGGCCGGATTCGGACAGAGCCGCCAATCCGAACGGCGGCAAGCTCGCCCCATGCGATCAATCGGCGGATGGTTCTCGGCGAGACATTAAGCAGCACGGCTGCTTGCTGAACCGTCACGAGCGGTGCGCGGCGCGTTAGGTCGACGTCCTGGGCGACATCGCCGACAAGCCCCTGCCGCTTCCTCGTCGATCCAGCCGGACGGGAAATTGCTTGCTGCGGGGCTTTCAATTCAGACAGGGCCCAGTCGGGGATCTGGACGTCGAACCCCGGTTTCATCGACGCGTCGGCTAAATGGGACGGAGTTTTCGTTAGACGGGGACTGCGTCCAGCCCCGACTCGACCGGCGATCTTCGACTCGCCGTCTTGACGGCGAGGGTTGACAAGCGAGCAAAAGCGGGTGATAAATTAAGCATAATTAAATAGCATGCGCTTAATTAAGCATGAGAGGGTATCGGAACATTGATCGGCCGCCGGACAAATGGTCGCAGAGAATCCAGCGGACTGAATTCATCGTGCGGTTGCCGGCGCTGGTCCGATTATCCCGATCAACGCCTTGGTGACTCACATTCCGACGGATCCGGCGCGTCGATCCCGCGATCGCCGCTGCAGGCTGTTCGTTGAGGCGCGCGTGGCTTAGAGGCTGCGGACCTTTGATTGTCCGATTTGCAGACGAAGTGATGGCGTTGTTGTCGACGCGTCAACGGTGGATGAACTCAACGGTGCATGAATATCGTATATCGATGATAGCTAACTAACTATACGCCACATAATCGTTTCCTAAACAGAGCTGTTACGGCGCTGCTGCGAGAGTGGTAGGCGGTTAAGATATCAGTATTTATAAAAGCATATGGAAATGGGTTGTTTCCATTTCAGGCGGAGATGAAAAGACTCGAGGTATCGCGGCACGAACCGCTAGTTGGTCGGGTACAACATTCGGTCGTTTTGACGTG
>NZ_JBKQOU010000035.1:0-2640 GCF_052145335.1 Rhodoblastus sp.
GGCAACACGCAAAAGCTGGCGTTCGCGGCATGGACGAACACGACCAATAATCGCTATGCCTATGCGTGTTGGGACATCGACAGCGCGCCGACGGTCAGCCTGCCGGCGACGGGGAGCCTTGGCTATCTCATTTCGCCGAACGCCAACAATTATTCTGGCACGATCCTGGTCAGCGAGCCGAGCAATCTGCATCACGCCGCGTTCATCTCGGGATGGATGGCGTCGATCAATTTCAACGCGCTCAATGGCCGCGCGAACCTCTGCTTTCGGTCGCAAAGCGGGCTGGTCGCCGGCGTCAGCAATTTGACCGCGGCGAACAATCTTCTCGGCAACGGCTACAACTATTACGGCGCCTACGCGACGGCGGCGCAAAACTGGCTGTTCATGTATAACGGCCAAATCTCCGGTCCGTTCCTTTGGGCGGACAGCTACGCCGATCAGATTTACATGAACGCGCAGTTCCAACTCGCGCTCGTCAATCTGCTGACCGCGGCGAACACCATACCTTACAATTCGGCGGGCTATGCGCTCATCGCGGCGGCGTGTCAGGGCGTGATCAACCAAGCTCTGAACAACGGGACGATCCGCCCCGGCGTCACGATGTCCACCACGCAAGCCGCGCTAATCAATCAGGCCGTCGGCGCCAATGTCACCGCGACGATACAAAATCAGGGTTGGTATCTCTACATCCAGCCGGCGACGCCGCAAGTTCGCGCCGCCCGCGCCTCGCCGCCGATTAGCTTCTGGTATACGGACGGGCAGTCTGTGCAGGCCATCCAGTTAAACTCCATCGAAATCCAATAATCGCGCCGCCGCATCCTCTATAAACTCGCCGTAAGAGGCTCACAAAATGGCCAGCATTACTTCCGCCAACGCGACGTTGACAATGACCGTCGCGTCGCTATTCACCACGCCCGTCCAACTCACCGGGTTTGCGGTGGATGATATTTACGACATCGACCCGATGGAATGCGTCGAGACGATGATGGGCGTTGACGGCGTTCTTTCCGCCGGGTTCGTCTTCGTCCCGATCAAACAGAAGATCGCGCTTCAGGCCGATTCCAACGCCAACCCGATCTTTGATGCTTGGTGGCAGGGAATGCAGACCCAGCGTGATGTTTATTTTGCGCAAATGACGTTGAAACTGCCGAGCACGGGAATTCAGTATTCCATGCAGCAAGGCGTCATGACGAGCTATCAGCCGATCCCCAACGCCAAGAAGGTGTTGCAGCCTCGCACCCATACCATCACCTGGCAGGGTGTCGGCTTTGGCCCGATCCCGGCGGGGGGCTGATAGATGGCGCGGAGAAAGGCGGATGTCGTCATCGACGACGACAACAGCCGCGACAACGGCAAGGTGTTTGTTCTCACCGAAATGCCGGCGGCGCGTTCCGAGAAATGGGCGATGCGGGCGCTGCTGGCGCTGCAAAGGGCCGGTGTCGAAATCCCCGACGATGCGGTGCAAAACGGCATGGCTGGGATTGCCGGCGTCGGCATCGATGCGCTTGGCAGGCTAAGCTTCCATGAGGTCGAATATCTTCTCGACGAAATGTTCGAATGCATTCAGATCAAGCCGGACCCGAAGCTTTCCGCTGTTCGCGACTTGATCGAGGACGATATCGAGGAAGTGAAGACCCGCATCCTGCTTCGCAAGGAGGTGCTCGAATTGCATCTGGGTTTTTCGCTGGCCGGCAATCGGTCGAAATAGACGCCGGCGAAACGAAGCGCGGAATGATCGAATATGTGAACGTCTCGCGCGCGATCGGAGCGGTTGTGTCGTCTGGCATGGCGACGTTACGCGATCTCGACGAAGCGTATGGATTGGAAGATGTTTATGACATGCTTGAGATTATTTCGGTCGATGCGCATAATTCGCGCGTGCTGAATAAAAAGGATTGATCATGGCGACCGTGATCGACGCACTCACCATCACGCTCGGCCTCGACGCCTCGCAATTCCGCAAGGATCAGGTCGCCGTCGCCGACGGTTCGAAGAAGCTGAAGGAAAGTCTTGTCAAGGATGGCAAGGATGTCGAGAAGTCCGGCAAGGACGCGGCGGAATCGTGGGGTTCGCTCAAGAAGGAAATCCTAGGCGCCATCTCGGCGTTTGTCGGTCTCGACGCGATCAAGAACGCGGTCGGCGATGTGACCAAGTTCAACAAGGAAGTCAGCCAGTCGGCGCAAGCCATCGGCGTCTCGGCGCAGGAACTCTCCGCATGGGGGATGGCGGTAGAGCGCATGGGCGGCGATGCTAATTCGGCTCGCGCCTCGCTGCAACATCTCGCCGATGTTTTCAATGAACTGAAATCCGGCAAGGCGAGCCCAGAGACGTTCTTTTGGTTCTCTCGGTTGATGGCTGAGGGCGGCGTAAAGCTCAACGCCGCGAAACCGATGCTCGACCAGCTTCCGCAAATCGCGGAGGGATTGAAGCATATCGCCGAAACGCAGGGCGCGGCGCGGGCGATTTTCGTCGGCAGACAATTGGGCTTGGACGATGGCACGATCCGCCTGCTCATGCAGGGCAAGGATGCGGTCAAGGCCATTGTCGAAAACATGGAGAAACTGGCTCCGACCGCCGAGCAAATCGACAAGACGAACCAACTTTACCAAGCGTGGGTTTCGCTAAGGCAGACGTTCGATT
>NZ_JBKQOU010000036.1:0-6624 GCF_052145335.1 Rhodoblastus sp.
TGCCCTGTATCGCGGTGGCGCATGATCTCGCCGAGGTCGAAGCCTTGGCCAGAACCGGCGCGGAATTCATCGCCCTGGCGGCGGAAATTTTCGTCGATCCGCGCGGCCCCGCCCCCGCCGTGGCGCAGGCGCAGGCGGCCATCGACCGGGCGGAGGCCTCGGCTTGAGTCTTCGGCGCAAAATCCAGCTGCTGCTTGTCGTTTCCCTGCTGGCGGGAGGGCCGGCGCGCGCGACGCCCGCGACGCCGGACGCGCCCGATCTCGCCTTCGGCGCCTATCAGCGCGGCCTCTACCTGACCGCCTTTCAGGAGGCGGTGAAACGCGTCGAGGCCGACAAGAAGGATGCGGCGGCGATGACGCTGATGGGCGAATTGCTGTCGCAGGGCCTGGGCGCGCCGCAAAATCTCGAAGAAGCCAACCATTGGTACAAGCTCGCCGCCGATCTCGGCGACAAGAACGCGCAATTCGCCCTCGCCCTGGCCTATCTCACCGGCAAGGGCGAGACCAAGGACGTCGCGGCGGCGACAGCCCTGTTCGAAAAGGCGGCGGCGCAGGACCACCCCGGCGCCTGGTACAATCTCGGCATTATCGCGCTGGAGGGCAATGGCGTCGCCTCGGATTTCGCCAGGGCGGCGGTGGATTTCCGTCGTGGCGCCGATCTCGGCTTCGCCGACGCCGAATATTCGCTCGGCCTGCTCTATCGCGAGGGCCGAGGCGTCGATAAGGATCAAAAACAGGCGGCCTATTGGCTGTTGCAGGCCGCCAAGGGCGATTATCTTCCGGCCCAGGTCGAATATGGCATCATGCTGTTCAATGGCGACGGCATTCCGGCGGACGAGGCCGGCGGCGCCAAATGGCTGATTCGCGCCGCCAATCGCGGCAATCCGGTGGCGCAGAACCGCCTCGCGCGCCTGCTGTTCGCCGGACGCGGCTTGAAGCAGGACCGGGTCGAGGCGATGAAATGGCACATTCTCGCCTCTTCCGCCGGCCTGCGCGACCCCTGGCTCGACGCTGAATCCGGCAAGCTCACGCCCGCCGAGCGCCTGAAAGTCGAACAGGTCGTGCGCGCCTTCATGGGCACGTGACCACGGCGCCCTGCTTGACGCAATGGATTGGGCAGGGCACATCACCGTCAACTTCCGCCCTGCGAAGGCCGCGTCCCGAATGCGGCCAGGAAAAAAATCATGATCAATTCCGCCCTGATGAACGTAATGACCGCCGCCGCGCTGAAGGCCGGGCGAGGGCTGAAACGCGATTTCGGCGAGGTCGAGAATCTCCAGGTCTCGGTCAAGGGACCGGGCGATTTCGTCACCATCGCCGACAAAAAGGCCGAAAAGACCATTTTCGAGGAGCTTTCGCGCGCCCGTCCCGGCTACGGCTTCATCCTGGAGGAAGGCGGCGTCGTCGAAGGCGCCGACAAGAGCCACACCTGGCATGTCGATCCGCTGGATGGCACCACCAATTTCCTCCACGGCCTGCCTATTTTCGCGGTGTCGATCGGGCTGGAACGCGAGGGCCAGATCGTCGCTGGCGTGATCTACAATCCGGCCAATGACGATATTTTCGTCGCCGAAAAGGGCCAGGGCGCCTATTACAACAACCGCCGCATCCGCGTCGCCGCGCGGCGCGACATGGCGGAAGGGCTGATCGCCACCGGCATTCCGCCGCTCGCCGCCGCCGCCATCCATCCGCGCTTCAAGGCCGAACTGTCCTGCGTGATGACGCGCGCCGGCGGCGTGCGCCGCCTTGGCGCGGCGTCGCTCGACCTGGCCTTTCTCGCCGCCGGCCGTTTCGACGGTTTTTGGGAGCGCGGGTTGAAAAGCTGGGACATGGCGGCGGGCGTCATCATGGTGCGCGAGGCTGGCGGCTATCTCACCGACGCCGACGGCGGCCCGGATTTTCTCGCCAAGGGCTCGGTCTGCGCCGGCAATGAATATATCCAGAAGCAATTGCTCGACCTGCTGAGAAAGGCGTAGTCCCAACCCGACTCGCGGCCAAAATTATTCTTGATCTCGTCACGCGGATGCGCGCATCCTGACACGCACGGAATTTCGGGAGTGCGCCAGCGCCATGCCGAACAGAGACGTATACCGCCTGTCCTCGCCAACCATTTTTCTGGTGCGCATGGCGGTCTTTCTCATCCTCGTCGGCTTTGTCGCGCTGATTCTGTACAAGCAGATTCTGGTCGCCTTCATGGCCAATCCGGGTCTCAACAGCCTCATTCTGGCGGTCGAGGCCTTCGGCATCATTCTGACGGTGACGCAGGTGACGCGGCTGTTTCGCGAAATCGCCTGGGTCAACGCCCGCGACAGCGGCGAACCCGCCAAACCGCCGGTTCTGCTCGCGCCGATGGCGCGGCTGCCCGGCGGCGGCGCCAAAGGGACGCTGACCCCGCAGATCCTGCGCCTGGTGCTGGATTCTCTGGGGACGCGCCTCGACGAATCGCGCGAGACGGCGCGCTATCTCACCGGCTTGATGGTGTTTCTCGGACTGCTCGGCACATTCTGGGGCCTGTTGGAGACCGTCGGCTCGATCGGCGCGGTCATCGCCTCGCTCCAGGGCGGCGGCGACACCGCCTCCCTGTTCAACGATCTCAAGACCGGGCTGACGCGCCCGCTCGCCGGCATGAGCCTGGCCTTCACGGCCTCTTTGTTCGGCCTGGCCGGCTCGCTGGTGCTCGGCTTCCTCGATCTGCAGGCCGGACAGGCGCAAAACCGTTTTTATACCGAGCTTGAGGACCGCCTCTCGGCGGATGTCGAAACGGAAAAGACAACGGCGGACGTCAACGAATCGCTCGATCATCTCGCCGTCGGCGTGCAGGCGCTGGTGCGCAACATGCGTCAGGAACAGCAGATGATCCGCGATTGGGTCGAGGCGCAGGCCGGCCAGCAGGCGCGTCTGCAAACGGCGCTGGAAAATCTCTTCGCCGGCGAAAATTCGGAGCCGCGCTAATGGCTCTCACACGGGGCCGGCGCCGGCCGGAGCCGATGAATTACTGGCCGGGCTTCGTCGATGCGCTTTCGACCATGCTCTTGGTCTTCACCTTCCTGCTCACAGTATTCGTGATGGCGCAATATTTCCTGTCGCGCGACGTTGGCGGCAAGGATGCGGCGCTGGCCCGGCTCAACCGGGAAATCGAGGAATTGACTGCGCTGCTGTCTCTCGAAAAAGGCGGCAAGACCGAGGCGCAGCAGACGCTGGCCACCTTGACCGCGACGCTCGACCAGACCCGCCGCGAACGCGACGCTCTGGCCGCCAGCGCCAGCGCCTCTTCGGAAACGCTCGACGCCGAAAAGCAGCTTTCCGCCAAGGCCCGGTCGCAGGTCGAATTGCTCAACCAGCAGATCGCAGCCCTGCGCCGCCAACTCGCGGCGATCGAAGAGGCGCTCGCCGCGCAGGAAGCCAAGGACAAGGAAAGTCAGGCTCGCATCGCCGATCTCGGCTCGCGGCTCAATGTCGCCTTGGCGCAGAAGGTGCAGGAGCTGGCGCGCTACCGCTCGGACTTTTTCGGCCGCCTGCGTGAAATCCTCGGCGACCGTCCCGATGTCAAAGTGGTCGGCGATCGTTTCGTGCTGCCCTCGGAAGTGCTGTTCGAGACCGGACAGGCCAGTCTCACCACGGAGGGCCGCGCCGAGATCGACAAGATCGCCCTGGCCTTGACCGATGTCGCCAAAGAAATCCCGCCGGAAATTCCCTGGGTGCTGCGCGTTGACGGCCATACCGACAAAAGGCCGATTTCCTCGCCGCAATTCAAATCGAACTGGGATCTTTCCGCTGCGCGCGCCATCGCCGTGGTGCAATATCTGGCCGCCAAGGGTTTTGCGCCGCAGCACCTGCTTGCCGGCGCCTTCGGCGAATTCCAGCCGATCGATGAGGGCGACAGCGACGAGGCCTTGCGCCGCAATCGCCGGATCGAACTAAAAATAACTGAGCGATGAGTTTTTGGCTGCGTCGTTATGGGGAGCGCGACTGGCCGGCGCTGCTTGCCCTGTGGGTCGAAAGCTGGACCGCGACAAGGCCGGACATCGACTTTTCCGCCCGCGCGCCCTGGCTGGCCGAGCTTTTCGCTCGCTCAGCCGAAGAAGGCGCGCTGATTTTCGTCGCCGAGGACGCACTGGGAATGCTCGGCTTCGTGCTGTTCGATCCGACTAGAAAATGGCTGGAGCAGATCGCCGTGGCGCCCCGGGCGCAGGGTTCTGGCGCGGCGCAGGCTCTGATCGGCAAGGCCAAGGCCGCTTGCCCGGACGGTTTCGGGCTCGACGTCAATTCCGATAATTTTCGCGCCCTCGCCTTTTATCGCGGCGAGGGTTTCATCCAAACCGGCGACGGCGAGAACCCGCTCTCCGGCTTGCCGAAAATCATCCTGCATTGGGCGCCAAAAGCAGTCTGAAAGGCGCCACTGGCGCGCCTTACGCCGTCGCGAGCGCGCTCGCTCCGGCGTTGAACTGCAACCGCGCCAGTCGAGCGTAAAGCCCGTCCTGCGCGACCAATTCGGCGTGCGTCCCCTCCTCGACGATTTTTCCGTCGTCCAGCACCAAGATGCGGTCGGCTGCCTGAACGGTGGCGAGGCGATGGGCGATGATCAGCGTGGTGCGGCCCTGCATCACGTGGTCAAGCGCCTGCTGCACCAATATCTCGTTCTCGGCGTCGAGCGCGGAAGTCGCCTCGTCGAGCAGCAGGATCGGCGCATCCTTCAAAATGGCGCGGGCGATGGCGAGACGCTGGCGCTGGCCGCCGGAAAGGGTGACTCCGCGCTCGCCGAGCTTCGTATCGTAGCCCTCGGGCAACGCCGCGATGAATTCGTGCGCCGCGGCGCGCCGGGCCGCCGCCTCGACCGCCGCCGCACTCGCGCCGGGCGCGCCATAGGCGATGTTTTCCGCTACAGAAGCCGCGAAAATCACCGCATCTTGCGGCACCAGGGCGATGCGGCGGCGCAAGTCGGCGGGATCGGCCTTGGCTTCGTCAATTCCGTCGATCAGCACACGGCCGAAAGCCGGATCGTAGAAGCGCATCAGCAGTTGAAACAGGGTCGATTTGCCGGCGCCGGAAGGCCCGACGATGGCGACCTTCTCACCCGGCGCGATCTTCAGCGACAATCCGTCGAACACCTTTTTGTCCGGGCGGGAGGGATAGGCGAAGCCGACCGAATCGAAAAAAATGTCGCCGCGTCCCGGCGCCGGCAGGGCTTGCGGATGGGCCGGCGCGGTGATGCGCGAGGGTATGCGCATGATTTCGGCGAGACGGCCGGCGGCGCCGGCGGCGGCGGAAATCTCGTTCCACACTTCCGACAACTGTCCGAGCGAACTGGCGCCGAGCACCGCGTAGAGCACGAATTGCGACAATTGGCCGCCGGTCATGCGCCCGGCCAGCACGTCTTGCGCGCCGAGCCACAACACCCCGACCACGCTGGCGAAAGCCAGGAAGATGGCGAAGGCGGTCAGGATGGCTCGGGCCTTGGTGGCGGAGCGGGCGGCGAAATAAGCGCTTTCGGCGGCGGCGGCGAAACGCCGGCGGCTGAATTCCTCAGCGCCGAACGCCTGCATGGTGCGAACCGCGCCAAGGTTTTCGGCGGCGAAGGCGCTGGCTTCGGCGAGCGTGTCCTGCGCCGCGCGCGAACGTCCGCGCACCGCGCGCCCGGAAGCCACCAAGGGCAGGACAATGATCGGAATGGCGATCAGCACCAAGGCGGACAATTTGGGGCTGGTATAGACCATCAAGCCGATGGAGCCGACGAACATGAACAGGTTTCGCAAGGCGATGGAAGCCGAAGAGCCGAAGGCCGATTTGAGCTGGGTGGTGTCGGCGGTCAAGCGCGACACCAGCTCGCCGGTCTGGGTCGTATCGTAGAAGGACGGATCGAGCCGGGTCAGATGGGCGAAAAAGTCTTCGCGCAGATCGGCGACGATGCGCTCGCCAAGCGTGATGACCAGAAAATAGCGGACGGCCGACGCGAGAGCCAGCAGGCCAACGACGCCGATCAGCACGAGAAAATACGAATTGACCACGCCGGCGTGATCGGTGGCGAAACCCCGGTCGATCATGCCGCGCACCGCCAGCGGCATCACCAGAGTGGCGGCCGAGGCGACGATCAGCGCCGCCAGGGCGCCCAGCGCCCAGCCCATGCGGCGGCGGGCGTAGGGCAGGATGGGCCGCAGGGAATTAAGGGAATCGCGCGGCGAGCGGGTTTTGGGCGTGGCGTCGGTCATGCGCCTATATAGGGCGGATCGGGCCGAAACGCACAGACTTTAACCGCGCGCTTTCTTTCTTGCCCCCGCGCGCGGTCTGGTTTATAGAGCGCGCTTCCACTTTCCCGGCGTTTTTCCGCGCCGCTTTCCTGGTTCAGGGCGGCGATCCGTCAGGGACCGCAGCCGCAAGGTTTTTCGCCATGAAGTCCGACATCCATCCCGAATACCACACCATCAAGGTCGTCATGACCAACGGAACCGAGTTCATCACCCGCTCGACCTTCGGCAAGGAAGGCGACACGCTGAACCTCGATATCGATCCCAACACCCATCCGGCCTGGACCGGCGGCTCGCAGCAATTGCTCGACCGCGGCGGCCGCCTGTCGCGCTTCAACTCGCGCTTCGGCAACATGTCCTTCGGCAAGAAATAAGCCGGAAAA
>NZ_JBKQOU010000037.1:0-4010 GCF_052145335.1 Rhodoblastus sp.
GCCGAAGGCCAGATCTGCAAGCTCAAGCTGGTCAAGCGCCAGATGTATGGGCGAGGAAAACTCGATCTCCTCCAAGCGCGCGTCATCGGCGTAACGTGACGAGCGTCATCAAAAGTGCGTCAGAGCCCCTATTCAATGCAAACCCGGGGTCCCCCTTCGATGACCATTGACACCGCATCTTGCCGGCGAACTGGCTGTGGCCCCCGAAGCGGCCCGTCTGGGTCCGGTGGCTCTCGTCGACAAGAACGAACAGGTTGCGGTCGGTGTCGATCAACTCCCGGCTGCGCAGGGCGCCGTCGAACTTGTTGATGATGGTCGTGACGAGCGGCTTGCGTTCGTGGATGAGGTCGCACAGGTGCGCGCCGCTGGTCGCGCGGATCGGCTCCATGTCGCAGGCCTTGAACGTGCCTTTGATCTGCTTGTCGAGGTCATCGCGATCGGTGACGATGACGATGCGGGGGTTGACGATGGTTGTGTCGAGCGCCAGCGCCTTGCCCAGCATCACCATCGTCAGGGACTTTCCCGAGCCCTGCGTGTGCCAGATCACGCCGCCCTTGCGCACGCCATGGATGTCGAACTGCTTCAGCCGTTCGAGCGCCCGGCGAATGCCGAAGAACTGTTGGTGGCGGCAGACTTTTCGCGCGCCCCTGTCGAAAACGGTGTAGCGACGGATGAGATCGAGCAGCCGCTCGGGCCGGCTCAGAGCGTATAGCGTGCGGTCCTGCGCGGTGACGGCGCGCGGGCCTTTTGCGGCGAGCGAGTCGAAGAACGGACGCGCGGAGGCGAGGTCGCCGGAGAACAGCGCGTCCCGTTCGGCCCCACTCAAGGCGCAGTTGGCGAGCGGCTCGATTGCTTCGTCCTTGTCCTCCTCGTCGCGCCACGCCTGCCAGAACTTCTGGGGCGTGCCGATCGTGGCGTAACGCGCCTCCTGCCGGTTCATCGTCATGAGCAGTTGGGCGAAGTGGAAGAGCTGCGGGATGTTATCCTCGCCCTGGTAGCCGATGAGCTGGCTTCCCGCCTTCTTCAGGCTTTCGGTAGGGCGCTTGTTCTCGATGACGAGGACGGGAACGCCGTTGACGAAGGCGACTATGTCGCAGCGTTTGGTTTGCGTGCTTCCCGTTCGTTCGACCGCGCATTCGGCCGTGACGTGGAAGGCGTTGTTTCGCGGCTCCTCCCAGTCGACGAAGCGAAACGAATAGCTCTTGCTGTCGCCGTCGATCGTCTTCGTGATCGTCGTGCCGAGCACCAGCGTGTCGTAGATGTCCTGGTTCGTCCCCCTGATGCCCTTGAGCTTGTCGGGTGTGGGCTTCAGCCGGCGGATCGCCTCGTGGGCATCAGCGAGGTCGAACGGGTACTCCTTGCCGCGATAGGTGAACCTGTTGATGCGCAGAAGCGCGTCGGCCAGCACGTCGTCAAGCACGACATTCCGCATCCGCCCGCCGCGCAGCCCGAGCGCCCGCTCCTGCGAGAGCGGCTCGAAGCCCAGAGCCACGAGCAGTTGCAAGGCGGGGATCTGCGACTGGTGCTTCTCGGCGGCGTCGAAGGTCATGGCGCCTCATCGGCGAGCAGGTTCCGCAACGCGGAGCGCGCCGCGACAGCGTCGATGTGCGCCTTGATGATCTGGTCGAGCTTGTCGCCGGCCGAGTAGTTGGCGGGCGCGACCGCGTGAACGCGGCCGTCCTCGAGGTACTTGTTCGCCTTGCACAAGGCGCCTTTGGCCCTCGGCTTGTAGACGGCGATCGACAGCCCGCCCTGCTCCTTGACGAGACGGAAACAGGGGATGTCGCTCGATCCGTCGCCGATGAACACCATGTTCTCGAACGGGATGGGCCGGTCACGTTTCTCGACGAACTCATTTACCCTGGCGTTGTCGGCGAGGTCGTGGGCGCCCTTGTTGATTCGGAAAAGGTATTGGGTCTTTGTGGTGTAGTTCACCGCGAGCGCCGGCCAGGCGGCGACGCCGTTCTGGTCGAACATGAATTTTGACGCGTAGATCTGTTGGAACTTGGACGCGATCGGCGTGCCGGCAAGAATTTCGGCGTTGCCCGACGAAATGACGAAATTTTCGATACGGACGCCCCTGTCACGACCGTAGGCGTCGATCCGGTCGAACCAGTCCTCCACCCCTTCAAAGAGCTGGATCGCGCGTCCACGCGCCTTGAAGTCTTCGCGCCGCACCGGAACGCGGGCCGCGTCGGCTTTCCGCAGCATGAGGTTCATGTAGACGAGGACCTCGTCCGCCTGCTGCTCCCTGGTGACGCGCTTGACCTCGGCCCAGAAGTCGGCGGGCGCGATGGCGATTTCCGGCAGGAACTGGTGTTCCTGCATGTTGCCGTCGGCGAGCGTGCCGTCGAAATCGTAGGCGATCGCCATCTCGATGTGCTTCTTAGCCATTGGCATCGCCTTTCAATTCTTGAAGTGTGGCAGGCTCTTCAGTAGCCCGCAGAAAGACGCTGAGCTGCTTGAGCTTCTCGAGCAGCTCATCGAATGTCACGACCTCCACGTCTTTGGAGTTCCTCCGGAACAGTTCGAACGATTTCTTTTGGTCATCGCCTTCGGGCGTCTTGCCGATGACAAGACAGCAATGCACGGCATAAGACTCAAGATCGTAAAGTCGCGTATTGTCCTTGATCTGGGCAACCTGCTTTTGAAAGTGATATTTTTGATCTAACGCCTGATTGATCGATCCCGAGAGGTCGGCCGATGGCGTGAAAACACCTTCGCGAAACGGCGTCTTGTTGAGGATCGCGGTCTGCGGGGTCTTGATTTCGAAGATGGCCGTATTGTTGGTCAGGCTGTTTTTGACCAGAAAATCCGTGATTTTCTCGCCGTCGCCTGACAGCTTCCGACCGCCGACCGAAGCCTGATCCCGAACCTTGATGACGGGATAGCCAAAGGCCATGTTCAGAATAAACGGATTTTCGTTGAAGAATGCCTGCCAGCGGCCCTCGACGAGTTTCTCGCCCAGCATCTCCTCATATCGCTTGATCAATGCTTCCAGAGTCACAAGCTCGATGTCACCGCGCAGCTTCGCGAGTTTCTCCGGTTGCACTTCGGCTATGCTGGCGGCATGACTGCTGAGCGCTCTGATGACAGCGTTCTGATCCTCCTCGGACAGTTCCTCCTGGCCCTGCGCCACCGCGGTGAAAAGCTTTCGATAGGGATGACGGCCCGCCTTCGGATTCTGCGTCGGCATACCGAGCCGCTCTGCCAGAATGTTGTAGGCCGTGGTCTCCTTGACCGCGCGGACGGCGGACTGGGAAAGGCTGTCGATGCTGTTCATGGCGCGTCGCGCCTGCTCGAAGTCTTTCTTCGCGATGTAGAAAAACTGACTGTTCTGCTGGTCGGGGCCAGTGGGATGGTCGCTTGTGATCACAATCTCGGTACAGTCCGACAGTTCTTCCACCGCATCGATGATGAATCGGTACGGCTTCGCCAGGCCGAGCCCGTAGGCGTAGTCCTTGGTGAAGGCGGGGGGCAGTTCTTCCAGCACTTCCAGCACGCCTTCGGGCGTCGTCGGCACGCCGCCATCGTCGCCGCCGGGGAAGACGATGTCCGTGCCATCGAGCGTGATCCGCTCGATCCGGCCATATTTCGGTTTCAGGAAATCAGACTTGTCTCCGAACGTGCTGATCGGATGGATTGTCAAAAACCTGTGCTGCCCGTTGATGTCCAGCAGCTTGGTCCGATAGCTCTTCGCCTGCGTCGGGTCGAGACTGGCCGCGAGCAGACTGTGCTCCGGCGGTACGAAATAGACCTCGACGAAGTTCGGATGATGCTCCTCGACCTCGAGGACGCCATCGCGCACCGGATCATGCTGCCGGAAGCTAAGCGCCATCAGCCGGCCTCCACCTTCACGCGCCATTCGCCTGTCAGCATCTTCCTCATGAATCCCCTCATTTTTCGGCAGCTATTAGGGCGCATGCTAGGAGACTGTTTTGATTGATCATTTCTCCGAATCTGATGAGGAGGGGTCGGAGGCGGGGCTCGGGCATGTTGGGGATGAGACC
>NZ_JBKQOU010000038.1:0-4669 GCF_052145335.1 Rhodoblastus sp.
CCGCGCTTGTGGAGACAAAACCATTGGAGCCATGGCTAAAAGCGGCGAGCGCCCGATCCGGATCGTCGCTTTGCGCAAGAACTAAAGTTTTGAGCTGCGGCGTCATGTTCAAAAGCATGGAGAACTCCCTCGCCGTTTCGCTATCATCGAGAGAGATGATCGACAGGAGCAAAACTGTCGCGTCAGGATCGAAGGCGCGCTCCACTAATCCGGCAAGGCTTGCAAAGGCGCTAGCGTCTGCTTCGGCATAGACCTTTGCCGTCAGCACAAGACAGTCGCGAAGAAAATTGTCTTTTTCGACGACGATAATCGCATCGCGCCGCGAGGTTGAGCATTTTAAAGACGTCGCATCAGTGGGGTTGGTGTTAGTAATATTATAACGCTCGTAAGCAGATGGCATCGAGCTAACTCCTATACATACAACATCGAGCTTGCTCCTACGTATATACTTAAACGCGTTCCAGCTTAGATACTTATGAATGCAAGAGCGATCGAAATGCCTCCGTTCCGGCGACGCCAATAGCGTCTATGGAACGCGGCGCTCATTGACGACACGCGGCGGCGCGACTAATCTGCTACCTTAATTAAGGCACGATCCTTGAACCGGGTTTGAGAGGGGAGGAGGCCTCATTGGGCGCGACCATATCTGCCAGAATCGATTTTATTTGCTCTGCATGCTGAGAACCGACTTTCGCGCGGAGAACTAGGTCGGCTTGACCATTCCGCGATCGTCTTAAGAGCAGCATTTGAACTTTAGCGGATCGCATGGCGCTCTCCTTCTTACGGCTGAGTTAACATGAGCGCAAATGAAAGCGCCTAATATCCGGTCCAGACATAATAATGCTAAGCCCACGTGAAACCTTTAGCGTAACCGTCATGCATAAGCGTAGCGTTAGAAATTGGCCGTGAACTAAAAAGTAATTGAATTAGCGTGATAATTCGTGTTGTTGACAAGCGATGCTGCGGTGTAAGCTGTCATACCTAACAATATCATAGCCAATCAGCATGAATTTGACAACTTATATTGCAGATCTGCAAAGAGGGATGGAGTGGCGATGAATATGGCGATTTCGCCTGCAACTGAACAAGACGCGCACAGTGCGCTGCGCAAGCGCCTGCTCGCCGAACGATTGCGTGCGTTGATGGCCGCAAGGGGGCTCACGGTCACGGAAACGGCCAGGCTTTTGCGGGAGCAGCTCCCCGACAAGAAATTCAATCCGGTGAACCTGTCGCACTACCGTGCGGGTCGATCCATTCCCCGCCCGCGCATCCTGAGCGCTTTGAGCGCGATTCTCGGCGTCAGTCCCGAAGAATTGGCGCCGACCGCCGCCGCTCCGACCCTTTCGCCCGGCTCAAGCGACAAAGAGGCGGCCCCGAAGCTGAACGTCGTCGCCGAAGGCATGGGCCCGTCCATGCGCGCCGAGCCGCGCTCGAACGTCGCCGACCATGACGAGTCAGTCTTTCCCGCCGAAGAGCGAGGCGACGCCGGCCTTGGTTCGATCCCTTCATTCAATCTCGAGGATCTGGACGGGGGCGAGGCCTGGCTGCAGATCAATCAGCGCCTATCGTGGCCGACGGTGATCAAGATCCTGCAGGTCCTGAAAGGAGAAAAATGAACGCGGACTCCGCCGGTTGCGACCGCGACCATCGGCGGGCGGAAGGGCAAGCGCCCATCCAGCGATGGGAACGGCAGCGATCTCGCGGAATATCGCGAGGAGGGCCCGATGCGCTTCGCGATGAAAATGATAACGGCGCACATGGACATTCGGCGATTGGTCTCATATCCGGTTCTTGCGCTTTGCGCTCGCAGGCACAGGTCACGCGAGTGGTGAGTGGTCCTCCCTGAAGTATGGTTTTCGGACCGGACGGAGGACAGAAGGATGGCAAAATCGATATGCGTGACAGAGGTCACATATGATCGCTGGCGGTCGGAATTCGGGAGTTGAAGGGCGTTCAGGTCAAGTGGCTAAAGGAGCTTGCGCAATCCGGATGCTTCGCCGGCCACCCCAGCAGTGGCGCTCCGGCCCATCATGCAATAACATTCATCGCGCGGGGCGGCGCTCGACTTTGGCCACGGCGAGCTGCTTGACGCCTGATCCAGCGCGCCCGGCTTTTGTTTGAGCAGGGCGAGATGAGATGATGTCGAAAAAGAAATGAAAAAGGAAGCGCGGCCCGCCCAAGTCGCGATGAGATCATGCTGAACCTCAACGTCCCGTTCCCCGCGCGAACTCGTCAAAGGGCTGGTGATTGTCGCTGCGCAAACGATTAGCGTTTACGAGCAAAAACAAGTCTGATGGTCTTTAGCGGCTCCGGCATGAAAATGTGAATAAGTTTAAACAAATGGAGCAGAATCGCGCTGTTTCCGGCATAACTCGGAGCCGCGTCCGAGCAGAATGTCAGCAGATCAAATTCTTCGGTCGCAAACACCTTGCTTAGATCGTACCTGGTATTCATCATATAAACTTTTGGAAATACGTCATCTTCTTTCCGCTCAGGTTGAACAATTTTGAGAACGAAATTATGAAACGATTCCGGAATAACCCTAGCGCCTAAGGCGATATACCCAAACTTATTCGGAGTCCGCGCGCAGATGTACCCGCCTGGCTTCAGTACGCGTTTGAATTCCGCAACGATTGAGGCTGGATCAGCGATATGCTCAAACACCCAGTCGGCTAAAATGATATCCAACGATGCGTCGTTGAGCGGTATTCGCCCATCCGGCGAAATCAAATATGTTTCATCGACAGCTTTGTTAGCATAAATTGCTTTGTCGATGTCGACGCCTATCACCTTTGCGACTTTTCCTCTTAAAATGCGAAGATTGCGGCGATAGTCGCATTCGTCGTCATGAAAATATTCGCCGCGCCCGGCTCCGTAGTCGAGCACAATGGCCTCGGCGAAACAAAGGCTGTTGACGTAGTTGAAAAACATAATAGTCCCATCAACGCGATCAAACCCGAACCATTTCACCTCAGGATATAGAGCCATATCTTTCCTCATTGCTTTTAGATGACCTTGATGATGACACCAAAGCTCTTGCCCAGGAGGGCGCAACATCTACGAAGTCGCGACAAGATCCTCCTGCATTCCCGCCTCGCGTGTCATCGACAAACACCCGCGCCCGAATCCCTCTGTCAAGGGACTCAGGCCGAGCCGGACTTCATAAACGGGCTGTCAAACCGGACCAGCTTTCAATGTCGACATCTGTGTAACTGTCGACGCAATTATTTTACTGGTGGCTGGCTTCCGTCGACCAACGACCAGCAGCCTTCCCGCGACGCCCGCCATTGCGACGATCGAGAGCAACAAACCCGATGTGATTATAACGGTTCTCGTCGGGAAGCCTGGTTTCAATGGAGCCGTTGCCTCTTGCACGACTTCTAAACGCAGTAACTTCTGCGCGCCGAGCGCAAGCTCGGTTCGCTGTTCGATTTCCTTCAACGCGAAGCTGTTAGCGCTCTGTTTGGCTAACTCCACGTTTCGCCTCAACTGCTCGAATTGGGCGCGCTGCGCGGACACATCCGATAGTTCGTGATTTATTGCATCGTAAGCTTGCTTTTGCTGCGCAATAAGCTCTCGCAACCCGACCAGTTCGGCGTTCTTATTGACGAGCGATTGTGCTGTTTCTTGGTAAACACGGACGAGCAGCAACGGGGGATCGTGAGTTGGAATTGGACCTGTTAAATCACTATTTACGTGACCTTGGTTTTGCGCGCCGCCCGCGTTTTGCGTGCCTTTGCGAGCAAGCTCAGCCAGTTGCGGTGAAAGATTGTTAAGTTTTAAGGCAACAAGCTGCTGGCTTGTCTCTCTAATTTCGGCCTGCAACTGTGCGATGCGTCCAAGTGTATGCTCCATATTTGATTGGATCTCTTTGCGGCGATCGAGGGCAAGACGCAACTGCTCCTCGATTGAATACATATTGTTTTTAACCGAAAACCGGTTCAATGTCAGGGATGCAACGTCGAAATCGTATTCGTATTTTTTTCTCTCGCTTTCCATAAATGCCGAGGCGTTTGATTGGGACATAAGCTGCACATGTCTGCTGAGATACATTTGCACCAGCGCGTTCACAAATTCCGCGGCGATCTGACGGTCGGGGTGGGAAAACGACACGCGAATAAGATCGGTTTTCGGCTCCGGGTGAACGGAGAGCGCGGCCGAAGCTTTCAGAAACGCCTCGTCAGATCGAATTTTGTCAGCTGGCGGCGCGTCTGCCGCGTCAGCGGAAGCTGGAAAACTGACAGACCCAATGTATGGTCGGGCATCCCAAGCGGAAGTGGCAGACCAAATCCACTGGGGCACAATGTATCCCGCCGCTGTTCTTATTTTGTGGACAATGTCCGCATCGGGTTCATAGAGGCGGCTTGGACCAACAGCTGAAATTGCGTCTCTGATCACGTGTTCGCTGTGGATGATCGCGGTCTGGGAATTCAAGTATTGCTCGTCACGCAAAATGGCTTCAGCGTCTCTTTTCGAGTCGGAATCATAGCTTGGCGCAAAATTTATCTGAATCAGTGCGGATGCCTGATAGGAACGGGGCACGAACGAAAATGTGATCCAGGTGAGAACATTGACGCCAACAAAAATTGTGGCAAGCAAACGCTTGCGCCCGCTGCTGGCGCGGACCAATTCGCCGAATAGTGGGTTGATCGTTAACGTACTCATTTTA
>NZ_JBKQOU010000039.1:0-10293 GCF_052145335.1 Rhodoblastus sp.
AATGGCGTGATTGGCGGCGGCTTCGTTGGCTATAACTACCAGATCAACAACTTCGTCATCGGCGTGCAGGGCGAATTCGACGGCACCGGCAACGGCAACTCCCGTTACACCTCCGGACCGCTCGGCCTGAACAACTACGTCTATCAGTCCAGTTTCAACCAGGACTGGATCGCCTCGATCGACGGCCGTCTCGGCTATTCTGGATTTGGCTGGGATCGCGCCCTGATCTACGCCATCGGCGGCGTGGCCTGGGACCAGCAGTCGGCTGATCTCTACAACCTGAGCACCGGCTATGGCATCAGCCGTTCGAACACCCGCACCGGCTACGATGTCGGCGGCGGCTTCGAATATGCCTTCACCAACAACTGGACCGGCCGTCTCGAATATCGCTATTACAACTTCGGCAACAGCAACAACGCCTTTTTCGATGGCAATCTCTCCGGCGGCTATTATCGCACGACCCTCACGGACAACGTCTTCCGCGCCGGCTTGGCGTACAAGTTTGGCGCTCCGGAACCCGTTGTCGCCAAGTACTGAGATTAATTCGCCTTCGCGGCGTATCGAAGAAAGCCCGGCCGTCTGGCCGGGCTTTCTGCATTTATGCTCTTTCTGACCGCGACTCGCCTCATGCGAATGGCATTCGTTTCTGACCTAAATCTGGCCATCGTCCGCGAGATTCGGAATTGGATCGGCTTTTGGCGCGGCGCGAAAACCTATCGCCAAAACATAAAGCTCCGCCGAACCGGCGCGACTCGACTGCGGCTTGATATGGCGCACCACGGCATAGTCGCGCTTGAGCCGATTCACCAGATCGGCGGTTTCGCCGCCCTGAAACAATTTGCACAGGAAATAGCCGCCGGGCTTCAACACCTCGCCAGCGAAATCGGCGGCCAGTTCTGCGATATGGACGATGCGCAGGTGATCGGTCTGCTTATGCCCGGTGGTATTGGCCGCCATGTCGGAAAGCACGCCGTCGGCCGGGCCGCCGAGCATGGCTTTGAGCTTTTCCGCAGCGTCGTCGGCAAGAAAGTCCAGCACCGCGAAATCCACGCCGGCTATCGGTTCGATGTCGAGCAGGTCGATGCCCACCACTTTGCCGCGCCCATCCCGGGACCGGACTTTTTTCGCCGCCACCTGAGACCAGCCGCCCGGCGCCGCGCCGAGATCGATGATTCGCTGACCCAGTTGCAGAAGTTGATATTTTTCATCGATTTCCAGCAATTTGAAGGCGGCGCGCGAGCGCCAGCCCTCGCGTTTGGCCCGCGCGACATAGGGGTCGTTCAATTGCCGCTGCAGCCACAAAGTCGAGGAAAGCGTGCGTTTGCGAGCGGTTTTTACCCGAGTCTTCAACCCGCGCCCGCCTTCGCCGCCCGATCCGCCGGTGGGTTTTTTCACTGATTGCGCCCCTTATCCAACCGGCGCGAAACTCGGCGCCGACCGCTTCCCGTAGCCGGAAAAGCCGCGCTTGAACAGTTTTGTCGGATTCAAACGGTAAAGGAATGGTCGGCGCGCATGAGTTCCAGCAGCATTCCCTCACGCAGCCCTCGATCGGCGATGCGGATGCGCTCCGACGGGAACGAGCGGCGGATGCCCTGGAGGATGGCGCAACCGGCCAGCACCAGATCGGCGCGGTCCGGTCCGATGCAGGAATTTTGCGACCTTTCCGCAAAGGACATCCGGCGCAGCCGGTTCATCACCGCGTCGATTTCGATATGGGACATCCAAAGCCCATCGACCCGGCGCCGGTCGTAACGCGGCAGGTTGAGATGGACGCCGGCCAGCGTCGTCACCGTGCCCGACGTGCCGAGCAGATGGAAACGATGGCACCTTTCCTCCCGTGAGGCGGAATCGATGAAATGCTGCAATTCGGAGACCACCAGGTCCGTCATCGCGTCGAACTGGGCGAAAGATACTTCCGCGCCGCCGAAACGCTCGGCCAGGGTCACGACTCCAAGCTGCAGCGAAGTCCAATGGCGAATGCGTTCGCTGCTTTGCCCCACGCCCCCGCCCAGCCAGACGATTTCCGACGAACCGCCGCCAATGTCGAACAGAACCACGGCTTTCGCCGCCGCATCGGCCAAAGAGGCGCATCCCGCGGCGGCCAGGTGCGCCTCGGTTTCGCGGCTGATGACTTCGAGCTTCAGGCCGGTTTGCTCGCGCACCCTTTCGACGAATTCCAGGCCGTTTTCCGCGGCGCGGCATGCTTCGGTGGCGATCAGCCGCGCGCGGGTTACGCTACGCGCCATCATCTTGTCGCGACAGATCAGCAGCGCGTCGATGGTACGGCGAATCGCCTCCTCGCTCAGGCGTCCGGTCTGGCTCAAACCTTCGCCGAGCCGCACGATACGGGAGAAGGCGTCGACGATGCGAAAGTTTTCGTCGCCAAGACATTCCCGATCGCGAATCGGGCGCGCGACCAGAAGCCGGCAGTTGTTGGTGCCGAGATCGAGCGCGGCATAGGTGGCGGGAGCGCGCGAGGCATAGGTCTTGCCGTCGCCGTACCGTTGCAGACGCGCCGCAACAGGCTCGGCGAGCGCATTCTGCGCTCCAGTCGCGTTCACCAACGCCAAATGTTTCTCTCCCGCGCGAAAACCGCGCATGTTCATTAAAGCGCCAGCATAAGGCCGGCAGGACCGGCCCGACAAGCGATTTGTGACCAGGGAATCTCGGAGGAAGGCGCAACTCCTGCCGCGAAGCATTCAAAGGGGGTTGCGCTCCAGGCTGCTCTTGGCTATGTCAACCCGACCAGCGGCGATAAGCCCGGTGGGGGATAGTTCAACGGTAGAACAGCGGACTCTGACTCCGTTAATCTTGGTTCGAATCCAGGTCTCCCAGCCACTCTAACATTCTGATTTATAATCGTTTTTATAACGCGTGTGCCAATTTGGCTCTCGCGATGCGCCATATCTGTGCCAAACGAGATAGGCGACAATCATGGTCAACGCAGCATTGATGATCCAAAAAAGTTGAATGAGCCGCCCTTCCGTCAAAAAGATAAACAAACAGCGCAAAAACTCCCGATTCCTCAACAGTCCCAATGGATTTTTGAAGGCACGAACATGATTGAAAAAGCCGTGAGGGATTTGCTTTCTCCGTCGCCGGAGCCAACGCTGGCGAACTCGATTTCGGACCGAACGTCTGAGGAAATTGTCGTCGCTTTTGTGGGACCGGTCGGATCAGGCGTTTCTACCGCGGGAAGGCGAAATCTCCGGGCTTCGAGGCGCCGCACGAACGAGGCCGCAACCGAGCGCGACGCACGCAACGCCAAAGTCCCGCAGCATGTGAACTGATACACAGCGAGGAAGCCGTCTTCCAGCCTATGCTCACCGAGAAGACCGAGAATTGGGCGGTCGTTTTCGAGAAACATTCGGTCGGCAAGGGGGTCGCCATGCTCGTTAAAATCTGGTTCGTCTTCGTCGCGACGCTAGTTGCGCTCGTCTGCCTCGCGGAGCGGGGGCATGCGCAGGAATTCAACGCCGAGAAGCATTATTCCGTCGCCTTCCTAGCCTGCGACGCTTCCGGCCATTGCGAGCGCATGAGCGACCGCTCGACGCCGACAACGAAATCCAGTGCATGTTGAAGGCCGGCATGGTCGGCGCAGTCGAATGGCTGAAAGAGCGTCCCGGCTGGCGACTGTCCGAGATGCGTTGCGCCAAGGACGGCGAGGCCTATCTCTGACCCTTTAGCTCCCAGGGCGGGCGGCGGCGCCGTTATCGGAGAGGCGTCCCGCCAGCGGATGCCCCTTGGCGGGCTTTGGCGTCACTTTCTGCGCGACGGCAAGACTTCGCGGTATCCCCATGACTTCGCGGTATCCCCATCGGGATAGGCGCCCCATCCTCGTTCGGAGGCGGGACGTTGTCATTTTTGCCGGTCGGTCGTCGAAATGGAGGTCGAAAAACAACGCGCCGACGGCCATCCGCCCGGGAAACTCAGCCAACTTTTCGGGGATAAGTTCCGGTTTCAACGGCGAAGAGCTGCGCGGCCGGCTCTACGGGCAGAGCGAAACGATCGGGCAATCCGCCGTCGCCGTTCTCAGCTTCGAAATCGTCCGGATGGGGTTCTCCCGCCGCACGGGGCCCCGCCTGAGCGGCTGCGATCAGCCTGAAATAATGCTCGGCGTGCTGGAGATAGTTCTCCGCCGCGACGGGATTGCCGCCGGTATGAGCGTCTCTCGCCAATTGCAGATATTTTTCGGCCACGTGCCGCGCCGTTCCGCGTATTTTGACGTCAGGCCCATTCGAATCGTAGGTGCGGGTCAGCGGGTTGGAGTCGCGACGGGCGCCCGTCGGGCGGCTCCGCGACCGGTTATTATGTTCAGGTTTCATAGACTGTCCTTGAATTTAAAGGCTCAGGTTCGGAGAGCCGTCGTTTCCTGGGCCTGCACAAATTGAGCGGGCTCGCCTGGAGCCGGCTCACCTGAAGCAGGTTCACTTGCTGAGGCCGTAGGCGCTTTCGACCTCGGCGCTGAACTGTCGAGCAGTAATTTCGGTCCCGTCGATGGTCGGATTTGAAGCCCGTGCTCGACGGGAATCCTCAGAATAACCAGCGGAACGGACATGATAATCGAGGCGTCCAACGGCGGCCGGGGACCGTTGCGTCGGACATCGGGTTCGATCGATTTGCAGCGCCTGGATCACGGCGGCCGCGCGACGGGAACCGGTGGCGCCTTCGTCGACAGCCATCCGCCTCAATGGAGCATGCGCTCAAAAAAAACGAGCCGAAGTCAAATCCGGATTGATCTTCGAAAATCAGCGATCAAAGATTTACGCCTTTATTACCAGAATCGCAAGCTGGTATTTTTTATCTTGACCGAAGACTTAAACATTCGAACGAAGAGCGCCGTCCGTTGTGCTAAACTTTCCTGTCTATTCCCGTGAGATTTCGTGAAACTGTCTTGCGACGTCTTGACGCGCAGCGGCGGCATGCCCATGTGGTGGGCGCGTTAGCACTCACGACAGGTGAGTGCCAACAGGAAGAAACCCGGGTCCATCGGCGACCGTCCTTTCAGCGAAGTCTGCCCGAGGCCTGATCAAGGAAAACAACATGGCGTTCCGACCCCTTCATGACCGGATTGTGCTCAGACGCCTTGAGGGCGAAGAAAAGACCAAAGGGGGCATCATCATCCCCGACACCGCCAAGGAAAAGCCGCAGGAAGGCGAAGTCGTCGCCGTCGGGCCCGGCGCTCGCGACGAAGCCGGCGCTCTCGTCCCTCTCGACGTGAAAGCAGGCGATCGCGTCCTGTTCGGCAAATGGTCGGGGACCGAGGTCAAGATCGACGGTCAGGAACTGCTGATCATGAAGGAAAGCGACATTCTGGGCGTGGTTGGCTGAACCAACCCGCTTTTCTCGAAAACCCAAGATTTTTCTTTCGGAGTTGAACCACTATGGCCGGCAAAGACATTCGTTTCTCCACCGACGCGCGCGACCGCATACTGCGCGGCGTCGAAATCCTGAACAACGCGGTGAAAATCACGCTGGGGCCGAAAGGCCGCAACGTCGTCATCGAAAAATCCTATGGCGCGCCACGCATCACCAAGGACGGCGTCACCGTCGCCAAGGAGATCGAACTCGCCGACCGTTTTGAGAACCTCGGCGCGCAACTGGTGCGCGAAGTCGCCAACAAGCAGCATGACGCCGCAGGCGACGGAACCACGACCGCGACTGTTCTTGCAGCCGCCATTGCGCGCGAAGGCGCCAAGGCCGTCGCCGCCGGTCTCAACCCGATGGATTTGAAGCGCGGCATCGATCTGGCTGTCGAAGCCATCGTCGTCGATCTCAAGAAGAATTCGAAGAAGGTCACCTCGAATGACGAGATCGCCCAGGTCGGCGGCATCTCGGCGAATGGCGACAAATCGATCGGCGACATGATCGCCAAGGCAATGCAGAAGGTCGGCAACGAAGGCGTCATTACGGTCGAAGAGGCGAAAAGCCTCGAGACTGAACTCGACGTCGTAGAGGGCATGCAGTTCGACCGCGGCTATCTCTCGCCCTATTTCATCACCAACGCCGAGAAGATGGTCGCCGAGTTCGACGAGCCCTACGTTCTGATTCACGAGAAGAAGCTTTCTTCGCTACAGGCGATCCTGCCGGTGCTCGAAGCGGTCGTCCAGACCGGCAAGCCTCTGGTGATCGTCTCGGAAGATGTCGAGGGCGAGGTTTTGGCGACGCTCGTCGTCAACAAGCTGCGCGGCGGCCTCAAGATCGCCGCCGTCAAGGCCCCCGGCTTCGGCGACCGCCGCAAGGCCATGCTTGAGGACATCGCCATTCTCACCAAGGGCCAGGTCATTTCCGAGGAAATCGGCATCAAGCTCGAGAACGTGACCCTGGAGATGCTCGGACGCGCCAAGAAAATCCGCATCGACAAGGAAAGCACCACCATTGTCGACGGCGCCGGCGACAAGAAGGACATCGAAGGCCGCATCGCCCAGATCAAGGCGCAGGTCGAGGAAACCACGTCCGACTACGATCGCGAAAAACTGCAGGAGCGTCTCGCCAAGCTGGCGGGCGGCGTCGCGATCATTCGCGTCGGCGGCTCGACAGAGACCGAAGTCAAGGAAAAGAAGGACCGCGTCGACGACGCTCTCAACGCCACTCGCGCAGCGGTGGAAGAAGGCGTGTCGCCGGGCGGCGGCGTCGCCCTGCTTCGCGCCATCCGGGCGCTGGCGGACGTAAAAGTCCAGAACGCGGACCAGAAGACTGGCGTCGACATCGTCCGCAAGGCGATCCAGGCGCCCGCGCGCCAGATCGTCGACAACGCCGGCGACGACGGCGCGGTCGTTGTCGGCAAGTTGCTCGAATCGCAGGACTACGCCTTCGGCTACAACGCGCAAACCGGCGAATATGGCGATCTGGTCAAGCTCGGCATCATCGACCCGACCAAGGTCGTGCGCACCGCCATCCAGGACGCCGCGTCGATCGCCGGCCTGATCGTCACCACCGAGGCGACGATCACCGAGGCTCCCAAGAAGGACGAGCCGGCAATGCCGCCGGGCGGCGGCATGGGAATGGGCTACTAAGTCAGCAAATGCACGAAACCGGCCCCGGGTGTTTTCCCGGGGCCTTTTGCTGTAATCCGCAATGTTTTGAACTGGGACTCACGCTGACGCCACTGCTCAAACTGGCGTTTCCCTGACGCCGCTCAACCGCGAGGCAACATGAGCAGAGAGCCACGGCATCTGGTTTTGCCGACTGCGGAATTGCGCAGATCCAAGTGCGATCGGGATGTTTTTGCGGCAAAACCGCGCTTGCCGATCATGGTGGTGCTCGACCGGGTGACCCAGGCCTATAACATCGGCGCGATCTTCCGGCTTTGCGATGCGATGCTGGCCGAGCGACTCGTGATCACCGGGGCTGAAGTCGACTTGCGCAAACGCAACTTGGGTCAGGCCGCGTGTGGAACGCAATTCTGGACGCCGTGGTCGCAGGAAAAAACGGCCATGGAGGCGGTCGTACGCGCCAAGGCCGATGGATATCAGATTGCAGCTGTCGAATTGGCGTCCAATAGCGTTCGGCCTGAAGCGTTCACGCCGAACTTCCCGGTGTGCCTTGTCCTCGGCGGCGAATTCGATGGCGTCTCGCAGGAAGTGGTCGATCTCGCCGACGCCGTCATCGAAATTCCAATGCGCGGCATGGCTAATTCGATCAATGTCTCCACGGCGGCCGCAATCGTCCTTTATGGGCTATCGTGTCGCGCCGAAGCGGCGATTTCGACCCTCCGCGAATGATGGGGGCGGCGCCTCGACTCAGGGCGACGCGGGACGCTAAACTTGACACAAGGTCCGGAATATGGTCCGAACCGCAAGCAAGATCATTGATTTGCTTTCGATTTTTCGTTCGTACGACTGCTGGTGGATCCTGGTCTTCCGCCAATTCTGACACATCGGAATCAGCAGGTTTTTTAAAGTCAATGGCAACGCATCGGCGGGCCTGTCGGCGCCGCTACTCATGAGCCTCGTCGATGCGCTGGCCGCGCAGGCGGAATGTCGAAACAACGCTTCAGGACAGCCGTGTCAGCGGCTAAGCTGGCGCTTCAAGAACGGTAGGGGAATCGATCATGAAATTGTCGGATGGCGAAAAGCTCATTTTGGTGATGCTGGCGGACATTCATGAGAAACTGGGCGCCGGCGGCGCCATCGACCCGGGCTTTGTGAAAGACGCCATCGTTGACGATCACACGTGGGGCCTGCATTGGAAGTTCACCGACATTCCGTTCACGGAGAAAAAAGATCCGCCGGAAGTGAAGGAAGTTTGCGAAATCCTGCAGATGTGGAGCATTCTCGAAGCTTCCTACAAAGGGCTTTCGGAGCATTCCAAATCGCTCGTCCAGGAGGGCGCCGGCGTGAAGGAGGTGAGATTCGAAGGTTTTGACCTCAATCATGAGGCGGCGCATTACAGCGTCGCGAAATTCCTGATCACGAAACTGGAGAGGTTTGCGGAGTTCAAGGATCACTACCTCAACTCCCACTCCCACAGCCTCTCCCAGCACAGAAGCCGTCTTCATCGCTTCGACGCGGCTTATGACAGCCGCCGCGGGGATCTGCTGACTGCAGCCGAAATCGTCAAAATCATCAAATAGCAAGCGCGCCCGTCGGCGCTGCAACAGCGTTTTCAAGCGAAGGGACGCAGGTTCGCGAAAACCCCGGAAGGGCTGCAATCGCGCTAACCTGCGCTCGGCCGGTTTTTTCGGTAGGGTGACGGGCCGAACGCGAAACCCTCGCGCTAAACATTAGATCATCTGTATATCCAACGAAAATAACACACTTATTCCCGTAAATCTGGCGCGTCCCGCCCCACCGCCAGAATGAAGCTTTGATTCTGTGCTCCCACGTTTTCGATCCGTTCCTGCGGCACTGCATCGTCTCCGCCCTCATTTTCCGGACGGTTAATTATCCCCGACGGGAACCAGGGGGACCAAAAAGGATAAATAGATAATCGGGTCGCAGCCCCGGAGGGCAGCGGCCCCGACCGTCGCGAGGAGGGAAACATGCTGTCACGCCGCCCATTGCTGATCGCACTCGCCGGGCTTCTGGCTTTCGCCACGGCGCCGGCCGTCTCCGGCTCCCGCCTGCCAAAAGGGCTCGACGCCGATCGGGACGGATCGGTCGATCTGGCCGAAGCGAAAAACGCCGCCGCCGCCCTGTTCGACCGGCTCGACCGCGACCACGAAGGAACGCTGGACGCCAAGGAACTGCACGTCCGCTTGAAAAAAGACGAAATCGCCGGCGCCGACCCCGACAAGGACGCAACCCTGACGAAGGACGAATTTCTCACTCTGGTCGAGCGACGTTTCAAAGCCGCCGATGTCGATTCGGACGGCACGCTCAACGCCGCGGAATTGCACAGCAAGGCCGGCCGCGCACTGCTGAAGCTGCTGCAGTGACCTGAATCAGAGCGAATCGGCGACCGAGCGGCCTTCCGGCGGCGCGGATCCGAAGCCGGCGCGCTGGTCGCCATGGAACTGCCAACGATTCGCTCATCCGGCCATACTGACAATAGCGAGACCGCCTGGAGCCGACGGTCGGCCAGCCGGCATCGCATTCGCCAACGCCTTGCTGGACATCGCCAGGAACGCGGCGCCGCAGGCTTATCATGCTCGCCATCGGCCTTTTCACGGAGGCGCCGGTCTATCTGGCCCGTGAAGTGGGGCTTTCGGTGGGCGACATCGGCAAGCTGGAGTAAAGTAAATCTATCTTAACTACGCTTCGATAGACTTATTTTACGCAATCTCGATAGATTTATCTCGCCGCGCCAAAATCGCGGCCGGTTTCAACCGAGGTTCTGCCTCAGTCTTGGATCGGCCGGGAACCAGCGCTGCTTGCAGTGGGGGCTATCCGCTGTAGCTAAAATGCAACGCCTGCCGCCGAACAAGACTTCACCCCGGCAAAAAGATTGGGCTTGGTCCCATAATCGTGTAGATCATCGTCAGCGTCTGCGCTCGCAACGGCGCTCATGAGAAGAGAACGAACTCTCGTTCGATAAATTTTCGGAGAATGAATATGCGCAATTTCCTGCTTTCCACGGTCGCCCTGGCGGCTCTGGCCGGCCAGGCCTTCGCGGCCGATCTTCCCTCCCGCAAGGAAGCCCCGGTCTACGTCGCCCCGGCTCCCGTTTACTCCTGGACCGGCTTCTACGGCGGTCTCGACATCGGCGGCTCCTGGGGCAACGCCAACCTCTGGGTTCCCGGCTACCCCTACACCTTCAGCCACAACAGCACCAACAATGGCGTGATTGGCGGCGGCTTCGTTGGCTATAACTACCAGATCAACAACTTCGTCATCGGCGTGCAGGGCGAAT
>NZ_JBKQOU010000040.1:0-3557 GCF_052145335.1 Rhodoblastus sp.
CACGCTGCACGGGTGGACAACGGCTGTCGGCATTGGAGGCTTGCCCTTGCGGCGAGCGAGCATCTGTTCGAATGCAACTTCAATCTCCGCCATCGGGAACAACTCCTCATCGTCAGATGCTTTGAACGCCCGCCTGGCAACTGGGCGTTCACGCTTCGCCAGACGAAAGCCGCCTCGGTCTCGACCAACGGAACCTGCGCGCTCGCCCCCGTGGCCACGCTCCCGCAGCCCACGGTCTCTCGCACGATCTCCCGGAGCCCAGCTGCACGGCGACGCTTTCCGCGCGATCCACTGGCGACTTTGGCAACCCTACGGGGGCCGGCGCGCCATGGCCGTTGAAAAGGTTTTTATAATATTAAATTCGGATTTAGAGTCATTGTGATAGATCAAATCGTCCGGGCGGCGGCATCATAAGCAAAGCAATCACCCGCATTGAAGCGGAGCAGAACGGCGTCTCGGTCAAGGCGCAACTCGCGGAGGACTTGCCGCTCGTTTATGGAAATCTGGTCCAGCTGAAACAAGTGTTTCTGAACTTGAGCATCAACGCCGTTGAAGCAATGAACGACGTCGACGACGGACCGCGAGAATTGCTGATCAAGACCACGAAATCCGGGCCCGATTCCATCTCGGTCGCAGTGCAGGATTCGGGTCCAGGGATCGATCCGGAAGATTCGAAACGCGTCTTTGAGGATTTCTATACGACGAAGCCCGACGGCCTGGGCATAGGCCTGTCGATCTGCTGCTCGATCGTCGAAGCGCATGGCGGAAAGCTGACGGTGACTGCGAATGCGCTCCGAGGCGCCATCTTCGAGTTTACCCTCCCCACTGACGGCGACGTCGGATAGTCTGATGATTTGGCCTGCGGGATCAGAAGGATGCGAAGGCGCCCAACTCCTCGCGCGCCACCTCGCTGAACTCTCTCAAGGGATCCAGGCCCGAGCCGTTTTGCAGCACCTCAGGAAGATCGCGCAACGTTCGATTGGGCTCGAAATAGGTGGCGACAATGGCGCGCAGAAGCTTTTCGGCGGCGGCGACGCTTCCTGACATGGCCAAAGCGCGCATGCGGCTGACCATCGCATAAAGATCGACGAGATCTTGCATCTTCGGCTCGTTACTGACGAGGGCGTCCCCATAAGTTTTCGACGCCGCTACGATGAAATCGCGGATGAGATCCTCGCGGCGGGAGAACCCGTGCGCGATATGTCCGGCTCGAGCCTGCGCGCGCTGGCTCAACCATGTGACGAGGCCCGTCGTCAGCCCGCCAATGGCCGAGCCCGCGAGCGCCGAAAGCGCCGAGAGATAAGCAGCGTCCACGTTCCACCGGCCCCCGACTGTCTTCATTCCCAGCGGCTCGACCCCCGCTCCGGCTTACGCCCAGGCTGGTGGGCGGGGCGGATCCTTCATTGCACCAACAATCAAATTAAGTAATCGCGCATAGTGTACAATCTAACTTTTGGAATAACTGGTTTCCAACCTCATTCAGGTGATGAGCGTCACGGGGCCGCTACGGAGCTACGAATGGCAGCTTCGAGCCGAATGCGAGAGATCGTCATTGTGTCCGACAAGGTCCGCAACTGGCGCCGAGCCGTCTATGGCGGTCGCCAGCGAACGGCTCCTTACGAGCCGAACGTCGCCGGTCACGTCAACCGACGGCTTCTGACCCCTGAGCCGACGGCCAGCAACCTCGTCTGCCGCGTTTCCGAGCGGCCGCGGCGGCCGTTCCGAAAACATCATCGCGATTGGACGAGAACGTCCGGTCGCGGCGCGCAGCCTTTAATCCGGCTCACGCCACCGCCATTATTTCCTACACACAGATCATTTTCGTGCGTTCGTCGAGTGCCGGGTTAATCGGCGCTGCGGTGTATGGTCACGAACAACCCTTCAATTTGTTTTATTGGAGGGCTGTTTTCAGCGTAGCCAGCGTCGGATGCCAGCGTCCGTGTCTTGATTACTAGCCTCGCGTTCGTAAACGTTGGCTAGCGCCATCAACAGTTTCGACGCAACAAAAGGGTGCGAAATCTGAAGCCCCTGCGCCCAATTGCGATATTTTTCAGCCAATTCGCGTTCCTGATCGCCGCCTTCTCCGCGCCAATGAACGCCACGCGAATTATAGACGCCGGTTTGCGCGCCTCTTGCCATCGGCTCGGATTCAATTTCTTCTAGAACGTCTCTCACCGGTTCGCAGGGCCAGACACCGTCATCGCCGACCGGAGCGTGAGATAGCAACTTGCCGATACATACGTCTGACACCTCCGTGCGGTTTAGGTCCGAGCAGGACTTGCGTACCGTCTCGATCCATTACGCCAGGCGATTAGCTTCGAGCTCGCCAAGATCGTTATGGCCAGGAATGTAATCTAACGCTTCAAGCAATTTGTAGCCGCGTTCGGCCATACTCGCTGCTCGGTCGGTCGGTGGCTTGAGTTCGGCTGGATCGATCGCGCCATCCTTCCGCTTATATAGCCACACAATGGCCTGGACGAACAGCTCAGGGTGAGCTTCGATGTATCGTTGAAGATTTGGGATGCCGTAGTCCGACCGGTGATCCCATGGCCGCGCGAGCACCTCGAGATACGAGAATTCCAGAGCAGCCATTTGATCGAGCGTCAGCGCTGTTGATCCGTGAATGTGCTTGAATGCCTTTTCGACGTCGTATTCGGCCAGCTTATCTTCTCCGGGCTGGTCTTTGCCGCCCTGCGCAATTTCCGTTAGCAGGCGAAAGAGCACTGTCGGATCGACTCTCTCGGGCCTAAGGCGGATGCACGAAAAGGCGGCGCGCGGTCGACCAGCCTTCAAAAGGCGTTCGACGGCCTCGTTATTCTCGACATCGGATTGGTCGATCCAATCCGGCACCACCCGGCTCCAGTAGCTGCACTGACCAACGTCGCCTAAGGCGTCGACCAAATTCCAGGTGCTTTTGCGAAACGGCGCGAGAACGAGCAGCCGAGCCGAAACGTCTTCAGCGAAGTCCCGAACAACGCCCTTGAGAATTCGTTCGCGCTTTTGGTCATCAGCGATAGATAGCAAGGCGCCGGCGATCACGCCCTCGAACGGGTACGGCGCGCTTCCGGCATCCAAAATTCGACGGAAAGCCTGTAGCAGAAACTCTTGAAGTTCGGCTTCGGACAACAAATCATTTGCCGCCAACCAGCCGATTTGTCGGTAAGCTTTACCGCATCCCGCCAGGTTCAAGAGCCCGGAATAGCTGAATTGAGAGAAAATTTCGCGCAAGGCGTCGGTCCTCAGTTTCTGGATGCGACGGTCGCGTTCTTGAAAATCGACCTTCTCGATGCCTTCAATTTCATCGGCTGATTCATCGACCCATCCCTGACGGAACAACCAATCATGTTTGTTCAACAAATCGCTTGGCTCGAGCGCCGCGTAAGCGGCTTTGGCCCTTGTCGCCAAAGCCGCGACGTTTGGATTTGTTTTCGCCTGAATTGCCGCTCGCCGCGAAAGCGCCGAAGTGCGGACTTTCTCGCGCAATGTCGCTTTGTCCGCGTCAGATGCCCTGTCTTCCGCCCATGCTTCGATCAGCTCCCAGACCTGCGCTTGGCGGG
>NZ_JBKQOU010000041.1:0-2892 GCF_052145335.1 Rhodoblastus sp.
ACGCCGACCTCCTGATAGGGCCGCAACGTCCCCTTAAGGCTGTCGCCGGGATCGGTTCGAGCCAGGCCTTCTGGACTGCGGCAGTTGGCTAATGCCTCGGCAAGCCAGGGGCCGGCGAGCACCTGTCCCCATTGCGCCGTGGTGGCGGCTTTGGCGGAAGGGCCGATATCGGCGCCCGCCAGCAGACGCATGGCCTCGCCGAATGGAACGCCCTCCTGTTCCGACAGACGCTCGATCCGTTGGAATTTATCGAGTGTTTCGCGCAGACGCTGCTGATCTACCTCGACCCACTTGCCGCGCAAAAGAGCGAGGCCGTGCGTAGCGTCGAGCAGCGCCTCAATTTCCTCGGCAGTGAGACTTTCGCCGTCGAGACTGACCTCGACGCGAAAATCGAGCAGGCCGTCCACGCCGAGAACCGAAGGCTGGGTCGCGCCGACCGTCGCCTCGACCGAGGGTCGGCTAGGCCGGTTCATCCGCCAACTGGCCGGCATCCGAATGACCAGGCCAGCCGTCTCCATCGTTTCGACATCGCGCAGCAAACGCACGGCGTCCTGAGGCTCCCAGCGGAGGGGATGAAAGATTTCGCCCGAGTCGACGATTGTTTTCAGCCATGGGCATGTCTCGGCGGCCTCTTGCACGGGCTTGAGAAGCTGCAACAATTTGGCCTTGTCGCCGGAGCCGGCATATTCGCGCAAAGCCTGGCCGAGCGGCAGGTGTCGCAATTCGCCGTTCGCCGACAGGCTGGACGTATAGGTCGCCATGAAGGCGAAGGGGAATTCCGGATCGCGGCGATTCTCCGCCAGATTGAAATGCACCCGCCCGACCAGGCGCCAGCGGCGATTTCGATTTTTCAGGAAATCCCTGAGCGAGAGGCCGCTTTCAGCAAGTTCGGTATCTAGCGACCGGCCTATTTCGTGCCAGAATTCGACCAGGCCCTTGGGACGCAGATATTCGCCGCCGCGCATCGGCGGCGCCTCGTCGACGAGAGCCGCGAGTTCGCTGGCGGAAGGGGCGGGAAGGGCGCTGCGCTGCGCCGTTTCGCCCAGGCTGCAAAGTTCGGCGATAAAGCGCATGGCGAAATCACGCCACCAGGCCAAGGCTGGCGGCAGGCTGGTTCCCGCTTCCGCCGCCCCGAGGTGAAGAAGGCCATGTCCAGACCCACGGGCGAAGCTCTTCTCAAGCCGCTCCGCAAGCTCGTCAGCCAAAGGCAATTCGTCTTCGACCCGATCGAGTCGAAGCGAACCATGGGGCGTCAGCATTAGGGAAAGCGTGGATGGCATGCCTTAAGGTCGGTTTTGCATGGAGCCGTATCGGTTCGAACTAGCACGGGACGGCATGCTTCACCCAAAAATATTCGTTTGAATTTTTGCATTGATCAGGTCCCTTCCGCCACGCCCGGATGCGTCAGGCGCGGGGACAGCACTATATTGCGACAGCGCCGACGACGCCTTCGATTGCATCAAGCGTCTGATCGCAGCGAAGCGTCGGCGCGGCTATCAAACAGTCATGTGACTGCGCTCGCGCAGGCAGTTGGTTTCGGGTGGAGACATTTTTTGCGCAAACCTCCGTTTCTGGCGCTGAATTTAGGAGGAGGTCGCTTTCGTATGCGGTTCGAACGAAAGCGCCTGGCGTCGATCATGCTGCGGCCCGGTTCCCAGTCAGCCATTCGCGCAGTTTCGTCCAACGTCTTCGCGACCCATGGCTGCGGACGGCGATTGCCAGCGCCTTCCGCTGCCCGACGATGACGACAAGGCGCTTCCCGCGGGTGACCGCCGTATAGACCAGGTTCCGGGCGAGCATGGTGTAGTGCTGCTTCGCCAGCGTGATCACAACGGCGGGGTATTCCGATCCCTGTGACTTGTGGATCGTCGTGGCGTAGGCGGGGACGAGTGCGTCGAGTTCCCCGAACGGATATTCGACCTCGCGCCCGTCGAAATCGACGATAAGGACACCGTCGGTCCGGTCGATGCGCCTGACCCGACCAAGATCGCCGTTGAAGACCTCGCGGTCGTAGTCGTTTTCGGTCTGCATGACCTTGTCGCCAGGAGCGAAGGCCGAGCCGAAACGCTCGATTTTCTCGCCCATGTTCGGATTGAGGGCGTTCTGGAGATCGGCGTTGAGCGCCCGCGCGCCAAGGGCTCCGCGCTGCATCGGGCACAGCACCTGAATGTCGCGGACGGGATCCAGGCCGAAGCGTCGGGGAATTCTGTCGCGGACGATCTCGACGACCTTCGCGGCGCCATCCTCGGGATCGGCCGCCTCGACGAAGAAGAAGTCGGAGTCTTCGCCCGGTTTGGTCCATTCCGGCATCTCGCCGCGATTGATGCGATGCGCATTGACGACGATCCGGCTCTCGGCGGCTTGCCGGAACACCTCGGTCAATCGGGCGACCGCGATGGCGCCGGAATTGATGACATCGGCAAGAACCTGTCCCGGACCGACCGACGGCAATTGGTCGACGTCGCCGACCAACAGCAAGGCCGCCTTCGGGGGAATGGCCTTCACCAGGGCGAACATCAGCGAGGTGTCGAGCATGCTGGTCTCGTCGATGACGAGAAGATCGCAATCAAGCTGGTTCTCGGCGTTGCGTTTGAACCCGCCATGCTTGGGATCGGTTTCCAGCAACCGGTGAATGGTCTTGGCTTCGATGCCAGTCTGCTCGGACATTCGCTTGGCGGCGCGGCCGGTCGGCGCCGCGAGCAAGATCTTCGTTCCCTTGGCAAAGACGATGCGCAGGATGGCGTCGAGCAGCGTCGTTTTGCCGACGCCGGGGCCGCCAGTGACCACGGACGTCTTTGAGCGGAGGACCATCGCGACCGCGGCGCGCTGCGACGCCGCCAGCGTCTTGCCGGTCTTCTTTTCGACCCATGGAATAGCCTTTGCGGCGTCGAT
>NZ_JBKQOU010000042.1:0-5310 GCF_052145335.1 Rhodoblastus sp.
TGTCGAGATGGGCGGCGAGACGGGTCGCATCGATGGCGCCGACCACGGCGATTTTCAGCGTGTCGCGCGCCAGGATTTTTTGGCGCAGCGCCACGAGGTCGTCGCGGGTGACCAGGTCGACTTCGCCCAGTTCGCCGCGCGGTGAGCGCGAATAGGGATGGCCCGCCCAGGCGGCGCGCCGCCAGGCCTGCGCCGCCATGGAGTCGGGTTCCTTGGATTCGCGCTTGAGCATGGCGTTGACCTGCCCGCGCACCCGCTCCAGCGGCGCTTCGTCGAAACGCGGCGCATTGACCGCCAGGGCCAGCAATTCGAAGGATTTGTCGATATGGCGAGCCAGTGTCTGCAAATGGCCGAAGAATTCGTCGCGCTCGGCGTTGAAATTGAGGCGGATGGCGTGATCGTCGAGCGCGCGATGAAAGGCCTCCGCTTCGAGATCGCCTGCCCCTTCGTCGAGCAGGCCGGCGAGCAGCGCCCCGGCGCCCGCCTTGCCGGGAGGGTCCTGGGTCGCGCCGCCGGCGAAGGAAAACTCCATCGCCACCAAGGGCACGGCGTAATCTTCGACCAGCCAAGCGGCGATCCCCCCGGGGCTGACGACATGCTGGACGCGCGCGGCGCGCGAAACCACGGGAACAGTAACGACTTGGGCGGGAGCGTTCATCGGACTCTCTTCTTTGTTATGGTTCAAGCTTCCGCTTCTTCCTTGAGCAGATAGCCCGTCACGGAGCGGCGGCGGTCCAGCCATTTCATCGCCTTGGCGACATCGTCGACGGTCACCGCCTCGATGCGGTCGCTCCAGCTCAACACATCGTCGACGGTCTCGCCATTAGCCAGCGCCGCGCCGAACCAGCGCGCCAGGCTCGCCTGATTGTCCTGGGCGTAGACGGCGTCGGCGATCAGCCGCGTCGAGGCGCGTGCGACGTCCTCGGCGCTGACGCCGTCGCGCGCGACCTCGGCCAGAACCGCGTCGATAGCGCTCTCCAGATCCTCCAGCGATACCCCTTCCGCGGGCATGGCGTAGAGGAAGAATCGGCTTTCATCGAGCGCGTCGGCGAAATAATAAGCCCCGGCCATCACCGCCTTTTTCTGCTCCAGCACCAGGCGGCGATAGAGCAAGCTGGTCTGGCCGCCGCCGAGATGATGGGCCAGCACGTCGAGCGCTTCAGCTTCGCCTTTGGCCGCCGTACGGGCGGAGGGGACGAGATAGATGCGCTCGAACGACGGCTGCTCGACCTTGGCGTCCGCCAGTTTCAACAGCCTTTGCGCGCGGGGTTCGGGCTCGCGCGGGCGCTTGCGCACCGGCGGTTCGCCGCGGGCCGGGATTTTCCCGTAGGTCTCGCGCGCCAGTCTTTCGACCTCCGGCGCCTCGACGTCGCCGGCGACGACGAGAATGGCGTTTTCCGGCGTATAGAAGCGGCGGTAATAATCGAGCGCGTCTTGCCGGTCGAGCGTCTCGATCTCGTGGCCCCAGCCGATCACCGGCACGCCATAAGAATGATGGGTGTAGAGCGCGGCGTTCATCGCCTCGTCAAGCTGGGCGGCGGGATCGGTTTCGGAGCGCATCCGCCGCTCCTCCAGCACCACGTCGCGTTCCGGCGCGACTATTTCGTCGGTCAACGTCAGGCCGGTCATGCGGTCGGCCTCGAAATCCATCACGATGCGCAGATGTTCGCGCGCCACCCGCTGGAAATAAGCGGTGTAGTCATAAGAAGTGAAGGCGTTTTCCTGGCCGCCCAATTCGGCCACCACATGGGAGAATTCGCCCTGCTTGTGGTTGTGGGTGCCCTTGAACATCAGGTGTTCGAGGAAATGGGCGATGCCGCTCTTGCCGCGAGGATCGTCGGCCGAGCCGTTGCGATACCACACCATATGGGTGACCACCGGGGCGCGATGGTCGGGAATGACCACCACTTTCATGCCGTTTTCCAGCGTGAAATGGTCGACCTTCGGTCCGGCGTGGCGTTCGCGGCCCTCTCCTGCAGCCGGCGACGGCTGCTCATTCGCCGCGCTTGAGGGAAGAGCCGAGACGGAATGAGCCACTGCGCGCGTCCTTGTCTGTTGGTTTCTGCGATAAAAGCACTACAGCCAATATAGAACGCGAAAGCCGGAACGACAGCCCCGGCTTTGAAAATTCGCGAAAAGGCGCGGCCTGACAAAAATAGGCTCGGCTTGGCGGCTTTAGAAAAAGTTCAGGAACTTCTTCTCTTTGGCGACGTCGCTTTCCTTCAGGCCCGAAACCTGGCCGTCGGCGCCGCGCACCTTTTCGGTATATTCTGCGGGCGGCTTGGTCAAAGCTTCGCTTTCGGGACGCTTGGCGACTTGGCGGGGTCCGCCGCTTTCCTGCGGCGGCGGCAGGGTGCGCTGTTGCGGCACCGCCAGTTTCGGCCTCTCGCTGTAGTCGATCGTGTCCATTGGCTTGGCGCCGCCAAGGCCGACCGTCTTCAGGACATTGTCGAACATGCCGGGCTTTTGCGGAACGATCTCTACGACCGGCGCCGGGCGTGCCGGCTGGCTGGCGGGGGCCGGGTTGGCGGGAGCCTGGCTGACGGCGGCTGGGCTGGCGGGAGCCTGGCTGACAGAGCCTGAGCTGGCGGGAGCCTGGCTTACAGAGCCCGAGCTAACAGGGGCCGGGGTGGCGGGGGCTGCCGGTTTGGCGCCGCCGATGCCGACCGTGCTCAGCGCCTTGTCCCACAGGCTCGGTTCCTGAGCCTGGGCCGGGGCGCCGGAAAACATCGCTGCTCCGCCAATCAGCGCGCAGGACAAAAGGAAAAAGCGGGAGGAACCCGCGATGCTTTTGCAAAATGCGCTTTTTGTCAGGATCATGGGCTAACCTCGAATACTCTCGCCAAAGCTATGAATTGCGGAGGTCTAACTCGCATTCAAGGCGATTTCACGGCATTTTCACGCCTTCCGAGCCTTGGCGGACTCCGGCGTCGCGAGCGAGTCATATAGCAGAAGCGCGACCCCGGCAACAATGCCGGCGTCGGCGAGGTTGAACACGTAATTGGACAAGGGCCCGAGCGAAAAAGGCGTGTGAAAATAGAGGAAATCCGCCACCGCGCCATGGACCAACCGGTCGAGGGCGTTGCCGAGCGCGCCGCCGATCAGGCAGCCGAACCCCGCCGCCGCCGCAGGCCGGTGCGCCCGCCACAGCCAGACAGTCAGAAAAATCACCGCGACCAGCGCCACGCCAACCAGAGCGTAACGGCCGAGATCGCCATCGGAGCGCAGCATCGTATAGGCGATGCCACGGTTCCAGCTCAGAGTCAGGGCAAGAAAAGGCGTCAAGGCGATGACGGGATGTTCCGGGCCGCCCAGCAGGCCGATCGCCCAGATTTTGCTCGCCTGATCGAGCGCCAGCACGATCAGCGCGGAGGCGAGGCCGAGAAGCCGGCGCCGCGCTGCGGGCGAAAAGCTCACGACCAAAGGCCGGCCGCCCGCAATTCCCGCAAGGCTTGCGCGTCGCGCGGCGTAACGTCGGGGAATTCGGGATCGGTCCCGACCAAAGGCGAGATCCGCCAGGAGCGGACGCATTTACGGCCCTGCGCGCGACGGCTGACCACGCCGACCCCCGGCGTCTCCGGTAGGGTGAAGGCGCCCTGCGGCGGCTCGCCAGCGACGATTTCGATGGAAGAGGTGATGCAGATATCGGCGAAATCGACCCCTCCGAGCGCCGCGCGCAAAGCGGGATCGGCGATGAATACCTGGGGGTCCGCCTCGAGCGACGAGCCGATGTTCTTGGCCGCCCGCTCGATTTCCAGCGCCCCGGTGACGACGGCGCGAATGCGGCGGATGGTCCGCCACTTGGCCGCCAGGGTCTCGTCGCGGAAAAGCTCCAGCCCGGAGGGGAATTCGGTCAGATGGATCGAGGGCGCGGCCTGCGGGCGGAAGGCCAGCCAGGCTTCCTCGGCGGTGAAGCAGAGGATCGGCGCCAGCCATTTCAGCAGCGCCCCGCACAGGATGTCGATCGTCGTCAGCGCCGCCTTGCGCGCGACGCTGGAAGGCGGATCGCAATAGAGGCAATCCTTGCGGATGTCGAAATAAAACGCCGACAGGTCGCCAGTCATGAACCCCGATAACAGCGCGACGACTTTTTTGTAGTCGAACTGGGCGTAGGCCTCGCGGACCTGGCCGTCGATCTCGGCGAGGCGATGCAGGATCGCCCGCTCCAGTTCGGGCATGTCTTCCTTCGCCACCGCCTGCGCCGGGTCGAAATGCGCCAGCGCGCCGAGGATCCAGCGCAAGGTGTTGCGCAGTTTGCGATAGGTCTCGGAGAAGGTGGCCAGAATCTCCTTCCCGATGCGAAGATCGTCGGAGTAGTCGGAAGCCGCCACCCACAGGCGCAGGATGTCGGCGCCGGAATCCTTGATGACGCTTTGCGGAGCGACGACATTGCCGAGCGATTTCGACATTTTCCGCCCCTTTTCGTCGAGGACGAAACCGTGGGTGAGGACGGAATCATAAGGCGCGCGGCCGCGCGTGCCGCAGCTTTCCAAAAGCGAGGAATGAAACCAGCCGCGATGCTGGTCCGAGCCTTCGAGATACATCACCTCGTCCGGCCCGCCGTCATGGCGACGGCGGATTCCGGCGAGGCTTGGAAAATGCTCCGGGTCTTCGAGAGTGAAGGCGTGGGTCGAGCCGGAATCGAACCAGACGTCGAGCACGTCGTCGATCTTTTCGTAATCGACGGGATCGTAATCCGGCGCGAGGAAGCGCTCGGCGGCGCCCTCCTCGTACCAGGCGTCGGCGCCTTCAAGCTCGAAAGCCGCGATGATGCGGGAATTGACCTTGTCGTCGACCAGGATTTCGTGGCCGCCCTTCCTGACGAAAACCGCGATCGGCACACCCCAGGCGCGCTGGCGCGACACCACCCAGTCCGGCCGGTTGGCGATCATGCCAGTGATGCGATTTTCGCCCGCCGCGGGCACCCAGCGGGTGCGGCCGATTTCTTCCAGCGCCACCTCGCGCAGGGTCGGCTGGTTGGAGTCTCGTCCCAGTCCCATCGCGGCGACGGCGTCGAGCGCGACGGCGAAAGGCTTGTCCATTGCAATGAACCATTGCGGCGTATTGCGGAAGATCACCGGCTTTTTCGAGCGCCAGCTGTGCGGGTACTGATGTTTCAACCGCCCCCGCGCCAGCAGCGCGCCTGCCTCCGCCAAAGCCTTGATGACGCGCTCGTTGGCGTCGCCCTTGTTGCCCTTGTCGTCGATGACGCGCGCGCCTTCGAAGCCGGGAACCTCTTTGGTGTAGAAACCGTCGGCGTCCACCGTATAGGGGATGCGCGCGTCGATGCCGCGCTCATGAAGGAGCCGG
>NZ_JBKQOU010000043.1:0-11019 GCF_052145335.1 Rhodoblastus sp.
ACCATCAAGCACGTCGCTTCGCCGCTCGCGCGCCAGACCCTTCTCGACCAGGAACTCACGCGCCCTGTCGCCGGCAGGCGCCCGGTCCGCATCCTCCCCTGGCTGCAAGTGGTGAAGATCGGCGGCCGCTCCATCATGGATCGCGGCCACGAGGCGATCCTGCCTGTCGTCGACGAATTGCGAAAGCTGCTGCCCGAGCACCGCCTGCTCATACTGACGGGCGCCGGCATCCGCGCCCGCCACCTTTACGGCGTCGGCCTCGACCTCGGCCTGCCGGTCGGGTCTCTCGCCCCGCTCGCCGCCAGCGAGGCCGGCCAGAACGGCCACATGCTCGCTTCGCTGCTCGCGCCGGAGGGCGTCTCCTATGTCGAGCACCCGACCATCGCGAGCCAGCTGGCGATCCATCTCTCGGCCGCCCGTGCGGTCGTTGGCAGCGCCTTTCCGCCCTATCACCACCACGAGTTCCCCAACTCGCGCATCCCGACTCACCGGGCCGACACCGGCGCGTTCCTGCTCGCCGACGCGCTCGGTGCGGCCGGCCTCACCATCGTCGAGGACGTCGACGGGGTCTATGACATCGACCCCAACGGCGACGGCGGTGACAAGGCGAAGTTCATCGGCGAGACGACCGCCGTCGAACTCGCCAAGCTCAAGGGCACGACGCCGTTCGACCCCGCGCTGCTCGAAGTCATGGCCAACGCGCGCCACCTCGCGCATGTGCAAGTGGTGAACGGGCTCGTCCCCGGCCGCATCACCGCCGCGCTGCGTGGCGAGCATGTCGGGACGATCATCCACACCGGCGCGCCGAAGACCTGAGCAAAAGCTTAAGGGCCGCGCCGATCAGGCAGGGGCGCCATCGTTCGGCAACGAGCGTGGCGCCCGAATATTTCCTGTTGTCGCTGCTTTTGCGCTAGAATTGCGCCGTTGCCCTTCCCGGAAAGCTGGCCCTCGCGCATGAATTTCATCCCCGTCCGCTATGTCGAACCGGTCTATCGCCCGCCGAGCGAAGCGGATTCGCTGATCTTGCCGCTGACCGACGGCTGCTCGTGGAACAAATGCACGTTCTGCGAAATGTACACCGCCCCGCAAAAGCGCTTCCGCCCGCGCAGCGAGGAGGAAGTTCTCGAAAGCATCAAGCGCTGCGGCGAGGAAATGGGCGCCGGCGTCAAGCGCGTCTTCCTCTCCGACGGCGATGCGATGACGCTTTCGGTCCGCCGCCTCGCCACGGTGCTCGAAGCGATCCGCCGCGACCTGCCGGGGGTGCGACGGGTGTCGAGCTATTGCCTGCCGCGCAACCTGCGCAAGAAATCGGCGGCGGAGCTTCGTGAATTGGCGGAGCTCGGGCTGTCGCTAGTCTACGTCGGGGCCGAATCCGGCGACGACGAAGTGCTGGCGAGGGTGAACAAGGGCGAGACTTTCGACAGCACCCGCGAGGCGCTGGAAAAGCTGGGGAAGGCCGGGATCAAGCGCTCGGTGATGATCCTCAACGGTCTTGGCGGCGAGGCGCTGTCGCGGCAGCACGCGCTGAACTCGGCGGCGCTGGCCAACGCCGCACAGCCCGAATTCCTGGCCACTCTGGTGGTCAGCTTTCCACAGGGCGAGGCCCGCTTGCGTGAAAATTTTCCCGGCTGGGAGCCGCTTTCCGTCCCCGGCCTGATGCGGGAAATGGAGTTGTTCCTGTCCAAGCTGGAGCTGAAGCGGACGGTGTTTCGCAGCGACCACGCCTCCAACTGGCTGATCCTGAAAGGGACGCTTGGAGCGGACAAGCCAAGGCTGCTGCAGCAATTGCGTTCGGCCATCGCCGCGCCGGAAGCGGCGCCGCTGCGTCCGGCTTGGGCGCGCGGGCTGTAAATATCGTTTCAGCGAGCGAGCCGTGAAAAAACCGAAAGACGCCTCGCGGCGGCCTCTCAAATCCGCGCTTGCCACAATGATCAGGCTTGGACCTCCCATCCGTTTCATTGCCTAAGGCGCCGCAACTAGCGTTCCCGGGCAATGCCTGCGCAACCGGATTTCAACACCTTTGAAAGTCGTTCATGTTTTCGTGAAAACGGGAAGCTAACCTAAAGCGGAGCCATACAACGATGCGCGCGACATTGGGCGAGTGCGAGCTAAAACCTCTGCGATACGCCCAGAAAAGCCTGAATCCGCGGCGTCGCCGGGGTCAATCCAATAAAGGCGCCGGCGTCGAATTGCAGATTGGGCAGTTTTTGCCAGACGATCCATGACAGCGACAGGTCGAGGGACGACTGAAGCGAGCGATTGGTCGGGTCTTCGCTCGCCTGGCCCCACAATTCCAAATAGGCGGTGACGTCGCTGGTCAAGGCATGGCTGATATTGCCGAGGAACTGGATATTGGCGTGGCGGCCGTCATTGCCCGCATTGCGCAAGAAATCGACTTCCGGATCGAACAGCAGGGTGAAGTCCTTCGGCAAAGCGAAGGATATGGGCGCGATGACGCCGCCCTCCAGCGCGCCATTGCCGATTCCCGCCGCTGCGGTCGGCGCCTTCATATAGGGAATCGCCGCCGCCTGAAAATCGCCGCCTTCCGGGCCGGCCAGATTGATTTTCGTGCGCAGGAACAGATCGCCGACGCCGGTGAAACGCATTTGACCCAGCGCGGTTCTGGTCGTCACCGTCTCGACCGGATCGATGTTCAGTTCGAAATCGATCCGGCTGGTCAGGCCGAGTTTCAGTGTCGGATTGGCGAAAAGCGCGGTGTTGGTGGTGACGCCGCCATATTGCGTCTGCGCCCAGTTGACGACGTCGGCTTCGTACTGGAAGTGGCCGGCGTCGACGGTGCAGGGCAGGTTGGCCTTGGGCGGGCGGTCCGTGCAGAAGGAGCGCAGGTCGGCGTCCGGCGTCGGGTCGAACAAGCTGAAGGCCGACTTGTCCGGCGCATTGGCGAGCGTTTGCGCCATGGCGGGCGCTCCGAGGCCAAAAGCCAGCAGCAGCGCCTGGGCGCGCCGAACATTCCTGCCCATGCGGCCCCCTCAAAAAGTCCTGCCGCTGGCGGCAACAAAATGTTCGGCCAACGGTCCGAGCGCGATGGCGGGAAAGAATTGCAGCAAGGTGATGATCAGCACCACGCCCAGCAAGAGAAGCACAAAAAGCGGGCCGTGGGTGGGAAAAGTGCCTGCGGATGCTTTGGCCCTTTTTTTCGCCGCCAGACCGCCGGCCATCACCAGTGGCGGAATGACATGGGCGAAACGGCCGAGCAGCAAAGCGATGCCGGTGGAAACATTGTACCACGGCGTGTTCGCCGCCAGACCGCCGAAAGCTGAGCCATTGTCGGCGGCGGTCGAGGCATAGGCGTAAAGGATTTCGGAAAGGCCGTGGGGGCCGGCGTTGCCGAGGCTTGCAAGGGCGGTGGGCAGGTTGGCGGCGACAGCGGCGAAACCGAGCGCGAGCGTCGGCTGGATCAGCAGCGCCAGCAGCGCGAGTCGCATTTCTCTAGCCTCGATTTTCTTGCCGAGATATTCCGGCGTGCGGCCGACCATCAGTCCGGCGAGGAACACGGTGATGACGGCGAGGAGCAGCAGGCTGTAAAGCCCCGATCCGACGCCGCCCGGCGCGATGCAGCCGGCGAGGAGGTTGAACATCGGGACCAGTCCGCCGAGCGGGGTCAGCGAATCGAAAGTGGCGTTGGCGGCGCCGGTTCCCGTGCCTGTGGTGGAGACGGCGAAGAGCGCCGCCCCGGCCTGTCCGAAACGCAGATCCTTGCCTTCAAGATTGCCGGAGGCGGGGTCGAGGCCGAGCGCTGTGAGCAGCGGGTTGCCAGCCGTCTCGGCTGTATAGAGCATGAGAAGACTGGCGAGGAAAATCAGCGCCATGGCGGCTAAAAGCGCTAACCCCTGACGGGCGTCGCCGACGGCGCGGCCGAAGGCGAAAACCAGCGCCGTCGGCAGCACGAGCTGGCTCCAGTTCTGCAGCATGTTTGTGAGCACGTCGGCGTTTTCGAACGGGTGCGCCGAGTTGGCGTTGAAAAAGCCGCCGCCATTATTGCCGAGCAGTTTGATCGCCTCCTGTCCCGCGACCGGGCCGATGGCGATGCTCTGTTTCGCGCCCTCCAGCGTCGTCGCATCAATGGCGCCGAGCAAAGTCTGCGGCGCGCCCAGGGCGACGAAAAGCAAGGCGACGACGCAGGACAAAGGCAGCAGCACGTAAAGCGTCGCGCGGGTGAGATCGACCCAGAAATTGCCGATCGTCGCCGCTTCATGGCGCACGAAAGCGCGCATCAGGCCGAAGGCCATGGCGATGGCGACGGCGGAATCGAGAAAATTATGGGTGGTGAGGCCGGCCATCTGCGTGAAATGACTCATCGTCGTTTCGCCGGCAAAGGCTTGCCAATTGGCGTTGGTGATGAAGCTGATGGCGGTGTTGAAGGCGAGATCGGGCGCCACGGCGGGGCGCGACAGCGGATTAAACGGCAGGAAAGCCTGACATCGCTGGATCGCATAAAGCGCAAGAAAGCAGAGAAAGCCGAAAACCAGCATGGAAAAGGTATAGGCCGGAGCATCGTGCTCCTCGGCGGGATCGACGCTGGTCATTGCGTAAAGCGACTTTTCCACCGGCGCGAGGAGCGGGGTCAGAAAGGTGTGGCGACCGTTGAGGACGGCGGCGATGAAATCGCCCAGCGGCCAGGCGACGGCGACAACCGCCGCCAGAACGAGAATGATTTCGGCCCAGCCCGCGAAGGTCATGTTGCAACCTCGTCCATTGTGGCAAGGCGCGACGGGCCGGCCACCGAATCGGCCGCCGCTTATGCCGGCTCGGCGCGTAAGAAATCCATACCGATTTCCGGGGCCGGCGATAAGGCTGTTCTAGGCGAGACGCCGAGGAATTTTTCGCGATCTTCCGGCGCAAGATATTGATAAACAGAGATGAGCTCCACAATTTACGTTCGTTAGAAATTCTTTGTGGCACAAAGTCTATGGCGTCTGTCCTTGAACCAATAAAGCCATCGTTTAGTTTAAGCGTTTGTCGATACAGATTCTCTTTCGGAGTGAAGCCGATGTTCAAGAAACAAGCCATCGTCGCCTGCGCAGGTCTGGCTTTCGCCCTCATGGCCTGTTCGGGAGCTTCCGCCGCCCACCATGCCCGGCATTCGGCGGAATATGAAAAGGTCTCGCAGCTCATCCGCATGATGGACAAGGACAAGAACGGCGTCGTCACCAAGGACGAGTTCATGCAATTCGCATCGGCGGAATTCGACCGCGTCGACGCCGACAAGAGCGGCGGCCTGAGCCACCGGGAATTTTCGCGCTCGGTTTACGCGCATGGCCGGCATTATGCGGAACATGAAAATGTCGCGGAAATTATTCTCCTGATGGACAAGGACAAGAACGGCGTAGTCTCGAAAGACGAATACATGTCTTTCATGTCGGCGGAATTCGACCGCATCGACGCCGACAAGACCGGCACGCTGACCCGTGAAGAACTGTCGAATTCGATCTTCGTCCATCCACAGCAAAAGCGCGTCGGCGGCACGGGTAAATAAAAAAGGGAGTCACCCGCCGAATTTCTGCCGCCAACTCGGCTTGGCGCCGGTGAAGGGCAGGGGCGTGGCCTCATAAACGGCGCGGGCGATGGCGCGGGCGAGACAATCGGCCGCCGCCGCGCCCAGCCGGGTCAGGGCGAAAATATCGGCTTCCCGGCGGCTCGCTCCCGTTGCGGCGGCGAAGACGGTGTCGCCGTCCTGCGCCGCATGGACCGGCCTCAGAGCCCGGGCGACGCCGTCCTGCGCCATGATCGCCATGCGCTTGGCCTGAGGCTTGGTCAAAACGGCGTCGGTGGCGACGATGGCGATGGTGGTGTTTTGCGGGTCCACGCCCTTGCTTTGCAGGACGAGGTGCTCCCGCGCGAAGGCCGCCGGCCAGCCGCAGCCGCCATATTCCCCGTCGCGCTCATAGGGTGCGGCCCAGAAATGCCGGGTGTCGCCGATGGTCGCCTGCCCGACGGCATTGACGGCGACCAGGGCGCCGACGGTAAAACTCTCTTCCGTCACGACACTGGCAGAGCCGAGGCCGCCCTTGAGATCGGCGAGCGTAGCGCCATAGCCGGCGCCGCTGGTGCCCAAGGCGAAATTTTCCGCCGCCGCTTTGGCCGCTTCCAGCCCCAGCCGCCAGTAGGTCGGTTGGCCCCAGAAATTCTTGTCGCCGCCATTGGCGAGGTCGAACAATATCGCGCCCGGCGCCAGGGGCACCAGTTGCCCCGCGACCTCGAGGCCCCTCCCGTTCTCGCGTAAAAAGGACTGCACGCCCCCCATCGAATCGAGGCCATAGGCGGAGCCGCCGGACAGCACTAGGGCGTCGATCCGTTCCACGGTCATTTCCGGCTCCAGCAAAGCCGCGTCGCGCAGTCCCGGCCCGCCGCCGGAAACGGCGATGGAAGCGGTCGCCGGAGCGTCGAAGATCAGCGCGGTGACGCCAGAAGCAAGCGCCGGATCATGGGCGGAGCCGACTTTTATGCCGGCGACATCGGTAATGAGATTGCGCAATGGCAAATCCTGGCTCGCTGAAACGCTTGATAAATTCTAGCGTATAAGCTTTCAGTTCAAAGCGAATAAGACGGGACCGGGAAATGACAAGCAATGTGACGATGTCGGCGGCGGCCCTGGCGGGACTTTTGTCCTTTCTCAGCCCCTGTGTGCTGCCGCTGGTGCCGCCCTACCTGACCTTCATCGCCGGCTCCGGGCTGGAGGAACTGGCGGAAGGCGGCGAGCGCCGCGCCGAACGCGACATGCTGTTAGCGGCCGTATTGTTCGTGCTCGGCTTTTCCACGGTTTTCGTTCTGCTCGGCGCGACCGCTTCGGTGGTCGGGCAGACCATGCGCCAGCATCTGCCGCTGTTTTCCGCTTTGGCCGGGGTGGCGATCGTCGCCATGGGCCTGCACTTTCTCGGCGTCTTCCGCTTCCATCTGCTTTATCGGGAGAAGCGCGTCAGCGTCGAAAAGCCGGTCGGCGTCTGGGGCGCCTATGTCATGGGACTGGCTTTCGCCTTCGGCTGGACGCCCTGCATCGGCCCGATTCTCGCGGCGATCCTCGCGGTGGCCTCCTCGGAGGCGACAGTTTCGCATGGCGCGACTTTGCTCGCCGCCTATTCGCTGGGGCTGGGCCTGCCTTTCGTGCTGGCGGCGCTGGCGATGGAGCCATTCATCCTGTTCCTGAAGCGCTTTCGCTCGCATTTCGGCAAGGTCGAAAAAATCGTCGGCGCACTGCTGGTGGTGACGGGCGTGATGTTCCTGACCGGTGGCATCCAGAGCGTCAGTTTCTGGCTGCTGCAGACCTTTCCGGGGCTGGCGACGCTGGGGTGAGCGACGGACCACCGCTCCCCCTCATGGTGAGGAGCGGCGCCATTGGCGCCGTCTCGAACCAATGGGCAATCCGCGAGCCCTTTGTCAAAGGCCGGAAATGTCGCGGCCTAGGACACCATCGTGCTTCGAGACGGCCCTTTCAGGGCCTCCTCAGCATGAGGGGTTTTTGAGGCGCGCCGCAGCGAGCATTGCGTCTGTCTGCTAAAAATAACGTCCTTATATCAAGTGCGTATAATCTATATCTGACCTTATTTCTCAATTTGAGCATAGGTGATCTTGCCATCCGCGCCTTGGCGCCATTCGTAGACGACGTAATCGGCGCGGGTGACGTCGCCCTTGGCGTCGAACGAGAGGTCGCCGACCACCGTCTTGAACGGCCCGTCTTCGTGCAGGGTCTTGGCGACGACCGCCGCATCGGTCGAATGGGCTTTCTCCATCGCCTGTTTGATCGCCTGCACGGCGGCGTAGGAATAGAGCGTATAGGTCTCCGGGTTGTAATGCTTGGCCTCGAAAGCCTTGACCACGGTGAAGGCTTCCGGGCGCTGGCGCGGGTCCGGCGGGAAGGTCATCAGCGTGCCGACCACGCCCGGTCCGGCGATGGCGGCGAATTCCTGGCTGGCGATGCCGTCGCCACCCATTAGCACCGCCTTCACGCCCTGGTCGCGCATCTGGCGCACCAGCAGCCCGCCCTCGGTATGCAGGCCGCCGAAGAATACGATATCGGCGTCCACCGATTTGATCTTGGAGACGATGGAGGAATAATCCTTCTCGCCTTTGTTGAGGCCCTCGTAGAGCACGTCGTGCACGCCGGCCGCCGTCAGCGCCTTGCGCGTTTCGTCGGCGAGACCTTTGCCGTAAGTCGATTTGTCGTGGACGATGGCGATCTTCTTGTCCTTGTCATGCGCGATCAGCCAGGCCGCGGCGACGGCGCCTTGCTGGTCGTCGCGGCCGCAGGTGCGAAACAACATCGGCAGGCCGCGCTCGGTGATCTGAGGATTTGTCGAGGCGGGGGTGATTTCCAGGATGCCGGCCTCGTTATAGGCGTCGGAAGCGGGCATGGTGACGGAAGAATTGAAATGGCCGACGACGAAGGTCACGCCTTCGCCGATGAACTCATTGGCGACGGAGCGGCCCTGCTTGGCGTCGCCGGCGTCGTCGCCGACGCTGAGTTCGATCTTCTGACCCATGATTCCGCCGCCGGAATTGATGTCCGACACCGCCTGTTCGACGCCGTTCTTCAATTGCGCTCCGAAAGCCGCGTCGGAGCCCGTGATCGGACCGCCGACGCCCATCTTGATCTGCGCGTGAGCGACGCCCGACAGCAGCACCGCGGCCAGAGCGGCGGCCAAAATTTTACCTTGCATGAAATTTCCTCAGAAAGCCGATTGGCGAACGGGCCGGAGTTTGCCGTCGGTCAAGCCGGTTGTCGACCTATTTCATGACGCCTGCCACCTAAAGGTGGTCAGCGATGGCCGCCGTGGAAGCCGCCGCCGTGAAAGCCTCCGCCGTGGAAGCCGCCGCCATGGAACCCGCCGGCATGGATCCCGCCGAAACCACGCGCGCCATGGTAGCCGCCATGGAAGCCGCCGTGCCGCCAGCCGCCGCCATAACCGCCGCCGTAGTAGCCCCCATAGCCTCCGTAACCGTCGTAGCCGTAATAGCCGCAGTCACCGTAGCACCCGCCGCTCAACAGCCCGCCGACCACCGCCCCGAACATCGCGGCCGCCGCAGGGTCGCCCCCGCCGTAATAGCGGCGGTGATGATAGTAATGATGATAGGCGTGGTGGTAGTGATGATGGATATGGTGGTGATAGTGGCGATAGGCGATTGTCTGGATGTGCGACGAGGCGAGGACGGGCTTCGGCAGGCCCGTCGGCGCCGCCTGGGCGGAACCGCTGGTCATGTTGACCAAGGCCAATGAAACAGCCAGCACACTTGCAAAAATTCTCGACATTTCCACGCCCTCCCGAGTTCTGGATTGCAGTTGAAACGTCGAAATGTCGCTGTACGAGCGGTGTCAGGCGCTCAACTTTCCACTCGAATTGACAACGCCCCTCGGCTGGCGCCGGTTCCGCGCCGGAAATCGGGCGCAAGTCCCGGGATTTATCGCGCCAGCCAGGGATATTGCCGTTTCACCAGCGCGGCATGGGTGACCCGCCACGCGATGCCTTGCGCGCAAAGCGTCCAGGCATAGGCGATCAGCGCCGCCATCGGCGCTGCGAGCGGTTCGCCGAACAGCGACCAGTGCAGAAAGCGCATGGCGAAGGCCAAAGGCAGGCCATAGAGCGCCAGCAGCCAAAGAGGCCGCCAGCTTTTGGCGACGCCGCGGCCGGCGGCGAACGAGGCCAGCCCGCCGAGGACCAAAGTGACGCCGATGAAGACGTGCGGATCGCCGATCACAAAGTCAGTGTTCAATGGCCGCCTCCTTCGAGATAGGCGGCGCGGATTTTCGGGTCTCGCAGCAGTTCCGCTCCCGGTCCCTGCATGGTGATGGCGCCATTGACCATGACATAGCCGCGATGGGCGAGTTTCAAAGCATGATGGGCGTCCTGCTCGACCAGGAAGACCGACAGCCCTTCCTGCTGGTTGAGGCGGCGCACCACCTCGAAAATCTGCTTGCAGATCAAGGGCGCGAGGCCGAGCGACGGCTCGTCGAGCAGCAAAAGTTTCGGGCGGCTCATCAGGGCGCGGGCGATGGCCAGCATCTGCTGCTCGCCGCCGGACAAGGTGCCGCCGCGCTGGCCGGCGCGCTCTTTCAAACGCGGAAAAATGTCATAGACCCGTTCGAGATTTTGCGAAAAACCGTCGTTGTGGGCGACGGCCGCGCCCATCTGCAGGTTTTCATAGACCGTCATGCGGGCGAAGATGCGCCGGCCCTCCGGGGACTGGGCGATCGACAGCCGGGCGATTTCATGGGTCGGCAGGTCGGTAATGTCGCGCCCGTCGAAATGGATGCGGCCGGCGCGCAGGCGCGGGGCGCCGAAAATGCTCATCATCAGCGTCGATTTGCCTGCGCCGTTGGCCCCGATCAGCGCCACGATCTCGCCGGCGCCGACTTCGAGATCGACGCCCTGCAACGCCTGCACCGCGCCGTAAAAGGCCTGGGCGCCCTTGATCGAGAGCAGCGCGGTCATGGCCGGGGCTCTCCCGCAGATTCCCCCTGGCCGGCCAATTCGGTCTCGACCTGGCCCACATCCTCGTCCTCGACGCCGAGATAGGCTGCGATCACCGCCGGGCTCTCGCGCACTTCCGCGGGCGAGCCATCGGCGATCTTCTGGCCATAATCGAGCACGACGACATGATCCGATATGGCCATCACCACCGCCATGTCATGTTCGATCAGCAGGATCGACACGCCGGATTCGGTGCGGATTTCGCGCAGAAGGCTGGCCAGCGCATGGGATTCGTTGGCGTTGAGTCCCGCCGCCGGTTCATCGAGACAGAGCAGGGCCGGGTTGGCGCACATGGCGCGAGCGATTTCCAGCCGCCTCTGGTCGCCATAGGGCAGGGCGCCGGCCGGATCGTCGGCGCGATGGAGCAGACCAATGCGCTCCAGCCATATTTTCGCGCGATCCACGGCGACTTTTTCGGCGCGACGATAGGACGGCAGGCCGATCAGGCCGAAAAACCCGTACCCCGAAGCCGGCGTCAAAGCGACGTGCTGCGCGATGATGAGGTTTTCCAGCGCGCTCATGCCGGAAAACAGCC
>NZ_JBKQOU010000044.1:0-25677 GCF_052145335.1 Rhodoblastus sp.
GGCCTCCACCGGCGTTTTCGCCTGGATCTTGGGCTGATCGTTTTTCGCCGGCCAGAGTGGCGCAAAAGCATTGAACGTCAAAAACGACTGATCAGCGTGATCCCCGCCACCATGAACGCCGCGCCGAATAGTCTTCCCGTCGTCAAATCATGCGGCTGCATTCCGAACCAGCCGAATTTGTCGATCAAAAGCGACATCAGGAAATTGGCGGTGATGAGCAAGCCGGCGAATGTGCCGGCTCCGACCTCATTGACGAACATCAGTCCGGCAACGACGGCAAAGGCGCCGATCACCCCGCCGAGCGGCGCCCACCAAGGCATTTTTTGCAGGCCTTCCATCGTTGGGAGCGGATTTGGCAGGCAAAAGAAAATACATCCCAGGAAAGCGATGATCGGCAGGAACGAGACAAGGCTTGCGAGCCATGGATTTACCAGGGCGTTGCGCAACGCCCCGTTCATCGGCGGTCCCCAGGCCTGAAGCGCGCCGGCGGCCAGAATGAGCGGATAAAGCCAGACAGCGTTGCCATTATTCATCGTGAACCTCCCCTTGCGGACCTGTAACCCTCGGATCAGACGCGGAGCGCGGCGAGCGAAAGGACGAGCGCGGGCGGCGTCGCCACCGCGCCGACGATCAGAAAGTCCAGCGCGCTGACGTGCAGGTTTTCGCGGCGCAGGGCCGCAAGCCAAAGAATGGTCGCCAGCGAACCGGTCACCGAAAAATTCGGGCCAAGGTCGACGCCGACCAGAACGGCGCTCGTCATGTCCGCCGGGGACTCCGCCAGATGGAGGGCGCTCGCCGCGATCAGGCCCGCCGGCAAATTATTGACGAGGTTGGAGACGATAGCGACGGACGCGCCCGCGAGAAAAGGGCCAAAGGCTTGCATCTGAGCGACAGTTTTCAGCACGCCCGCCAACTGGGCGGTGAGGCCGATGCGGTTGAGAGCCTCGACAAAAATGAACAGGCCGGCGACGAGCGGCAGCACGCCCCATGAAATTTCCCGCAGCAGCGGAAGCGGGCCGCTTCGCTTGATCGCCAGCACCAGGCCCATCGTCGCGGCGCCGGCGATGAGCGTCGGCGCGCCGAGATCGCGCCCGACCGCCGAAGCGACGAGCAGAGCCGCCGCCGTCAAGCCAATCCCGGCCGCCGCGATCTTGCCGCAACCTGTCAAGGCAGGCTCTTCCTCCGGCGCAGCGACGCGGCCTTGCAGATCCCGACGCAGCCACCAGCGCAGCGCCGCATAGGTCGCGACGACCGAAACGCACGAGGCCAGGAAAAAGGTTTTGAGCCAGACCCACAGCGGCGGCATTCCGATGGCGCCATAGACGACGAGATTCGCCGGGTTGGAGATCGGCAGGACAAAGCTGGCGGCGTTGGCCACCATGGCGCAGATGAAAAGATAAGGCAGCGGCCTGTCGATTTTTGCGGCTTGCGTCGCGGCGAAAACAGCGGGCGTCAGCACCACCGCCGTCGCGTCGTTGGACAGGAAAACAGTGACGACCACGCCAACCAGATAGACCAGCAGAAAAAGCCGCGTCGACGATCCCCCGGCGCGTCTGGTCGCCACCGCCGCGAGAAAATCGAACAGCCCTTCTTGCCTCGCGACTTCCGACAGCAGCAGCATGCCGGTCAGGAACATGCAGACGTCCGCGCCCTTGGCGATGGCGTCCCACGCGCCGGACGCCGGCATGAGTCCGAGCGCGACCAGCAAGACCGCTCCGGCGACGGCCCATATCGCTTCCGGCCAGTGGAATGGCCGGAAGATCACCCCGGCCGTCGCGAGTCCCGCAATGCCCAATGTAAGCGCCTCGGACTTCATTCGTCGGCCGCTTTCTCTATCTCTGCCAAAGACTTCACGTTTCGATCCGCTTCTGCAGCCACTCCGAACGCTTGACGCTTCGAATCGTTCGGAAAGTGCGATTTGACACGCCCTTCCCGACTGGTCGAGACTGTGGCCCATCGGGGAGGAGTCCCTCATGCATGCAATGGTTCTGAACCGCATCGGCGCGCCGCTCGAATGGACCGAGCGTCCCGATCCGCTCCCCGGCCCCGGCGAAATCCGCTTGAAAATTTCCGCCTGCGGCGTCTGCCGCACCGATCTGCATGTCGTCGACGGCGAACTCTCCAATCCCCGCGTCCCGATCATTCCCGGCCATGAAATCGTTGGGCGGATCGACCGGATCGGCCCGGGCGTCAGCGGCTTCGACATCGGCGAACGAGTCGGCGTGCCCTGGCTCGGCCATACCTGCCAGATCTGCCCTTATTGCGCCAACGGCCATGAAAACCTCTGCGACCGGCCGCAATTCACCGGTTTTACGCGCGACGGCGGCTACGCCGACATGACGCTCGCCGACGCGCGTTTCGCTTTTCCGCTTGGCGAGAGCGGCGAGGATGCGGCGCTGGCGCCCCTGCTCTGCGCCGGGCTGATCGGCTGGCGGGCGTTCAAGATCGCCGGCCGCAGCGCCGGACGTCTGGAACGGCTCGGCCTTTATGGTTTCGGCGCCGCCGCGCATATTCTGGCCCAGGTCGCGGTCAAACAGGGCCATGAAGTATTCGCCTTCACAAAAAAAGGCGACGTCGCGGCGCAAAATTTCGCGCGAAAAATTGGCGCGGCCTGGGCCGGCGGCTCGGACGAGGCGTCGCCGGAAAAACTCGACGCGGCGATCATTTTCGCCCCCGTCGGCGGGCTTGTTCCCGTCGCGCTGATGAGCCTGCGCAAGGGCGGCGCGGCGGTTTGCGCCGGCATTCACATGAGCGACATTCCAAGCTTTCCCTATTCGCTGTTGTGGCAGGAGCGCCAGCTGGTCTCGGTCGCCAATCTCACCCGTCGCGACGGGATTGAATTCCTGCGCCTCGCGCCCCAACTCGGGATCGAGACGACGACGAAACCTTATCCGCTCGATCAGGCCAACACGGCGCTCGCCGACCTGCGCGCCGGCGCCTTCGAGGGCGCCGCGGTGCTGATTCCATAGGGAGAGAAAAGTGGCAAAGAACAAGCCCGTCTTCGACACCAATAAATTTCGCGTCAAGGAAGATCAAAAAGTCGATCTCGCCAAGTGGCCGACCCTGGTCGATCCGGTCTATCGCTCGAAGGACGATTATCGCGAACTTCTCGCCGATCATGTCGCGCGGCTGAGCGACATGCAGCAGAAGCTTTACGCCGGCAACAAACATGCGCTGCTGCTGGTTTTCCAGGCCATGGACGCGGCGGGCAAGGACGGCGCGATCCGCCATGTCATGTCGGGGGTCAATCCGCAGGGCTGCCAGGTCACCAGTTTCAAACATCCCGGCGGCGCGGAACTGGGCCATGAATTTCTCTGGCGCTCCATGCGGGCTTTACCGGAACGCGGCCAGATCGGCATTTTCAACCGCTCCCATTACGAGGACGTGCTGATCGTGCGCGTCCATCCCGAATTGCTGGAGAGCGAGGGACTGGCGCTTGGCGACGACCCCGACGCTTTCTGGAAGGAGCGCTATCGCTCGATCCGCAGCGTCGAGCGCCACCTGTGCTTCAACAATGTCCATGTGCTGAAATTCTTTCTCCACCTGTCCAAGGAGGAGCAGCGCAAGCGCTTTCTCGCCCGCATCGACGAGCCGGAGAAGAACTGGAAATTCTCCCAGGCCGACATGGTCGAGCGCGGCTTCTGGGACCAATACGCCCGAGCCTATGAAATCTGCCTGTCCGAGACCAGCACCGAGGCGGCGCCCTGGTTCGTCGTCCCCGCCGACGACAAGCTCTCGACACGGCTGATCGTATCGCAGATCGTGCTGGAAAAGTTGGAATCGCTGAAACTGGCTTTTCCCAAGGTCGACGACGCGCGCAGGGAGGAACTGAAGGCCATCCGCTCCACGCTGACGCTTTAGTCAGCGCGAAGAGCGCATCAGCCGCACGTCGAGATCGCGCACCTTCTTGCGCAAGGTGTTGCGGTTGAGGCCCAGCAACTCGGCCGCCTTGATCTGGTTGCCGCGCGTCGCCGCCAAGGCGATCGAGATCAGCGGATATTCGATCTCGCGCAGGATGCGATGGTAGAGGCCGGGCGGCGGCAGGTTTTCGCCATGCGACTTGAACAATTCGGCGAGATGGCGCTCGACCGACATCGACAGCGATTCGTCGCCGTCGCGCTGCGCCGAAGCCGCCGGCGCGCCCGCGCCCATGAAAGTCACGCTTTCGCGCGCCACATCGAGGCCGAGTTCGCTGGCCACGATCTGTTCGGAAATGACTTCCTGCGGATAGAGCGCGGCGAGGCGGCGCACCAGATTTTCCAGCTCGCGGATATTGCCCGGCCAGCGATAGCGCTTCATCCGCTCCAGCGCCCCCGGCTCCAGCGATTTCAGCGGCAGGCCGTCATTGACCGCCTGGTTGAAGAAATGACGGGCCAGGTCGCCGATGTCCTCGGTGCGCTCGCGCAAGGGCGGCAACCGCAGCGGCACGACATTGAGACGGAAGAACAGGTCCTCGCGGAACAGGCCCTGCTGGATCTGGATGCGCAAATCCTTGTTGGTCGCGGCGACGATGCGCACATTGGCCTTGATCGGCGTGCGCCCGCCGACCGTGGTGTATTCGCCCTGCTGCAGGACGCGCAGCAGCCGGGTCTGCGCCTCCATCGGCATGTCGCCGATTTCGTCGAGGAACAGCGTGCCGCCCTCGGCCTGCTCGAAGCGGCCGATCGAGCGCTGGTTGGCGCCGGTGAAAGCGCCCTTCTCATGGCCGAACAGCTCCGATTCGATCAGGTCGCGCGGAATGGCCGCGACGTTGATCGGCACGAAAGGCCCCTTCTTGCGCTTGCCATAGTCATGCAGCGCGCGCGCCACAAGTTCCTTGCCGGTGCCGGATTCGCCGGTGATCATCACCGTCAGGTCCGACTGCATCAGCCGCGCCAGGGCGCGATAAATGTCCTGCATGGCGGGCGAGCGCCCGACCAGCGGCATGCCTTCCATATCGTCGGGCTCGGGTGTGCGCAGCCGGTTTTTCGGCTCGCTCATGGCGCGGCCGACGATGGCCAGAAGCTCCTTCAGGTCGAAGGGTTTTGGCAGATATTCATAGGCGCCGCGCTCGGAAGCCTTGATCGCGGTCATGAAGGTGTTCTGCGCGCTCATCACGATGACCGGCAGGTCCGGACGCGCCTTTTTTACCCGGGGCAGCAATTCAAAGGCGTTTTCGTCGGGCATCACTACGTCGGTAATGACCAGGTCGCCCTCGCCCGCCTGGATCCAGCGCCACAAAGTGGCGGCCGCCCCCGTGGTGCGGACCTCGTAACCGGCGCGGGTCAAGGCCTGGCCGACCACCGTCCGAATGGCCGCATCATCATCCGCGACGAGAATATTGCCGCTGGGCATTCAAAAACCTCCAAAACCACTGGTTTCCCGCCGGCGGGAATAGCGCGTCTCTAGACGCCCGTCTTCCGACGGGCTTCGAAAGCGCGATCAAGCCGCGCCGTCGCGGCGGGAATAAACCGGCATCAATATGCGGAAGATCGTTTTGCGCGGATGCGATTCGCACTCGATGACCCCCCCGTGATCGCCGATGATCTTCGCCACCAATGCAAGTCCGAGGCCAGTGCCGGAGGCTTTGGTGGTGACGAACGGATCGAAAAGATGCGGCATCAGATCTTCCGGAACGCCATTGCCATTATCGCGCACGCAGAATTCCAGCGGCAGGCTGACCGGCGACGCCTTGCCCGGCGCCTTGATGCGCACGCCGGGCCGATAGGCCGTGGTCAGTTCGATTTCCCCGTCCACGGAATCGTCGCCGATCGCCTCGGCGGCGTTTTTCACCAGATTGAGGAAAACCTGCACCAATTGGTCGCGATTGGCGAGAACGGGAGGCAGCGACGGATCATAGCTCTCGACGAAACGGATGCGGCGGGCGAAGCCGGCCTGGGCGATGCGCCGCACATGTTCCAGCACTTCGTGGATATTGACGGCGCCGCGCTCGACCGGCCGGCCGTCGGAAAAAGCCTCCATCCGCTCGACCAGATCGACGATGCGGTCGGTCTCGTCGCAGATCAGCCGGCACAGGGCGCGGTCCTCGTCGCCCACCGCCGAGTCGAGCAATTGCGCGGCGCCGCGAATGCCCGACAGCGGGTTCTTGATCTCATGGGCCAGCATGGCGCCCATGGCCGAAAGCGAGCGGGCGGCGCCGCGATGGGTCAGCTGGCGGTCCATCTTGTCGGCGATGGTGCGCTCCTGCAGCATGATCACCACGCCATCGCGCAAGTTCGGCAAAGGCGCGATGTGGATATCGACGAAACGCTCGACGCCGATTTTCGGCGTGCCGAGATCGACGCGATATTCGTTGATCGGGGCGCGGCGCAGTCGCACCTGCTCGATCGCCGAGACCATCGGCGAGCCGAAAGGCAAAAGCTCCTGGAACTTGATCCGCCGAAGCGCATTGCGCGACATGGCGAAAAACAGTTCCGCCGCCGGATTGACGTCCTGAATCGAGCCGTCGCCGGCGACCGACAGCAAGGGATGCGGCAGGGCGTTGAGCAATTGCAACGCGAGATCGTCCTTGTCGCCGGGTCCTGCCCAGGAATTGCTCAAAGCGCTGAAAGGGGCGCCTGTTTTTGTGGCAATGTCGCGTCTCATGCCGCCTCCGCTTTAGGCGCCGGATCGTAGAGCCGACCGATCAAGCTGGCAACTTCCGCTGGATCCTCGCTGGCGACCAACAGGCGGCGCTCGCTCGGATCGAGGCCGGCGCCCGATTGCGCGGCGACGTCGGCATAGGCGGCGAGATGCTTGCGGGCGTGACGCAAGCCCTGCGCAACGCCGAAGATTTCGAGCAGCGCCGCATAATGTTGTTCGGCGGCGGCGCGCCGCGTTTCCGCCGGCAAGGCGGGACGCTCATGGCCATGGCGCAGGAAATGCGCGATATCGCCGACCAGCCAGGGCTGGCCCAGCGCCGCGCGGCCGATCATCACCGCCTGCGCCCCCGATTGTTCCAGCATTTCCCGGGCGTCGCGAGGCGAGCGGCAATCGCCATTGGCCACCACCGGAAGGTCCACCGCCTCGACCGTTGCACGGATCGCCGCCCAGTCGGCTTCGCCTCGATAGAACTGGCTGCGGGTGCGGCCATGGACGACGATCAGCTTCGCCCCTTCAAGCTCGGCGCGTCGCGCCAGTTCCGGCGCATTGAGCGAAGTCTCGTCCCAGCCGAGCCGCATCTTGACGCCGACCGGAATTTTCACCGCCTGCGTCACCGCGCCGATCAGCGAGGCGGCGTGATCGAGATCGCGCATCAGCGCCGAACCGGAGGCGCCGCCGACCACCCGTTTCGCCGGACAGCCCATGTTGATGTCGATCAGATCAGCGCCGGCGCCTTCCGCCAGACGCGCGGCTTCCGCCATGCTCCGCGGTTCGCAGCCGGCGATTTGCACGGCGTGCGGCGACAGCCCGGCGCCATCGGCGCGAACCTGCGCCTCGCGCCCGCCTCTGCTTGTCTTGCCGCTGGCGCTTTGGGTGAATTCGCCGCTCGCCACCATTTCCGAAAAAGTCAAAGCCGCGCCGAAACGCCGCGCCAGGCGGCGCATGGCGAGATCGGTGACGCCAGCCATCGGCGCCAGGAAAGCGCGGCCGTCGAGGACCAGATTGCCGACCCGCCATTGGTCTTCCGCCTTGTTCAGGCCGCTGCTCATCTGTTGTGCAACATCGTTCATGCTCGCATTTTAGACAGAAAATCCGGCGCGGCAATGCGAAATAGCTGAAAAATTGACCTTCCGCGCGATTCGGGCGACATGTCGCGGCAAGGCAAAGCACGGCGGGACGAAACATGGGGCAAGGAGAGGCTTCCGAAGACGGGTCTGGCGCGATCTTTCTCGTCGTCGCCGCGGGACGCGGGGCGCGAGCCGGCGACGGCGGCCCGAAACAATATCGCGAACTGGCCGGGCGCCAGGTGCTGACCCGCACGCTCGAATCGCTTCTCAAGGTCGCGCCGCAAGCCCGCGCCCGAGTCGTCATCCACGCCGACGATCTCGATCTTTTTCGCGCGGCGATCGCGCCTTTGACTGATGAGCTGCGCGAAAAAATCGACCCGCCGGTTTTCGGCGGCGCGACGCGGCAGGACAGCGTGTGCAACGGGCTCGAAGCTTTGGCGGCCGCCGGCGCGCCCGAGGATACGCCGGTGCTGATCCACGACGCCGCCCGCCCCTTCGTCGGCCCCGGCCTGATCTTTCGGGCGCTGGCGGCGGCGCGCGAAAAAGGCGCCGCCATCCCTGGAACCCCGGTCACCGACACGATCAAGCAGGTGGCGGAGGATGCGCGCATCGTCGGCACGCCGGATCGCGCGACTCTGCGCGCGGCGCAGACGCCGCAAGCTTTCCGCCTCGGCCTGATCCTCGCCTCTCATCGCGCGGTCCGCGAGGACGGCTGCCGCGAACTGACCGACGACGCCGCCGTGGCCGAATGGGCCGGCCATTGCGTCTTCGTCTTCGACGGCGAAAGCGATAATATCAAGCTCACCACCGGGGAGGATTTTTTGCGCGCGGAGGCGAAATTGCTCAACAATCTGCCCGATGTGCGCACCGGCCAGGGTTTCGACGTCCACGCTTTCGGCGAGGGCGACCACGTCTGGCTCGGCGGCGTCAAGGTGGCGCACACCCAAGGCCTCGTCGGCCATTCCGACGCCGACGTGCTGCTCCACGCCATCACCGACGCCGTGCTCGGCGCCATAGCCGAGGGCGACATCGGCGCGCATTTCCCGCCGAGCGACCCGCAATGGCGCGGCGCGCCGTCCGAGCTTTTTTTGCGCCACGCCGTCGGTCTGGTCGCTGCGAAGGGCGGACGCGTAGCCCATATCGACGCTACCCTGATCTGCGAAAAACCCAAGGTCGGGCCGCACCGCGACGCGATCCGCGAAAAAATCGCGTCGATCATGCAATTGCCGCTGGACCGGGTGGCGGTGAAGGCGACAACATCGGAGCGGCTCGGCTTTACCGGACGACAGGAAGGCATGGCGGCGCTGGCCATGGCGACCGTGCGGCTGCCCTGACATAAGCTTGAATCTTCGGAGGGAATATGCGCGACGAACTGGTTTTGCTGGCGCAAAGGACTCTCGACGCCTGCCTCGCCCGCAAGCTGAAAATCGCGACGGCGGAATCCTGCACCGGCGGGCTGCTCGCCGGCGCCCTGACCGAAAACGCCGGCGCCTCCAACGTCTTTGAACGCGGCTTCGTCACCTACAGCAACGAGGCCAAGCAGGACATGCTTGGCGTCCCCGCACAATTGATCGCGGCGCATGGCGCCGTCTCGGCGGAAGTCGCGGAGGCGATGGCGCTCGGCGCCCTGGCGAAATCGCGGGCGCAACTCGTCCTGTCGGTGACCGGCATCGCCGGACCCGACGGCGGAACGGCGGAAAAGCCGGTCGGCCTGGTGCATTTCGCCGTGGCGCAAGACGAGCGCCCCGTTTTGCTGGTGCGCAAGCATTTCGTCGCGCCGCCTGGCAAGGTTTTTTCGCGCGTGGAAATCAGGCGGTTGGCGGTGCTGACGGGATTGCACCTGCTGCTGGAAGCCGCAGCGCCACAATTGCGGGCGTGAGCGGTGACGACGACAGAGTTCGTGACGCTTGAATCTACTGGAGCATCGCGTGAATCACCTTTTCGATATCATCGCGGCGAAAATCGTCGATCCGGAAAAGATCTTCCTCCAGACGCCGGACGGCCTGTCGATCAGCTACCGGCAAATGCTGTCGGCCAGCGCGCGCTACGCTCACGCCTTGACCGCGCTCGGCGTCGAGGCCGGCGACCGCGTCGCCCTGCAGATGGAGAAATCGCCGGCTTATATTTTCATCTACCTCGCGGCCCTGCGAACTGGGGCGATCTTCCTGCCCCTCAACACCGCCTATACGCCGCATGAGGTCAGCTATTTCCTCTCGGACGCGCGGCCTAAAATCCTGATCTGCGATCCGGCACGGCGCGACGCCCTCGCCGGGGCCGCCGCCGGGGCCGACGTCCGCATCGTTACCCACGGCCATGGCCAGGATGGCGAATTGTTCGACCTCGCCTTCGCCAGCCGGCCGGAGTTCAAGAATGTTCCCTGCGGTCCCGGGGACGTCGCCGCGATCCTCTACACCTCGGGCACGACCGGCCGCTCGAAAGGCGCCATGCTGTCGCACGGCAATCTCGCCGCCAATTCGCTCACCCTGGTCGATTGCTGGAAGTTTACCGCGCAGGACGTGCTGATCCATGCTCTGCCCGTCTATCACACCCACGGCCTGTTCGTGGCCACCCATTGCGTGCTGTTCTCCGGCGCCTCGATGATCTTTCACGCCAAATTCGAAGCGACAAAAACCCTCGACGCCATGCGGGAAAAGCGCGAGGGATTTTTGCGCGGCACGGTGCTGATGGGCGTTCCAACCTTCTACACACGCCTGCTCGCGGAGCCGGGCCTGACGCGGGAAGCCTGCGCTTCGATGCGGCTGTTCGTCTCAGGCTCCGCCCCCTTGCTCGCCGACACCCACCGCGCCTGGCGCGAGAGAACCGGCCACGCCATCCTGGAGCGCTATGGCATGACCGAGACCAATATGAACACGTCCAACCCCTATGACGGCGAGCGCCTCGCCGGGACCGTCGGCCCGGCCCTGCCCGGCGTGGAGTTGCGCGTCACCGATCCCGAAACCGGCGCCGAATTGCCGCGGGGCGAAATCGGCATGATCGAGGTGAGGGGTCCGAATGTTTTCAAGGGCTATTGGCTGATGCCGGAAAAGACCGCGAGCGAATTCCGCCCCGACGGTTTTTTCATCACCGGCGACCTCGGCCAGATCGACGCAAACCGCTACGTCCGCATTGTCGGACGCGGCAAGGACCTGATCATCAGCGGCGGCCTGAACATCTATCCCAAGGAGATCGAGACCGAGATCGACAGCCTGCCCGGCGTGGTCGAAAGCGCCGTCGTTGGCTTGCCGGACGCCGATTTCGGCGAAGCCGTCGCCGCCATTGTCGTGCGCGAAAAAGGCGCCGCCATCGACGAGGCGCAGATCCGCGCCGCCTTGAGCGAAAGACTGGCCAGGTTCAAATGGCCGAAGACCATCGCCTTCGTCGACGAGTTGCCGCGCAACGCCATGGGCAAGGTGCAGAAAAACGTCTTGCGCAAGCGATACGGCGGGTGAGGACGTCAAAAGCCGGCGATGCCGGGCGCAGCCAGATTAAACCCGGCGCGAACAAGTTTCAGCGCATCGCTGTCGCCCTGCGCCGCCGCCTTGGCGATCCAGTCGCGGCCCGAAACCTCGTCGCGGGGAACGCCGTAGCCGCGCAGCAGCGCCAGGCCGTAATCATATTGCGCCGCGGAATAATTGGTCTCGGCGGCTCGCTTGAGCCATTGCGTCGATTTCGCGGCGTCGGGCGGCGTTCCCAGCCCCAGATCGTAGATGACCGCCAGATTGATCATGGAAGGCGCGTTGCCCCGCTCGGCGCATTCCGTGAAAAACGCCAGAGCTTCCGGATGTTCGCCCGACTTGTGCAATTCGAAGGCGTTGCGGCAAATGATCCCGAGCCTGTCGGGAAACCGATTCATCGCCTCCCGATAGGTTCGCCAGGAAAAGTCCGAAGGGTTGGTGACGCCGCCAGCGTCATCGACCTCTTCAACGCCAAACTCGGCATGGACCGGAGGCGCGCCGAGAAGAAGGAAACCGAGAACGATCAAGCCGGCGTGTCGCATGTTTTGACTCCTTGGGTTGGGGTAGGGAAAGCGCCGGATCAATCCGGTCAGAACTGCGGCTTGCGGTAATGCGCCTTGTCGGCGTCGGGCGTCACCGATTCCGGATCGTAATCGTGCTGCGCCAATTCGCGCGCCGTGGTGTCTCCGCCGCTCGCCGCCTTGTCGACATAGGATTTCCCCAGCGCTCGGTCCTGCGTCACGCCATGGCCGCGCAGAATGTCCAGCCCGTAATTGAACTGCCCGAGCGAGGAGCCCGCGTCGGCGAGTTTCCTGTCCCATTCTGCGGCCGCGACCGGATCGGAAGGCCGGTCGTAGCCGTTCTCCTCGGTCCAGGCCATCCATGGCATGGCGCCGGCGATTCCCGCTTCCGAACAGCGCTCGAAAACGCGCCTGGCGTCCTCGTGCCAACCTATTTTGGCGAGCGCATAACCGTAAAGGCACATGCCGGGATCGAAACGCGCCTCTTTCGAGCGCGCGATCCAATATTCAATGCCCAGTCCCTGCGGATTCAGGGTTCCGACCTCGTCGTCGGAATCGGCGCCCGACGAGGGCGCCACATGTTCGACCGACGCCACAGCCTCGTCGGCAAGGCCGCTTCCGGCGCCGGCGAGATTCGCCACGGCGACCATGGCGAAAGCGATGACTCCATGTTTCAATGCCATTTCCGTCTCCAGGATTGGTCCAAATCTAGGACGCGGCAGGCGGCCATGGGTCAGCGGCCGGCAAGGAAAAAGTAAGATTTTCCTGCGTTCCGAGCCTTGGCCAAAAAAAAACGGCCCGGGTCTCTTTCCCTAAGGAAAGACCCTGGCCGTAGCCTTCGCTGGGAGGCGCAGACAGAATAAACGTCGCGCCTTTGCGCGACGTTCGAAATTCATTCATGCACGAAGGCCTTCGCCTTCAGGCCATCTGCAGCGCCGTCAGATTTCGGCGGACATATAGCTGGTGACTTCCATTCCGACGCAAACTTCGCAGACTTCGGGGGTTGTCCAGGTCATATTCGTTCTCCCTTGAGTGAATCATTCACGCAGCGACGCAGGTTTTGCGGCAAAGCTCACTGCGCCGCTCACACGCTATCAACGAATTTATAACCTGCCCCGCCAAAGGATGCGTCAGGCCACGGCGAGATAAATGTAAGATTTTTGTCAGGGAGCGGCGTCTTCGTCATAGCGGTAGCCGACGCCGTGAACGGTGGTGACGATGCGCGGACGCGCCGGGTCGATCTCGATCTTGCGCCGCAGCACGGAAACATATTGGTCGAGAGCGCGGCTGTTGGGCATGTAATCGCGGCCCCAGGCGAGATCGAACAATTCGTCGCGCGTCACCGCCTTGCCCTTGCGGGCGCGCAAGGCCTGGAGAATGGCGAGTTCGCGCGGCGCCAAGTCTATCGCCTGTCCGCCCGTCGCCTGTCCGCGCCAGGCGCGCAGCGCCGCCGGATCGATTTCGAGATCGCCCATGCGGAAGCGCTCCGGCTCCGCCGCCTCGGCGGTTTCCGCCGGTTGCGCGACTTTCGCCCGGCGCAGCCCAGCCTTGATCCGCGCGACCAGTTCGCGTGCGGAAAACGGTTTGGAAATATAATCGTCGGCGCCGATTTCGAGGCCGATGACGCGGTCGATCTCCGCCCCCCTCGCGGAAAGCAGCAGGATCGGCACATGCGGGTCGCGGGCGCGGATGCGGCGGCAAAGGTCCAGCCCGTCGAGGCGCGGCATCATCACGTCCAGCAGGCAGAGCGCCGGCGCCTGTTCGACAAAGGCGCTCCACGCCGCCTCGCCGTCCTCGGCGACGATGCAGACGAAACCCTCCAGCGTCAGAAGATCGACCAACCCGGCGCGCAGGTTGCCGTCGTCTTCGGCAATAAGAATCTTCAACCTGAACTCCCCTCCGCTTCCGCGCGGATCGTCGCCTTGGCGCAAAGGCCGGGATCGGCTCCGCTCAGGGAGAAGCCGCCGCCATTGGCCCGCGTCAATTCCCGCACGATCGCCAGCCCCATCCCGTGCGAAGGCGCGGCGACCGCGCCGCCGGCGCCGCCGCCATAGTCTCGCACCGCCACCGACAATATTCCGTCCCGCCAGTCGATGACCACGCTGATGCGCCCCGGCGCATATTTGCGGGCATTATCGAGCAGATTGATCAAGATGCGCTCGAAAGCGCTGGTGTCGAAACGCAGTATTTTATCGACCGCGCAGCTCAACTCGCAACTGCAGCCGGAGGCGGCCAGCAGGTTTTCGTAACGGGTCATGATGCGGCGGGCGAGCGCGCCCGGATCGGCGGCGGATTTCTTGCCGCCCCCGCCGGCGGAAGCGGCGCTGTGAAAGATCGTCTCGCCGGCGAGAACGTCGAGCCGGTCGATTTCTTCCGTCAGCACCGCGCAATAACGATCGATCTCCGGCCCGCTTGCCTTGCGCGAAATGAGTTCGGCGTAGAGCTTCAGATTGGCCAAAGGCGTGCGCAGATCATGCGACAGTCTCGTCGCCAGCGCCGCCCGCGCGGATGTTTCCACCAGCAGGGCGTTTTGTGCGCGGCGGGACTGGAAAACCAGCAGAAGCCAGACCAGCGCCAGCGGCGCGGCCAGCGCCAGCCGCCCCAGCGCGCCGCGTCGGGGCGGCGGCGCGCCAGCGATCTCGATCACCCAATTGTGCAGCGCCCCGCTGAGCATGAAGGATTGCTGGCTGGCCGTCGATTCGCCACGCCGCCAGACGACGCGGTCGAAGGGATCGCGCAGGCGGAAGGACCAGTTGGGCATGTTGTTGGACTTGACGTCGAGGGCGGCGAAAAGCTGCGGAAAAATCTGTTTGCTGCTCAGCGCGATGCAGTTTTCATTGCGCGCCGCGCCCTCTCCGTCCCGGCGGCATTCGAAATAATATTCGCCGGAAATATGGGGAAACCAGCCGTTCAACTGGTCGCCCTCGCGCAGCAGGTCCGCGACATCCGACAGGGCCCGCAATTTTTCCTCCCACATCTTCGGCATGGCGAGAGGGTCTTCGGGCGGGAAAATCGTACGCTCGCCCTTGCGCTGCAGGATCAGCAGATTGAGGTTGTAGCCATAGACCACCTGCCACAGCCGCGACGCCGAATTTTGCGGATCGGCGTCGGCGCGCTCGACATCCGCCCAGGCGATCGAGCTGAGCGCGGTCACCGCCCGCGCTCCTGTCGCGCCGAGTTCATCGGCCATTTGCGCGCCTTGCCTTTGCGCGCTTTCGCGCAGCATGACGAAGTCCGCGTCAAGCCATTGCGCGGCCAGCAGGGCGACGAGAACCAGCGGCAGCGCGAACAGCAAAGCCTGCCGCGCCGTCGCCGCCCATTCCTGACGTGGGCGCGCCGAAAATTTTGCGCCCGGTTGGGTCAATGCGCAGTGTCAGCCTTGGCCAGAGCGTCGAGACCCGCGCGGAAAATCCCGGTGATCGCTTGCTTCGACTTCTCCGCGTCGGAACCGGCCGCCGGTTTGAAATCCGCCGACCAGATCACTTCGCTGCCCTGCCCCGCCGGCTTGACCTTGAGGGTCGCGGTATAATCGGCCACCGGCACGACCTTCTGGTTGGAGCCATTGTCGAAGATGCGATAGCTGTAAGTCTTCGACGCCGCATCGTAGCGCACCATCTTTTCCCATAGCAGCGGGCCGCCGAGATCGAGCCGGCGTTGCGAATCGGCCTTGTCGGCGTCCGAGGCCTCGGTCGATTTGATCGCCGGATGCCAGGACATATCGTAGAAATGGCCGATGCGCTCCCAGACTTTCGCCGGCGGCTCCGCCAGCTTGACCGTCTCCGACACTTTCACCCGTTCCGCCGCCAGGGCGCCCAAATTCGAAGCCGCGAGCAATGCGCTCGCCAGAATAATCGCTCTCATCCAATCCTCCCGTTGTTGGCCGGACGCGTTAAAATTGCGAAGGTTGATCCCTCATCGGCGGGTCGGCCCGTCCAGCCAGTGCGCCGCATTTTGCCTGAATAGAAGCAAAATAGTGTAAGATATTTGTCTTATCGGAGCGGGAAATGCCGGAAAATCGTGAGTTGCCGCCCGCCGCGACGGCGCGCGTGGTTCCGCTGGGCGACGCGGCGCTGACCATGGAATTTGGCGACCGGATCGACCCGGAAATTCATCTGCGGGTGAAGCGCTTTTGCGCCGCTCTGGAGGCGGGGCCGCTTCCCCAAGGCGTGGAGGAATGGGCGCCGGCCTTTGCTTCCGTAACCCTCTGGTACGACCCGGAAAAAATCTCCCATGCCGCCCTCGCCCATTTTGTCGCCGGCCTGTCGAACGCGGCGCCGCCCGAAGAAAAAGCCGGCGCCTGTCATGAAATTCCGTTCTGCCGCGACGAGGATTTCGCGCCCGATCTCGCCGAGTTGGCGGAACTTGGAGGTCTGACGCCGGAAGCCTATATCGAAGAATTTTCGGCGCTGGTTTTCGAGGTCTACATGCTCGGCTTTCAGCCGGGCTTCGCCTATCTGGGCGGCCTTCCCGAAAAGCTTTCCGCGCCGCGCCTGACCACTCCTCGTAAAATCGTGCCGGCGCGGTCGCTGGCCGTCGCCGACCTGATGTGCGCCGCCTATCCTTTCGCCAGTCCCGGCGGCTGGCGGCTGATCGGCCGCACCCCGGCGCCTTTGTTCGATCCAGCCAATCCGACGCGCCCGGCGCTGCTGGCGCCGGGCGACCGCGTGCGCTGGCGCGAAATCGATCGCGCGGCTTATCAGCGGCTCGAAAGCCAACGGGGCGCCGGCGATTTCGACGCGCGCAATCTGACCGGAGGCTCTTGATGGCGCGTTTGATCGTCGAACAGGCCGGGGTCGGCGTCACCGTTCAGGATTTCGGCCGCAAATTTTTCCGCAGCCTCGGCGTTCCGCTCAGTGGCGCGCTCGATCCGCTTTGGCTGGCGGCCGCCAATGCGCTGGCTCAAGCGCGGGAAAATACCGCCGGGCTCGAAATTCTTCTCGCCGCGCCGGCTCTGCGCGTCGAAAGCGGCCCCTTGCGTCTCGGCCTCGCCGGGGAACTCACCGGCATTCTCACTGGCGCGGACGGATCGCAAAGATCCGTCGCGGGCTGGAGCGGCGTTGTTTTGCACGACGGCGACGTTTTGTCCTTGCGGCTGACGCGCGGCCCCGCCTATCTCGGCTTTTCCGGCGGCCTCGACCTGCCGGAGGTTCTGGGTAGCCGCTCGACTTTTCTGCGCGCCGGCTTCGGCGGCCTGAACGGCCGGGCGCTGGAAAAAGGCGACGCGCTGATCTGCGCCGCCGCCGAGGGCCAGGGATTTTCCGCCCCGCCCTTCACCCATGAGAACGAAAAAATTGCGCGCGGAAAAATCCGCTTCATCCCCGGTCCGCAGGAAGCGCGTTTTACGCGCGACGCCTTGCGCCTGTTCGCTGTCTCGGACTGGCGGGTCGGCAGCGACAGCGACCGCATGGGGATGCGGCTTTCGGGGCCGCGCCTGACGCATGGTCCCGCTGGCGCCAATATCGTCTCCGACGGCGCCACGCCGGGCGCGATCCAGGTCCCAGGCGACGGCCAGCCAATCGTCCTGCGCGCCGATTGCCAGACTTCCGGCGGCTATGCCAAGATCGGCTGCGTCATTTCCGCCGATCTTGGGCGGCTGGCGCATTTTTGCCCGGGCGAGGCGATGAATTTTTTGAGCGTCAGTCATGACGAGGCGGCGCAAGCGCGGAACGATTTGCGGGAAGGTTTCGCGCGATGGCGCGCCGGCGTCGCGCCCGCCGGCGCGGATTGGGACAGCAACAGATTATGGAGCGAGAACCTCATCAGCGGCGCGACCTCGGGAGATTGAGGCGATGAACCCCGCTACCCGAAAACTCAATCTCAACGCCGACCTCGGCGAAAGTTACGGCGCCTGGCGCATGGGCGACGACGCCAGCCTGCTGCCTCTGGTGCAATCGGCCAATCTAGCCTGCGGCTTTCACGCCGGCGACCCCGTGACGATGAGCAAGACCGTCGCCGCGGCCTTGGCCGCCGGCGTCAGCCTCGGCGCCCATCCCTCCTATCCCGATCTGCAGGGTTTCGGCCGCCGCCCTATGCGCTGTTCGACTGAGGAGGTCGAGGCCTATGTGCTCTACCAGATCGGCGCGCTCGACGGCTTTGCGCGAGCGAAGGGCGCGCGTGTCTCCCATGTCAAACCGCATGGGGCCCTGAGCAACGACGCCTGCCGCGACGCCGCCCTCGCCGCCACGATCGCGCGGGCGATCAAAGCCTACGACGAAAATTTGATCCTGCTGGCGCCTGCCTTGTCGCTTCTGGCCGAGGCCGGCGCGGCGGCGGGTCTTGCGGTCGCGGCGGAAATTTTCGCCGACCGCGCCTACGAGGACGACGCGACGCTCACTTCGCGGAAAAATTCCGGCGCGGTGCTGCATGACGAAGCGCAATGTCTCGCCCATGTCGCCGCCATGCTCGCGGCGGGCGGAATCGTCTCGCGCAACGGCAAGGTCCTGCCAACGAAGATCCAATCGATCTGCGTTCACGGCGATGGCCCCGCGGCGGTGGCGACGGCGCAGATATTGCGCGAAAAACTGGCGGCGCAGTTCACCTTGACGCCGATTCCCGCGTTGTTCGATTAAGCGCGGGTTTGCATAAGACTGTCGGGGCCTTATGTTCGCTTTTTCGCGTAAAACGAGTCCCGCCAGGGGCGTCCCCAGCAGCCTCCCCAGGGGCGTCCCCAGCAGCCTCCCCAGGAGCGTCCCAAGGAGCGTCACATGCCCACTTCCCTCGCCACGCGCGCTGACCGGCTGCAACAGGGCAAGAGCTTGCGCAAACTGGCGCCGCGCGCCGCCCATGCGCAATTGGTCGGCCCGATGGATCGCGACGCCAACGCCATTCTCGACGCGCAGAACGCGACGCGCCTGCCGGCGCTGATCGAGGTGCGGCGGCAATTGCTGGCGGGCGATCCTTTCGCCTACCTGCGCGGCGCGGCGGCGGTGATGGCGCATGACCTGCAATGGCAGCCGATGGTCGGCGCGAAAGTCCAGGCTTGCGGCGACTGCCATTTGATGAATTTCGGCGCCTTCGTCACGCCGGAAGACAATATATTGTTCAATGTCAACGATTTCGACGAGACCCTGCCGGGGGTCGATTTCACCGTCGACGTCAAGCGCCTCGCCACCAGCATTGCGGTGGCCGCCAGCGCCCAGGGCGCCACGAAACCGCAGCGCCACGAACTCGCCGCCGCGACCGTGCGCGCCTATCGCAAGCGCATGGAGGCCTTGACCTACCTGACTCCACTGGAAGTCTGGCACAGCCGGGTCGACCTGGAGCAAGAGGTGAAGAAATTCCGCAACGCGGCGATGCGCAAGAAGATGATGACCATCATCGCGCGGGCGCGCGGCGAGGGCCTGGACAAGGACGACAATTTCCCCACCTTGGCGGAATCCGGCGCTCCGGTGATCCACGACAAGGCGCCGCGTATTTTTCATTTCGCCGCCGGCTCCGACGCAGCCAAGGGTTTTGAGCCTGGAAAAGGCTTCGCCGAATATCTCAACGTTATGTCGCCGGAAGTCCGCGTGCTGTTCGACCGTTACACTTTGAAGGATTTCGTGTTCAAGGCTGTCGGCGTCGGTTCGGTCGGCACCTATTGCTACGTCGGCCTGTTCATGAGCGGCGACGAGGAGCCCATGTTCCTTCAGGTCAAGGAGGCCAGCCATTCGGTGCTGGAGGCGCTCGACGAAAAGCTCGCCTATCCCGGCAATCAGGGACAGCGTGTGGTCGAGGGACAGCGCATGATGCAGGCGGCGAGCGATATTTTCCTCGGCTGGACTGAATATAGCGAATCGGGGCGCGAATTTTACGTCCGCATCCTGAAAAACCGCCGCCTCGCCGGTATCAGCGACATTGCCGGAACGGAAGCTTTGACCGACTATGCGCGGCTATGCGGGCGAACCCTCGCCCGCGCACACGGCCGCTCCGGCGATCCCGCCGTCATCTCGGGCTATATGGGCGACAGCGACGCCTTCGACGAGGCGATCGCCGACTTCGCCCTCGCCTATGAGCAGCGCAACGAAGCCGACCACGCCGCCTGGGCCGCCGCCTATCCGCCCAACGCGCCCGCCTCACCGGCCTTACCCGCCAAAAAACAAGACAAGAAATAAAAAAGCCTCCCGCGATCTGCTCGCGGGAGGCTCGCTGTCGTTTGAAAAAGCGGCGGTTCAGTACAGGCCGGTGGCGTAGTAGAACCCGATGACGAAGAACACCGCCATGGTCTTGATCACGGTGACGGCGAAAATGTCCCTGTACGATACTCGATGTGTCAGTCCGCAAACCGCGAGCAAGGTGATGACCGCGCCGTTATGCGGCAAGGTGTCCATGCCGCCCGAGGCCATCGAGGCGACACGGTGCAGGACTTCCATCGGAATGCCTACAGCATTGGCGGCCTTGATGAACTCCGTGGACATAGCCGCCAGCGCGATGGACATGCCGCCCGAGGCCGAACCGGTGATGCCGGCGAGCGTGGTCACGGTGATGGCTTCGTTGACCAGCGGATTGGGGATGGCGCGCAGCGCCTCCTTGATCGCCAGGAACCCCGGCAGCGCGGCGATGACGGCGCCGAAGCCATATTCCGAGGCCGTGTTCATCGAGGCCAGCAGCGCGCCGCCGACCGCCGCCTTGCTGCCCTCGGCGAATGTGTCCTTGAGTTTGCCGAAGGCAAAGATGAACACCGTGAATATGCCGGCCAGAAGCGCGCCCATGACCGCCCAGACCGCGCGGATCGGCGCGACCGGTGTCGCGATGGTGTGATCCATGGCAAGTTTCAGGTCGTAATTGGCGCCATAGACATGCTCGATCAGGCCATCGAAAAACGGCTTGAATCCGCCCAGGAGAATATTGACGACAAAGACCACGATGAGCGGCAGGAAAGCAATGAAGGCCGGGGCGAGATGGTGGGTGTCGACCGGCGGCGGCTCGTTGATGTGGCCTTCGCCATAGCCTTCGCCCGCGGCGATGGCCTGACGGCGGCGCCATTCGAGATAGCTGATGCCGAGGATGAGGATGAAGATGCCGCCGAGGATGCCGAGGATGGGCGCGGCGCCGCTGGTGGTCTTGAAATAGGTGGTCGGGATGATGTTCTGGATCTGCGGGCTGTAAGGCAGCGAATCCATGGTGAAGGAAAAGGCGCCGAGCGCGATCGTGCCAGGGATCAGGCGCTTGGGAATATTGCCGGCGCGAAACATTTCGACGGCGAAGGGGTAAGCGGCGAAAACCACGACGAACAGCGAGACGCCGCCGTAAGTCAGCACGGCGCAGACCAGAACGATGGCGAGCATGGCCCGCTCCGACCCGACGATTCCGACGACCCAGGCGACGATCGACTTGGAAAAGCCGGAAAGCTCGATGACCTTGCCGAATACCGCGCCAAGCAAGAAGACCGGAAAGTAGAGTTTGGCGAAGCCCACCATCTTGTCCATGAACAGGCTGGTGAATGTGGCTGGCACAGCGCCGGGATCGGTGAGCAGCACGGCGCCCAGAGCGGCGACCGGCGCGAACAGGATGACGGAAAAGCCGCGATAGGCGACGAACATCAAAAAGCAGAGCGCACCAACAGCAATCAGCAGGTCCATGGCGTTTCCCCCAGGAAAAATTATACCTGCGCCGGTTGTCGACTTTTCGCCCCGACGTCTTGATCTGTACAGTTGTACCCTAATTTTGCGACAGCACGACCCCTGCGCTGGGCTCGGCAAAAAAATATTTTCGAACTGGCGCGGTCATTCGACCCCATCCACGAGACGCCATCAGCCTCGCTTGTCGTGACCGGTTCTCCGGGAAATCCCGTCCGAGCGTCTTTCAAAGCGGCTGATTGACTTGCGGCGAGCTCTTACGCGGCGGGTTGAGGACCTTGGCGTCCACTCTCCTCTCGGAGCCTTGTCGGGAGTTCGCAAGACTTTTTCGACCAGTCTGTAACATTCCGTCGGTCATGGACGAAATGACCCTGTGTAAGCCAATTGATGGAGACGCCGATGTCACGATTTAAAAACTCCCGCGATCTCGTTCTTGCCGGTTCGCTCATGGCCGCGATGGCCTCGCTCGCCACCAGCGTCCCGGCCAGCGCCGACGACGCCAAAAACGAAAAATGCTTTGGCGTCGCGGTCAAGGGAATGAATAATTGCGCGGCGGGCGCGGGAACCACTTGCGCCGGCACCTCGACGGTCGATTATCAGGGCAACGCCTGGATCTACGTGCCGAAGGGCAAGTGCACGACGATGAAGACTCCGAACGGCCACACCGGATCGCTGACTCCGCTCAAGTCCTGATTTCGCTCAAGTCCTGAAAAGGAACTTTTCCGCCATGAGCGATTCGAAGACAGCCAGGCCGAATTCGGGCGAAGCCTGCGTCGGCGCCGGGTTGAAACCGGAGCATTTCGATGAGATCGTGACGGAAAAGCCCGCTCTTGGCTTTTTTGAAATCCATGCCGAAAATTACATGGGCGCCGGCGGACCCTTGCATCGCGGGCTCTCCGCCATAAGGCGCGATTATCCCTTGTCCGTCCATGGCGTGTGCCTGTCGCTGGGTTCGGCGGGTCCGCTCGACAAGGGCCATCTGGCGCGTCTGGCGCAAGTAGTCGGACGCTACCAGCCTTTTGTCGTGTCGGAGCATCTCGCCTGGTCATCCTTCCAGGATCAGGCGTTCTCCGATCTGCTGCCCTGTCCTTACGATGATGCGACCCTTGCGCGCGTCGTCGAACATATCGATCAGGCGCAAACCGCCCTGGGCCGGACGATTCTGCTGGAAAACCCGGCGACTTACCTGCGTTTTGCCGGCGATGTCTTGAGCGAACCGGATTTTTTGTCGGAAGTCGCGTCGAGCAGCGGCTGCGGCCTGCTGCTCGATGTCAACAACGTCCATGTCAGCGCCGTCAATCATGGTTTCGACGCCCGAACCTATCTTGACGCCTTCCCGATGCGGCATGTCCGCGAAATGCATCTGGCGGGCTTCGCCGAGGCGCGGGACGCCCATGGCCCTTTCCTGATCGACGATCACGGCGCCCCGGTCAGCGCCGAAGTCTGGGCGCTCTACGATCATGTTTTGCGGCGCGCCGGTCCCTGTCCCACCTTGATCGAATGGGACAGTCAAGTTCCGCAATGGTCCAGCCTGTTCGCGGAGACGCAAAAGGCCCGGTCGCATCAGGAAAACACGGCTCCATCCGCAACAGGCGAGAGAAACAATGAATTGGTCTGAGCGCCAGGCAAGTTTCGCCCGGGCCCTCTCCGATCCGGCTTTGCCGGCGCCCGATATTTTTGCCCCCTGCGACGCCGAGACCCGCTTCAACGTCTATCGCAACAATGTCGCGGTGGCGCGGATCGAGGCGCTCAAAGCGCAGTTCCCGGTCGTCCGTTCCTTTGTCGGCGATGAATTTTTCTCCGGCATGGCCCGCGCCTTCATGCAGGAGCATCCGGCGCGCTCCCCGCTCCTGTCGGAATATGGCGCTGAATTTCCGGACTTTATCGGCGAATTCAGGCCCGCGTCCGAACTGCCCTGTCTTGCCGACCTGGCGCGGCTGGAATGGTTTTGCCTCCAGGCGCTCGGCGCCGCGGACTGCCCTGCGTTTTCGCTTGAACAGCTTTCCGCGACCGGGCCGGAAGCTCTGCTCGACGCGCAGGCCGAGTTTCACCCCGCCTTCCTCTTGCTATCTTCGCCTCATCCCATCGTTTCAATCTGGTCGGCGCACCACGAGGATCAACTGGCGTCGATCCAGGACTGGCGTCCGGAAACGGCGATCGTTCTTCGTCCCGACACCGATGTCGTCGTGCGCGCCTGCCCGGCGGGCGCTGCCGCCTTTGTCGCCGCAGCCGCCAAGGGCGCCTCGATGCGCGAGGCGGCGGAGGCGGGAGCCTCTGCCGACGGAGCGTTCGATTTTGGCCAAGCGCTGGTTGAACTCGTCGCCATTGGCGCGATCGCAGCCATTCGCCTAGGACGAGAAAGCGAAAGCAAAACATGACCCGCTTGTCCTGCTGGCGTCACCACGCATGAAAAGATCGTCGAACAAGGCAAAGGATGATGCTCATGGTTCCGCGTCGTCACGTTTCCCGTCACATGATGGCGGCGACGGGCTTGCTGATGGCGCTCGTCGCGCCTGCCTTCTCCGAACCGGCCGAGACAAAGCCGCCGGCGCTGGAACTTGTGGTGCTCGGCTCCGGCGGCCCCGGCGCCCTGGGGCGAGCGGCCTCCTGCCATCTGGTGCTCGTCGACGGAACGCCACGCATCATGGTGGATGCAGGACCCGGCTGCTTCGTTCGTCTCGGCGAAACGGGGCTGCCTTTGGCGCCGATCGGCATCCAGCTTCTCACCCATCTGCACGCGGATCACGTGGGCGACCTGCCCGGTCTCGTCAAGGCCAGGGCCGTCGCGACGCACGCCCCGACCCGCTTCGAAATTTTCGGGCCAGATGGCCATGGGCGACAAGGCGAAATTGCTTATTTTCCATCGACCAGCCGATTCGTGGAGCTGCTTTTCGGCACAAAAGGGGCTTTCGCATATCTGCCTGATTTCGCCGGCCGCCTGACCTTCGACGTCAAGGATCTGGCCGCCGCGTTACTTCCGAGGCAGGAACCGACGATCATCTATTCCAAAGAGGGGCTGGCGATCACGGCGATCGCGGGCCACCACCGCGACGCGCCGTCCATCATTTACCGGATCGACCATTCGGGCAAGAGCATCACATTCAGCGGCGACATTGACCCGGACGGCCTCGACAATTTGCGAAAGATCGCCATGGACACTTCGCTTCTCGTCGTCAACAGCGCCGTCCTGGATCCTCCCAAGGCGCCGCCCATTCTCTACACGTTGCATTCGCCGCCGACCGCACTCGGGCGCGTCGCCGGGGACAGCAAGGCGCTAAGCCTCGTTCTCGCGCATCTGTCGCCCGCCACGGACCAAAATCGCGATGAAGTCGAAAAGTCTATTCGCGCGCATTATGCCGGACCGGTCACTTTTGCCGAAGACAAGCTTCGTTTATTGCCATGACGTGGCGGAAGGGGTGGGATTCGAACCCACGGTAGGCTTTCACCTACGGCGGTTTTCAAGACCGCTGCCTTAAACCACTCGGCCACCCTTCCTTAACAACTAACTAATTGTTTTTTTATTGGCTTTCACAACACGATCTTTCCGAGACTTGCGGGAGGGCGCCGTCGTTTGTGCCGACTCCTCCGCGTCGTTCGGATCGACTTGCTTGGCCCTTTCTTGCGCATCCGCGGTCAGATAATCAAGGTAAATCTCCGTGGTCATCACCGAGGTGTGGCCGAGGTGCTTTTGCAGTTTGCAGATGCTCATCACCCCGTCGCGCAGCGTCTCGACCGCATAGAGGCGGCGCAGGTCGTGGAAGCGAATCTTTTGGAAAGTCTCGCTTTTTTAGCCAGGCCCTTGGTGAGTTCGCGGCGGTAATGCGTGAAGTCGGCAGCAGGATCGGCTTGGTGCGCTCGTCGATCCGGTCGCTCATCATGAAGGCGTGCGCATCGAAAGCCACGTCAGGCGCCAATCTGTTTGGAGTTTGATCGCGAGAATCGCGACTATCCTGGCGCAGCGCGAGAACGCCGCCAATCCGCGCCGCGTCGGTTTGGTCAAGGAATTTCCAAAGGAGTCGGCTGCACTGGCGCGCCAGGCGATGAGGTCGAATCGACGCTATCGAACGCCTGTTGGTCGAGCTAAAGCGCCGCGGCCGTACAAGCCAAGGTCTTTAGATCAAAAGGACGGGAATCACGCGGCTTCGGCGATATTGAAATGCTCAGGTTGAAACTGAGGCACTACCGCGCAGTCGTTGCGCTTGCGCTTCCGCTGCCGTGAACAAAAGAGAACAGACTGTGCCGACTCCGGCGCCGGGCGCCGGGGTCGGCGTTCGCGCCTAATTCTCGTTTTGCGGCGTCGCGCATCGCGCGCAACGCCTGGAATCGTGGGTTTCTTTGGCGATGGTCTACGGACAGGCTCGGCGAATCCCGTGAAATTTCAAGACCGCTGCCTTAAACCACTCGGCCACCCTTCCCGTGTCGCCGTCGCGCTTCGATTCCGGCCGCTCGCCGGATCGCGGACAGCGTTAAGCCATTACTTGTGACAATACGGAGC
>NZ_JBKQOU010000045.1:0-27756 GCF_052145335.1 Rhodoblastus sp.
GCCGCGCCAGTTCGGCGAAGGACGATTTTTCAATCGCCCGTCGCAATTGCTGAGCGCTCGGCCGCAACCGCAGAAACGACGCCAGACGGCCAAAACAGCGCTCCGGCATCCCCAGCATGTCCTCATAACGCAAGATCAGCACCGTTGTTCGTTGAGCGAAAAACTGGAAAAAACAGCGACATTTTAAACATTGTCATGCTTTTTCCCGCGAAAAAGGCGCTGGTTTTCACACATTTTTTCACCAGCCAATATCCACAATCGTAGCGTGCAGTTACCCCGGCGCCCGCGAAAACTTACGCCCGCTTTTTTAGAAATAACTGAAGATACAACGTGCTAACCGGCGGCTCGGCCGTCTCCCCGGAAAAGGGTTCCACGTGAAACAAAATAAGAACCTCATCAAAATCGGGATATATTCCACCGAAATCGTGGGGTTTCGCCTTTTCACCACATGGGTCGAAAGGACCGATTCCACCCTCTACGCCAGCAGCGGGCGCAAAGTTCAAAGCGGTGAGAGCCGCGGAGATCGCGCACTCAAGTCTCCGCTGTCGCCTCCCCGGCCATGAATTGCGCCCGCGCGAGCCCGGCGAAAATGCCGTCCCGCGCCACCAGTTCCTCGAATGAACCGCTTTCGACGATCTTGCCCTGATCGAACACCAGAATCTTGTTGGCGCGGCGGATCGTCGCGAGGCGATGGGCGATGACGAAAGTAGTGCGGCCGGCGGTCGCCGCCTCCAGCGCCGCCTGCAGTTGCTTTTCCGTCGCCGCGTCGAGGGCGGAAGTCGCCTCGTCGAAGATCATGATCGGCGGATCCTTGAGCAGCGCGCGGGCGATGGAAACGCGCTGGCGCTCGCCGCCCGAGAGCGACCGGCCTCTTTCGCCAACCACGGTCCTGATGCCGTCGACTTGCCGCGAGACGAATTCGCTCGCCTGCGCCCGCTCCAGCGCCAGCGCGATTTCGGCGTCGGTGGCCTTGACCTTGCCGACACGGAGATTTTCCTCGATCGAGCGGGCGAAAAGCATCGGCTCCTGGAAAACCACACCGATGTTGCGGCGCAGCGCGACCAGTTTCATGTCGCGGATGTCGATTCCGTCGATTCGGATCGCGCCGCCCTGCGGATCGAATACGCGATGCAGCAGGCTGAGAGTCGTCGATTTGCCGGAGCCGGTTGTGCCGACCAAAGCCACGGTCTCGCCGGGATGAACGACGAAACTGACGTCGTCCACCGCCTTGCGGCGCTCGTCATAGGCGAAACAGACATGATCGAACGAAACTTCGCCGACGAGGCGTCCGGGATCCCGCGCGTTCGGCCGGTCGGCGACATTGGGCGCGGTGTCCATCACCTCGAAGAAATCGGCCATTTTCGGCGCCTGCATGAACAGGTAGTTGACGAAACCGACCATCTGCTCCAGCCGCGCGATCAGCATGGTGGCGAAACCCATGAAAGTGACGATTTCGCCGATAGTGGCCAGATTTTGCAGATGCAGCCAGACGCCGATGAGAAAGATCGACAGCATGGTCAGCGTCGCCGAGGCGCGCGTCGCCACCGCCGCCAGGGCCCACCAGGACAGGACCGGCAATTGCGCGGCCAGCACCCGGTCGACGATGCGGCGAAGGCCCTGCGATTCGCTTTCCACGCGGGTGAAGGACTGGATCACCGGAACGTTGCCGAGGACATCCGAGGCCCGTTCAGCCAGCCGCGCATTGTGATGTTCCACCCGCGCCTGGAGACCTTCGGTCCGGCGCAGCACGAAAGTGGTGAGCAGGCCGAAACAGATCACCAGCACCAGCAGCACCGAAGCCAGCCGCCAGTTGACGAACAGGGTCAGCGGCAGAAGCACGAACAGGGCGACCATCGAGGCGCAGTTTTCGCGGAAGAACGACAGCCACAGGCCGGCCATGCCGCTGGCGCCTTCCAGCATCACCTTCAGCAGCCGTCCGGAATGGGTGGCGCCGTGAAAGCTCAGCGGCAGTTCGAGCAGATGGTCGAAGAAATCGGCCATGACCGCAAGACGGCGCCGATGCGACAGGCGGTCGGCATAGAGGGCGACCAGCACCGCCGCGCCGATCGAGAACAGGCCGAAGCCGACCCAGGCGAGCAACAAAGGCGTCAGCTCGGCCCAGGTCGGGGCGCGCTGCTGCGCTTGCGCGCTGGTCAAGGCGTCGATAATGCGGCCATAGAGCACCGGGTCGACAAATTGCGCGCAAGCCAGGGCGAGATTGGCGAAAACCAGGGTCAGCGCGAGACCACGCTCAGGAGCGAGCTCTCCGAGGACGCGGCGATAGACCTGGACGATCGACATCTTCGAACCCGACATGACCAATCCCGCATTCGTTGCCTATGACGCAACTATACTCGGATTCGCGTGACTGTCGCGTGTCCCTGGTTACTTGTCGCCGGGAAGGCCGGGGAGGCAAGTCTCAACTTGCGGAAGTATCAGATCGTCTGGTTATAGGCGCCGACCTCGCCGTTTTCGCGCAGCACAGCGTCCACAGCCTTGTACATGGCGTGGAGATTTTGTTCGGAGGCCGGGCTTTCCACCACCACGACCAGTTCCGGCTTGTTGGAGGAGGCGCGCACCAGCCCCCAGGTTCCGTCCTCGACGGTGACGCGCACGCCATTGACCGTGACCAGGCTCGAAATGTTCTGGCCGATGATAGTCTCTCCGGCGGCCTCCATCGCCTTGAAACGGGCGACGACCTTGTCCACCACGCCATATTTCACTTCGTCGGCACAATGAGGCGACATCGTCGGCGAGCCCCAGGTCTTAGGCAGGTCGGCGTAAAGATCCGCCATGGTCTTGCCCGGATTGCGGTCGAGCATTTCCAGCACGTGCACCGCGGTCAAAAGCCCATCGTCATAGCCGCGCCCGACCGGCGCGTTGAAGAAGAAATGGCCGGATTTCTCGAAGCCGGCCAGAGCATTCAGGTCATTGACCCGGCGCTTGATATAGGAATGGCCGGTCTTCCAGTAGTCGGCCTTGACGCCTTGCGCCTTGAGGACAGGATCGCTGGCGAACAGGCCGGTGGATTTGACATCGACGACGAAGGTCGCGCCCGGATAGAGTTTTGACAGGTCGCGGGCCAGCATCACGCCAATCTTGTCGGCGAAAATTTCCGCGCCATTATTATCGACCACGCCGCAGCGGTCGCCATCGCCATCGAAGCCGAGGCCGACATCGGCGCCCGTCTCGCGCACCTTGTCGGCCATGGCGTGCAACATTTCGAGGTCTTCGGGATTGGGATTGTAACGCGGGAAAGTATAGTCCGGCGTCACGTCGAGCGGGATGACCTCGCAGCCGAGGCGCTCCAGCAGTTCCGGCGCGAAGGCGCCCGCCGTGCCATTGCCGCAGGCGGCGACGACCTTCATTTTCCGGGTGAGTTTGGTGCGGCCGGCGAGATCGTCGAGATAGGTCTTGCCGAAATCCTCGACATAGACGTAAGAGCCGCCGGAACGGCTCTGGTAGCGGCCTTCCAGCACGATGTCGCGCAGGCGGGCCATTTCGTCCGGCCCGAAAGTGACGGGACGCTGCGCTCCCATTTTCACTCCTGTCCAGCCGTTGTCGTTATGCGAAGCGGTGACCATGGCGACCGCAGGGCAATCCAGCGCGAATTGTGCAAAATAGGCCATCGGCGAAAGGGCGAGACCGATGTCCACCACTTCCACGCCGCCCGCCATCAGTCCACAGATAAGGGAATGTTTGATCGACGCGGAATAGGAGCGGAAGTCGTGACCGGTCGCCAGCCTCGGCTTGACGCCCATTTCATGCAGCAAAGTGGCGAGGCCGAGGCCGAGCGCCTGCACGCCCATCAGGTTGAGCTCCGAGCCGAACAGCCAGCGCGCGTCATATTCCCGGAAGCCCGTCGGCTTCACCAGAGGCAGGCGCTCATATTCGAACGTATTGGGCGTCAGGTCGGTCACGGGTTTGGGGAACATGGGCGTCTCGCGGAGGTTCGTCATTGCATCGCGTCGCGCGCCATGACGGAAGAGGAAAGGTTGCGCCGAAAAGATCAGACGCGCCGATAGACATCCTCGAGGCGTACGATGTCGTCCTCGCCAAGATAGGAGCCGGTCTGAACCTCGATCAGCTCCAGGTCGATTTTTCCCGGATTGATCAAGCGATGCACGGCGCCGATGGGCAGATAGATCGACTGGTTTTCATGCACCATCAGAACCTCGTCATTGCGCGTCACTTCCGCCGAGCCGCGCACCACGATCCAGTGCTCGGCGCGATGATAATGCTTTTGCAGCGACAATTTCTGTCCCGGCTTGACGACGATGCGCTTGACCTGATGGCGCTCGCCATTGTCGATCGACTGGTAATAGCCCCAGGGCCTGTAGACGCGGCGGTGCTCCTGCGCCTCCTTGCGATTGCGGCGCTTCAGCTCCTCCACCAATTGCTTGACCTTGTCGCCATGTTGCGCGCCCAAGACCAGCACGGCGTCGTCGGTCGTCACCACGATCACGTCGTCGACGCCGAGAACCGCCGTCAAAATGTCGTCGGAACGCACATGAACGTTACGGCTTTCCTGCACCAGGCCGTGACCCCGCACCGAATTGCCGTGCTCGTCGCGCTCAGATAATTCCCACACGGCCTGCCAGTTGCCGACATCCGACCAGCCGATGTCGGCGGGAATCACCGCCGCAAGGGAGGTTCGCTCCATCACCGCATAATCGATCGAGGTTTTCGGCGCAGCAGCAAAAGACTCTTGGTCGAGCGCCAGGAAACCAAGATCGGTTTTGGCCTTGGCGCAGGCCCGCGTCGCCGCTTCGGCGATTTCAGGTTCGAAAGCGCGTAGTTCTTCGCGCATGACATCGGCGCGGAAGAAGAAATTGCCGGAATTCCATAAGTAGCCTTGCTCGACGTAAGCTTGCGCGGTAGCGAGATCCGGCTTTTCGACAAAGGCCTCGACCTTGGCCACGCCGGTCTCGGCGGCGATGATCTTGCCGGGCCTGATATAGCCATAACCCGTGGCCGGACCGTACGGCTTGATGCCGAGCGTCACTATTAAGCCCTGCTCCGCCGCCGCCGCGGCCTTGAGGCAAAGATTTTGAAAGACATCGACCTTGCGCACCACGTGATCGGCGGCGAAAACCGCAACGACGGCGTCGCTCGCCCTGGCCGCCGCCAATTCACAGGCGACGGCGACGGCGGCCGCGGAATCGCGCCGTTCGGGCTCAAGCACGATCTCGCCCTTGACGCCGATCTGCGCCATCTGTTCCTTCACCAGGAAACGGTAGTCGTGGTTGGTGATGATCGTCGGCGCTTCGAAAACTCCTTGGCCCAACCGCAATAAGCTGTCCTGAAAGGTCGACAGTTTTCCAAGGAGAGGAATGAACTGCTTCGGCATGGTCTCTCGCGAAGCAGGCCAAACACGCGTGCCGGCGCCGCCGCACATGATGACCGGGACAATCTTCTTCATATGCACCTCGTTCGGACTATCGCCGGATCGCCGCTTCAGGCCGGTGATCCGCTGGGTCAAAGCTATCGCAACTTAGGGGGATCGTGTAACGGATTTCCACACGCCTTCAGCCCTTGTAAGCGACGAGAAGCGCTCCGCAACCGATGAGGAACACTCCGATCCAATTCGGCGTTGAAAGCCGCTCGCCGAGAAAAACTACGCCGAATATGGCGACCAGCACGACGCTGAGCTTGTCGATGGGGGCAACGCGCGCGGCGTCGCCAAGTTTCAGGGCGCGAAAATAACACAGCCAGGAGGCGCCGGTCGCCAACCCGGAAAGCGTCAGAAAGGCCAAGGTTTTCGGGTTCAGGGTCCACGGCTGGATCCGTCCCGTCGCCGTGAGCAACAGCCCGAGGACTGCGACCACGACCACGGTGCGAATGAGCGTGGCGAAATCAGAATCCACGCGTTCGACGCCGATTTTGGCGAAAATCGCGGTCAAGGCGGCGAAAGCCGCCGACAACAGCGCCCAGAACGTCCATGAAGCGAACCACGAGACGAACAAGGATTCCACATCCGGTCTCATGATGCGCCGCCTTCGCTTTCCGCAAGAAGCCGCGCCTGATGGTCGGCGATCAGCGGATCCAGTATTTCATCCAGGGCTTCGCCTTCCATCACCTTGTCAATCTTGTAAAGGGTCAGGTTGATGCGGTGGTCGCTGACACGCCCTTGCGGAAAATTATAGGTACGAATGCGCTCGGAGCGGTCGCCCGAGCCGACCTGCGCCCGACGGTCCGCCGCTCGGGCATCATCGAGTCTCCCGCGCTCCAGATCGAACAGGCGTGAGCGCAGGATATCCATCGCCTTGGCCTTGTTGCGGTGCTGCGAACGCTCCTCCTGCATCATTACGACAATGCCGCTGGGAATATGGGTGATGCGGATCGCCGATTCGGTCTTGTTGACGTGCTGGCCGCCCGCTCCGCCGGCGCGCATCGTGTCGATGCGCAGGTCGCCTTCATTGATCGCCAGATCGACTTCGGTCGCTTCCGGTAAAACTGCGACCGTGGCGGCGGAAGTGTGGATGCGTCCCTGCGTCTCGGTGGCGGGCACGCGCTGCACGCGATGCGTCCCGCTTTCGAATTTAAGCCGCGCGAACACGCCCTTGCCCTTCACCTGCGCGATGATTTCCTTGAAGCCGCCCGCCGTGCCCTCGCTGGCGGAAATCAACTCCATCGTCCAGCCGCGTCGCTCGGCGTATTTCTGGTACATGCGAAACAGATCGCCGGCGAAAAGCGCCGCTTCGTCACCGCCGGTTCCCGCGCGGATTTCGAGAATGGCGTTTTTCTCATCCGCCGCATCGCGCGGCAGCAGCGCCACGCGAAGGTTTGTTTCCGCTTCTGCAAGCTGGTCTTTCAGGCCGGGAAGTTCGTCTTCCGCTAGCGCCCGCATATCGGAGTCGGTCGCGGGATCGGCTCGCAAGGTTTCGAGATCGGAAATTTCTGTGGCGAGGGCGCGAAAAGCCCTGATCGCCGCCGCGACCGGCTCCAATTCCGCCAATTCGCGGGAAAATGCGGAAAAAGCCGAGGAATCGACGCCTTCGGAAAGGCGGTGGCCGATCTCTTCGTGACGGCGCAGGATGAGATCGAGTTTTTCCGGCGGCAGCATGGTAAAAAATCCGGCCTGGGCGTCGAGAAAGGAGGGGGACAGGCGTGAAAAAGGGGGGCGCTACAAGGGCACGCCGTGCCTTTCGACGAAGCTATGCAGTTCGTGGCGCACCGAAATTCGATCGTCCGGGTGGTTGATCAGCGGCGTCAGGAAGTCGCGCGTCGCCGCAAGATCGGTAGCCAGGAGCGCCGCCTTGACCGGGCCGATGGCGGATGGCGTCATCGACAGGCCGCGATAGCCAATGGCCGCCAGAGCTATCGCTTCCAGCGGCTTGCCGCCCATTTCCCCGCAAAGCGTAACCGGCGTCTTGTTCCGCACTCCCGCGTCGACAATCGTCTTGAGCGCGCGAAGGCTGGGCGGCGACAGATCGTCGAAACGCGCAGCCACTCTTTTGTTGTCGCGGTCGACGGCGAACAGATATTGCGTCAGGTCGTTCGAGCCGACCGAGAGAAAATCGGCGCAGGCGCAGATTTCATCGAGTTGCCATAGCAGCGACGGCACTTCGACCATCACGCCGAGCTTAAGATCGGTCGGTAGTTCATAATCGTGCCGACGCAGGAACTCTACTTCCCGTTCGCAAACCGCCTTGGCCTGGCTGAATTCCGCCGTCGTCGCCACCATGGGGAACATGATGCGCATTTCGCGTCCGGCGCCCGCGCGCAACATCGCCCGCAGTTGCATACGCAGCAGGCCGGGCCGATCGAGGCCGATGCGGATCGCCCGCCATCCAAGCGCCGGATTTTCCTCCTCCATCTTGGCCATATAGGGCAAAACCTTGTCCGACCCGATATCGAGCGTGCGAAAAGTCACCGGCCTGCCTCCGACAGCCTCGATCACTTTGCGATACAGCGCATATTGTTCGGACAGGCGAGGAAAACTCGACGCCACCATGAATTGCAGTTCGGTGCGGAACAGGCCGACGCTCTGCGCGCCGGCTTCAGCGACATGATGACAGTCGATCAGCAGTCCGGCGTTCATGTGCAGGCCGACATGGACGCCGTCGCGGGTGACGGCGGGAACGTCGCGGAGCTTGTGATATTGCTCCTGGCGCCGCGCCCGCAGCCGCGCCTTCTCGCCATAGGCCGCCTCGACATCCGGCGGCGGACGCAATTGCACCTCGCCGGAGCCGCCGTCGACGATGATCGGATCGCCAGTCTCGACCAGGTCGGTAATATTGGGCACTTCGCCAATTGCCGGAATGCCCAGGGCGCGCGCAATGATCGCGACATGGCTGGTCGGCCCGCCATCTTCGAGCACCAGCCCGCGCAGGTTCGCGCGGTCGTAATCCAGCAGCGCCGCCGGACCCATGTTGCGCGCCACCAAAATGGCGTTGGCCGGCAACGCGCCGCCATGCGACACGCCCTGGCCGGTTAGCTGTTGCAGCAGGCGATTAGCCAGATCGTCTAGATCGTGCAGCCTCTCGCGCAAATAGGGATCGGTCTGGCGCTGCAACTTGGCGCGCGCGTCGTTCTGCACCCGCTCCACCGCCGCTTCTGCGGTCAGGCCAGAATCGAGAGCCTCGCGCAGCCGCCTCAGCCATCCGCGATCATTGGCGAACATGCGCACCGTTTCGAGCACGTCTCGATGCTCGCCCGCGCCGTAACGGTCGCCACGCGCAATCAGCTGGTCGATCTGCTCGCGCATTGCAAGGATCGCCTGGTCGAGCCGCTGGGTTTCGGCTTGGGGGTCTTCCGCCACCAATTGCTTGATGACGATGCGCGGCTCGTGGAGCACGACATGGCCGAGGCCGACGCCTTCGCTGAGCGGTGAACCACACAAGGCCATCGGCTTTTGCAGGCTCAGGCTTTGGCCAGGCTGAGCCAGCGACTGCAATTCGCCCGAAGCGATCATTTCGGCCAGCAGCATCGCCGTGGTTTGCAGCGCCTCAACTTCTTCCTCGGAATAGGTGCGGCGGGCGCGATTCTGCACGACCAGAACGCCGAGCGTATTGCCGCCGCGCAAGATGGGGACGCCCAGGAAGGATTGATAGATTTCTTCGCCGGTTTCCGGGCGATAGGAAAAAGCCGGATGGGCTTGGGCGTCAGCCAAGGCGAGCGGCTCGGCCTTTTCGGCGATCAGGCCGACCAGACCTTCGCTGGTGGTCATGGTGGTGAGATGCACCGCCTCGCGATTCAAACCCTCGGTGGCGTAAAGTTCAAGGTTTCCGTCGGAGCGCAGCACATAGACGGAGCAGACTTCGGCCACCATGTTGGCGGCGATATGAATGACGATACGGTCCAGCCGCGCCTGCGCGCTCACCGGCTCCGCCATGACCTCGCGAAGCCGGCGCAGAAGCAGACGGGGTCCGCCCATCGCGCCGCGCATATTCCTCATCCTGTCCGGAAGACGCGCGAGAGGCGCCTCCTCATCGAGTATCCTTGACGATTCGCCCGTCGACCGCCGCTCGCGACCCTATAGGGATGCAAGGTCCGGACCGCAAGCGAGGGCCTGGAACCGACGCACACGCGTTTGCTCGTCGCCTATAGTGACGTCGCGCGCGAATCTCCGTCAAGGGCTACGGAGAACATCCATTTCACGCCTTGTCCAAGCCGTAAAGCGAATGAAGCGTGCGCACGGCAAGTTCCGTATATGCCGCGTCTATGAGCACCGAAAACTTGATTTCCGACGTCGTGATGGCGCGTATGTTGACGCCTTTCTGCGCAAGAGCGCGGAAAGCCGCAGCCGCCACGCCGGCATGGCTGCGCATTCCAACGCCGATCGCTGAAACTTTCACCACATCGGTCGAAGCCTGTAGCGTGGAAAAGCCGACCTCGGGCTTGGCCTTTTCCAGGACTGCGCGGGCCCTCTCGAATTCCGCCGCCGGCACGGTGAAGGTGATGTCGGTGGTTTCGGCGTCGTCGGAAACGACCTGGATGATCATGTCGACGTTGATATTAGCCTCCGCCAGGGGCTGGAAGATCGCCGCGGCTACGCCGGGCTTGTCAGCGACCTTGCGCAAGGTGATCTGCGCTTCGTCCTTTGAGAAGGCTATTCCGGTCACGACTTGCTGTTCCACAATATCCTCCTCATCGCAAATCAAAGTGCCGGGCTGCGGATCGGCAGGATCATCGAAAGACGAACGCACGAAAGTCTTCACCCGATGCACCATGGCCATTTCGACCGAACGCACCTGCAGCACCTTGGCCCCCAGCGAGGCCATTTCAAGCATTTCCTCGAAGGCGATTCTGTCCAACCGCCGCGCCTTGTGAACCACGCGAGGGTCAGTGGTATAGACCCCATCCACGTCGGTATAGATATCGCAACGATCCGCCTTGATCGCGGCCGCAATGGCCACTGCGCTCGTGTCCGAGCCGCCGCGTCCCAATGTCGAAATCCGTCCGGTTTCCCGATCGACACCCTGGAATCCCGCAATCACCGCCACTTCCTTGCGGCCGAAACCTTCTATCAGTCGATCGCCGTCGATTTTCTCGATCCGCGCCGAGCCATGCGCGCCATCGGTCTCGATCGGAATCTGCCAGCCCTGCCAGGAGCGGGCCGAAACGCCCATTTCCTGCAACGCTATGGCCAGCAGTCCCGAGGTCACCTGCTCCCCCGAAGCGACGACCGCGTCATATTCACACGCGCTGTAAAGCGCACTGGCGTCCTTGACCCAGCCGACGAGTTCGTTGGTCTTTCCGGACATGGCCGAAACGACAACAGCCACTTCGAAGCCAGCGTCGACCTCGCGTTTGACATGATGCGCCACATTACGGATTCGTTCGATATTGGCGACCGAAGTGCCGCCGAATTTCATCACCAGACGAGCCATGATGCCTGATTTAATCCTTCATTCTTTACCGCGACACGTCGCGGTTTGAGAATCCCTTGCGTCAGCAGACAGGGCGTGAAAAGACTCGCGGTCTTGCGAAGGGCTATTGGTCGTGTTCAGTCCCAGCAGCTGACCCAGATATTGTCCGGCGAACGGGAAAACTCGCCCCGCGCCTTGGGGGCCGCTATACATGACGGGGCGGGCCTTTTGTGTCAACGCTTAGCAGCAGCCTGTTTTTTCGAGTGAGCCATGTCGGAATTTTCAACGCGGGGCGCGAAGAGCGTCGACAAGCACGAACTCGCGCGATTCGCCAAATTGGGCGACGGCTGGTGGGATGTTTCTGGTCCGCAGCGCGCCCTGCACCGGCTCAATCCTGTGCGCGTCGCCTATCTGCGCAATCTCTTCTGCGCGCATTTCCCCGACGGCGCCAAGCCGCGCGACCGCAAGGCGGAAAAGCCGCTGGCAGGATTGCGAGTCGTCGATCTCGGCTGCGGCGGCGGTCTGCTTGCAGAACCGCTAGCGCGTCTCGGGGCGCATATGACCGCCATCGATCCGGCGCAAGAAAACATTCTTGCCGCCCGCCGCCACGCCGAGGCCGGCGGATTGGAAATCGACTACCGGCCCCTAACCGTCGAGGCTCTCGCCGAATCGAACGAGATTTTCGACGCGGTTCTGGCAATGGAAGTGCTGGAGCACGTCGCCGACGTCGATGGTTTTTTGCGCGCCGCGGCATCGTTGGTGCGGCCCGACGGGCTTTTCGTAGGCGCGACACTTAACCGCACCCTGAAAAGCTACGCCTTGGCGATCGTCGGCGCCGAATATGTGTTGCGCTGGGTCGAGCGCGGTACTCATGACTGGGCGAAATTCCTTCGGCCGGAACAATTGCTCAAGCCTCTCAAGGCGGCCGGACTGTCGGAAATCGACCGCGCAGGAATCGTCTATCAGCCGCTGCGCGACGAGTGGCGTCTGTCGGGCGACATGGACGTCAATTACATGCTGGCGCTGGAGCGGCCCGGCACAAAATGAAAGTCACAAAATCTAACGGCCCCTCGCTGAGGGGCCGTTAGATTTCATAACGAATCAGATCAGGCGGCAATCGCGTCTTTCAACTCTTTCAGCTGATCTAACTTTTCCGCCGCGAGCTTTTTCGCTTCTTCCGTCTTGGCGTCGGCGAGATCTTCCTCCGCGTTCTTGATCTCGACTGCGAGACGCGACGCGTCGAATTGCTCCAGCGGCGAAGCCTGTTCCGCCAAGAGGGTCAAACCGCCGCCCGCGACATCGACAAAGCCGCCGAGCACAAAAAGCCTGGTCTTCTTGGTGGCGGTCTCGTCGATTTCGACAATGCCCGCCTTGAGAACGGACATCACCGGCGCATGGTCCTTCATGACCGTGAACTGGCCTTCGATCCCGGGAACGACGACGGCTTCGACTTCGCCGGAAAACAGCAGTTTTTCGGGCGAGACGAGCTCGAAGTGAAATGTCGCCATAAGACTCTCCAAACAAGGGAGTTTTTTCGCCAGCCTCGGCTCGCTCATCGCGGCGCGGGGCTACGTAACATCACAAAATTCCGGCGGCGCAAACCGCCGGAACCGCATTCCGACAGATCAAGCCGCCTGGGCGGCCAGCTTCTGGGCCTTTTCGACGGCTTCCTCGATCGCGCCAACCATGTAGAAGGCCGCTTCCGGCAGATGGTCATATTCACCCGCGACCAGACCTTTGAACCCTTTGATGGTGTCGGCAAGCGAAACCAGCTTGCCAGGCGAACCAGTGAACACTTCGGCAACGTGGAAGGGCTGCGACAGGAAGCGCTCGATCTTGCGCGCGCGCGCGACAGTTAGCTTATCCTCTTCGGAAAGTTCATCCATGCCGAGAATGGCGATGATGTCCTGCAAGGACTTGTAGCGCTGCAGCGTCGATTGCACCTTACGCGCAATGTCGTAATGCTCTTCGCCGACGATCAGCGGCGAGAGCATGCGCGAAGTCGAGTCGAGCGGATCGACCGCCGGATAAATGCCCTTTTCCGCGATCGAGCGCGACAAAACGGTGGTCGCGTCCAGATGGGCGAAGGAGGTGGCCGGCGCCGGATCGGTCAAATCGTCGGCGGGGACGTAAATTGCCTGCACCGAGGTGATCGATCCCTTGTTCGTGGTGGTGATGCGTTCCTGCAGCAGGCCCATGTCGGTGGCGAGAGTCGGCTGATAGCCAACCGCCGAGGGGATGCGGCCGAGCAGCGCCGACACTTCCGAACCCGCCTGGGTGAAACGGAAGATATTGTCGACGAAGAACAGCACGTCCTGGCCCTTGTCGCGGAAATGTTCGGCGACGGTCAGGCCGGTCAGGGCAACGCGGGCGCGGGCGCCCGGAGGCTCGTTCATCTGGCCGTAAACCAGGGCGCATTTGGAGCCGGTGGTCGAGCCGCCGTGCTCCTTCGGGTCCTTGTTGACGCCGCCTTCGATCATTTCGTGATAAAGATCATTGCCTTCACGGGTGCGCTCGCCGACGCCGGCGAACACCGAATAACCGCCGTGGGCCTTGGCGATATTATTGATCAACTCCATAATCAGCACGGTCTTGCCGACGCCTGCGCCGCCGAACAGGCCAATCTTGCCGCCTTTGGCGTAAGGCGCGAGCAGATCGACGACCTTGATGCCGGTTTCGAGGATCTGCGCTTCGGTCGCCTGTTCAGCGTAGGAAGGCGCCGGCTGATGAATGGCGCGCAGGCCATCGTTGGGGACCGGACCGGCTTCATCGACCGGCTCGCCAATCACGTTGATGATGCGGCCGAGCGTGCCTTCGCCGACCGGAACCATTATCGGGGCGCCGGTGTCGCGCACCGACTGGCCGCGGACCAAGCCTTCGGAGACGTCCATGGCGATGCAACGCACAGAGCTCTCACCGAGATGCTGGGCGACTTCGAGAACCAGGCGGTTGCCGTTGTTCGTTGTTTCGAGCGCGTTCAGGATTTCCGGCAGCTTACCTTCGAACTTAACGTCGACGACGGCGCCGATGACCTGCGTGACGCGGCCCGTGGGCAAAGAGGCTTCAGCCATTTTTGGTCCTCACATTTCTATGACGGTCAGAGCGCTTCGGCGCCCGAGATGATTTCGATCAGTTCCTTGGTGATCATAGCCTGACGCGAACGGTTGTAGATCGTCGTCTGCTTCTTGATCATTTCGCCGGCATTGCGCGTGGCGCTGTCCATGGCGCTCATGCGGGCGCCCTGTTCCGAAGCAGCGTTCTCCAGCAGGGCTCGGAAAACCTGCACGGAAATGTTGCGCGGCAACAGAGTCGCCAGAATTTCGTCCTGGCCCGGCTCATATTCATAGGCCGCTTCGCTCGAAGCCTTATCGCTCGCAATCTGCGCGGGAATCAGCTGCTGCGCCGTCGGGATCTGCAGGATCACCGAGCGGAATTTCGAATAGAAGAGGGTCGCGACGTCGAATTCGCCGTGGTCGAACCAGTCGATGATCTTTTTGCCGATCGGATCGGCGTTTTCGAAGGCGAGTTGGCGAACCGAACGCAAGTCGATCAATTCGACGATATTCTTTTCGAACTGACGGCGAAGTTGGTCATAGCCCTTCTTGCCGATGCAGAGGATCTTTACCGTCTTACCCTCGGCCTGCAAGGCGAAGGCCTTTTCGCGCGCCAGACGAGCGATCGACGAATTGAAGCCGCCGCACAGGCCGCGCTCGGCGGTGGCGACGACCAGAAGATGGGTCTCGTTCTTGCCGTTGCCGGACAATAAAGCCGGCCCGGCGCCGGGAGCGATGCCGGAGGCGAGATTGGCGAGAACGATATCCATGCGTTCAGCATAGGGGCGCGCGGCTTCCGCGCCCTGCTGGGCGCGACGCAATTTCGCCGCCGCCACCATCTGCATGGCCTTGGTGATTTTCTGCGTCGCCTTCACGGAAGCGATGCGATTTCGTAGATCCTTCAACGAGGGCATGGTTTTCCGCTCGACTGCCGCCCTCCGAACCGGTTTATCCGGCCTGCGGGGCGATCAAAAAGGCGAGCCCGTCGTCGTCAGAACGGCGGGCCCGATGCGAATTCAGGCGAAGGACTTGGTGTAGCCTTCGACGATCGACTTCAGCTGGGCAGCTGAGGCGTCGGATAGATCCTTGGACGAACGGATCGCTTCCAGAAGATCTGCATGGCTGGTGCGCAGCAGCGCCAGAAGACCGTCTTCATAAGCCTTGATCCGGTTGACCGGCAGAGCGTCGAGATAGCCGTTGACGCCGGCGTAGATCACCGAAACCTGCTCTTCCATCTTCAGCGGCGAAAATTGCGCCTGCTTCAGAAGTTCGGTCAAGCGCGAGCCACGGTTCAGCAGGCGCTGGGTGGTGGCGTCGAGATCCGAGCCAAACTGGGCGAAGGCGGCCATTTCGCGATACTGAGCCAATTCGCCCTTGATCTTGCCGGCGACTTTTTTCATCGCCTTGGTCTGCGCCGAAGAGCCGACGCGCGACACCGAGAGGCCGACGTTCACCGCCGGGCGGATGCCCTGATAGAACAGGTCGGTTTCGAGGAAGATCTGGCCGTCGGTGATCGAGATCACGTTGGTCGGAATATAGGCCGACACGTCATTGGCCTGGGTTTCGATCACCGGCAGGGCGGTCATCGATCCGGCGCCGTTGGCTTCATTCAGCTTGGCTGCGCGTTCGAGCAGGCGGCTGTGCAGATAGAACACGTCGCCGGGATAGGCTTCGCGGCCCGGCGGGCGGCGCAGCAGCAGCGACATCTGGCGATAGGCGACAGCCTGTTTGGTCAGATCGTCATAAACGATCAGCGCATGCATGGCGTTGTCGCGAAAATATTCGCCCATGGCCGCGCCGGCAAAGGGAGCCAGGAACTGCATCGGGGCCGGATCGGAGGCGGTGGCGGCGACGACAATGGAATATTCCATGGCGCCTTGCTCTTCCAGAACCTTCACGAACTGAGCGACAGTGGAGCGCTTCTGGCCGACCGCGACATAGACGCAGTAGAGCTTGGCGCTTTCGTCAGCGCCCTGATTGATCGACTTCTGGTTGAGGATGGCGTCGAGCGCCACTGCGGTCTTTCCAGTCTGGCGATCGCCGATGATCAACTCGCGCGGGCCGCGGCCGATCGGGATCAGGGCGTCGATGGCCTTGAGGCCGGTCGCCATCGGCTCGTGCACCGATTTGCGGGGAATGATGCCGGGCGCCTTGACGTCGACGCGCGAGCGCCTGGTGGCGTTGATCGGGCCCTTGCCGTCGATCGGATTGCCGAGCGCGTCGACGACGCGGCCGAGCATTTCCTTGCCCACGGGAACGTCGACGATCGAGCCGGTGCGCTTGACGGTCTGGCCTTCCATGATTTCACGGTCGGAGCCGAAAATGACGACGCCGACGTTGTCGGCTTCAAGGTTCAGGGCCATGCCCTGAATGCCGTTTTCGAACGCGACCAATTCGCCCGCCTGGACGTTGTCGAGGCCGTAGACGCGGGCGATGCCGTCGCCGACGGACAGAACCTGGCCGACTTCCGTGACCTGAGCTTCATTACCGAAATTCGCGATTTCGTTTTTCAGAATCGCGGAAATTTCTGCGGCGCGGATATCCATCAGCCGACCTCTTTCATGCGTGTGCGGAGCGAGTTGAGTTTGGTTTTCAGCGAGGCGTCAACCATGCGAGAACCAAGCTGGACGACAATCCCGCCAATGATCGACGGATCGACACTGACGTTGACCTTGACGGTCGAGCCGCCCGAAACCTGCCGCAGCGCTTCTTCAAGCGAGGCGGAATGATCGGGCGAAAGCGGTTCGGCGACGGTGACCTGCGCCCGGGTCACGCCCTTGGCCTTGTCGTTCAGCGCGTTGAAGGCGCGGATCATTTCCGGCAGGACGAACAAGCGGCGTTTTTCGGCGACGAGCTTGATAAAATTGGCGGTAATGCCGCTATAACCGAAGTGCGTCAAAAGGGCGGTGACCGCCTTGAGCTGTTCTTCGGCAGTGAAGATCGGGCTGGCGACGAAACGCTGCAGATCGGCGTTTCCCGCGACCAGCGCGCCGAAATTCTGCAATTCGCTGGCGACGACGTCGGTGGAATGAGTGTCCTGCGCGAGGGAGAACAGGGCCTGGGCATAGCGTCCCGCAACGCCGGATGTCGGATTCTTCGAGTCGTCGACTTCAGCCACGCGGAAAGGCCCCTTCTAGCGCTCGGAACACAATTCAGCCCGACTAGTGTCCGGCGCCACGCGCCGCATCATCGGAAGGTCTGAACTGTCAGGAAACGGAGAGCCGGCGAGCCGTTCTCCCCGAAAGGCGGGCGTGAGGTAACATAGGGCGCCACGCCACGCAACCCTGCGAGACGCGGCGAAAGTAAGGCTTTGGGATAATTTACATTAGAAACGCCCCAAAAACTCACAAAAAATTCTGCGGGTCGACATCGACGGACACGGTTAATCCGCCGCGCGCGGTCACCGCCTTGGCCAGCATTTGCCGCAGGAACCCTTGAAGGTCGGCGCGGCGGGGCGCCTTGATCAACAGGCGGAATCGGTGCTTTCCCCGCAGCATGGCGATGGGCGCTTCCGCAGGGCCGAGCACGACAATATCGTCTTCGCTCGGAATATGGCCGGGAGCGCACACGCTCCAGCCGCACTTTTCCGGCGCCATGCACGCTGCGCGGGCCAAGGCGCGGGCGTGGGTTTCAGCCGCGGTGCGGTCGGGTCCGGCGACGATCACCGCGGCGAGCCGGCCGAAAGGCGGCAGGCGCGCGTCGCGCCGCATTTGCGTCTCCTCCCGGTAGAAGCGCTCGAAATCGCCGGAAAGCAGGGCGCGCAGCACCGGATGCTCCTTCTGAAAGGTCTGCAGCAGGGCTCGGCCCGGCTTTTCTCCGCGCCCGGCGCGGCCGGCCACCTGATTGAGCAGTTGAAAGGTCCGCTCGGCGGCGCGCGGATCGCCATTGGATAGGCCGATATCGGCGTCAACCACACCGACCAGGGTCAGAGCAGGAAAATTGTGGCCCTTGGCAACCAGTTGCGTGCCGATGACGAGATCGAACTGATGTTCCGCCACCGCCCGCAATTCGGCCCTCATTCTTCCAGTTCCTCCTGGCATGTCGGAGGAAAGAACCAGCAGCCGGACATCAGGAAAAAGCTCTGCAGCTTCCTCCGCTACCCGCTCGACGCCGGGCCCGCAGGCGCTGAGCGAATCTGGCGCGCCGCATACTGGGCAGAGTTCGGGACGGCGCTCGACGTGGCCGCAATGATGGCAAACCAGGGCGCGGCGGACGCGATGTTCGACCAACCAGGCCGAGCAGTTCGGACATTGGAATTTGTGGCCGCAGGCACGGCACAGGGTCAAAGGCGCATAGCCGCGCCGGTTAAGAAACAGCAGGGCCTGTTCATGGCGCTGGAAATTTTGTCGCAGCGCTTCGACGAGGCGCGGCGAAATCCATTTTCCGCGCGGCGCCGGGTCCTTGCGGAGATCGATGGCCTCGATCAGCGGCAGATCGCGACCGGCGAAGCGACTGTCCAGCCGCAGATGGGCGTAGCGGCCCTGGCGTGCGTTTTCGCGCGTTTCAATAGACGGCGTCGCCGAGGCCAGGACCACAGCGCAGGCTTCGATGCGCGCCCGCACCACTGCCATGTCGCGGGCGTGATAAGCGACGCCGTCGTCCTGTTTATAGGCCTGCTCATGCTCCTCATCGACGACGATCAGGCGCAAATCGGAAAAAGGCAGGAACAGCGCCGAGCGGGCGCCCGCCACCACGCGCGCGCCTTCGGCCACGCCGCGCCAGACCCTCGTCCTGCGCCGCGGCGACAGGCCGGAATGCCATTCAGCCGGGCGGTGGCCGAACCGCGCGGCGAACCGTTCGAGAAATTGCGCTGTGAGTGCGATTTCCGGCATCAGGATCAGCGCCTGGCCACCCTCGCGCAAAGCTTGCGCCACGGCCTCGAAATAGACTTCGGTTTTGCCGGAGCCGGTCACGCCTTCGAGCAGGATGGGCTTGAACGAATGGGCGGCGACGGCTTCGCTTAAAGACCGCGCCGCCTGGGCCTGATCCGACGACAGCGCCGGGCTGGCGAAAGCGGGATCCGGCGTTTCCGCCGCCTTGGGCGGCGGCAGCGCCAAAGTCTCCAGCGCGCCGTCGTCGATCAGCGCGTCGATGACGCTTGAGGAGACCCCGGCCTGTCGCGCCAGCTCGGTCTTGCCGATCGCCAGACCGCTCAGCGCCGCCTCCAGCACCCTCTTGCGCGCATCGGTAAAGCGTTTGGGCGGAACGCCGGTCAGGCGCAGTCCGATGCGGATCGGCTCCTCGCCGGACTCCTGCGCCCCCCGTGTAGCCATGCGCAACACGTTGCCACGCGGCGCAAGCGTCCAGGCCGCGACCCAATCGATCAAGGCGCGTAATTTCTTCGGCAAGGGCGGCTGCTCTAGCCGCGAGATTATCGGCTTTAGATTATCGCCACTGCCGCAGCGCAAGGCCCATACGACGCCGAAAGCTTCACGCGTTCGCAGCGAGACGGCGACAAAATCGCCTTCCTCGAGATGCAGGCTGCCGGGAACGCGATAGGAATAGGGTTGATCGACGGCGACGGGAACGAGGACGTCGGCGATCTGAGGGGCGTTGGAGGGGCTCGCCTCGCTCATTTTTCTCCACACGACCGCCGAGCCGCAATGTTACGAAAGCGCGCGGCCCTCAGGCCAGCACACCGTGGCAATGTTTGAATTTCTTGCCTGAACCGCAGGGGCAAGGTTCGTTGCGGCCGATACGGCCCCAGCTCGACGGATCGTCGGGATCGCGCGTAGCAGGCTCTTCCGAAGTTACGCCGAGCGCGCGCGGCGAAAAATCGCCGGAGGCGATACGCGCATTGATCTGCGCCAAAGCCAATTCGTCCTCGCCAGTCAACGGATCGACATGAGAGGCCTGCATCGCCGGCAATTGCAAATCGGCGGGTCGCTCCTTCGCCACTTCGACGCGCATCAGCTGCGCTGTCACGATTTCGCGCAGGCGCGTGATCAAGGCGTCGAAAAGTTCGAAAGCCTCGGACTTGTATTCGTTGAGCGGATCGCGCTGAGCCATGCCGCGCCAGCCAATGACCTGGCGCAGATGATCGAGCACGACCAGATGTTCGCGCCACAAATGATCGAGCGTCTGCAGCACCACCTGTTTCTCGATATAGCGGGTGATTTCCGGAGAATTGGCTTTTTCGCGCGCCGCATAGGCTTCGTCCGAACACTTTAGCAGCCTTTCTCGCAATTCCTCATCGGCAATGCCCTCTTCCTTGGCCCAATCGGCCAAGGGCAAATCCATATTGAGCTGAGTCTTGACCTCTTCGGAAAGGCCGGCAATGTCCCAGGCTTCGGGATAGGCGTCATGCGGAACGTGGCGCGCGACCAGATCCTCGACCACGCCGTGGCGCATTGCCTCAATGGTCTCCTCGAGCGATTCCTGCGCCATCATTTCGCGGCGCTGCTCGAACACCACCTTGCGCTGGTCGTTCATCACATTGTCGAATTTCAACACGTTCTTGCGCATGTCGAAATTGCGCGCTTCCACCTTCTGCTGCGCCTTTTCCAGCGCCTTGTTGATCCAGGGGTGAATGATCGCCTCGCCTTCCTGAAGGCCGAGTTTCCGCAGCATGGCGTCCATGCGCTCGGAGCCGAAAATGCGCATCAGGTCGTCCTGCAGCGACAGGAAGAATTTCGACTTGCCCGGATCGCCCTGACGGCCGGCGCGACCGCGCAGCTGATTATCGATGCGGCGGCTTTCATGCCGCTCGGTGCCGATGATATACAGGCCGCCGGCGGCGAGCGCCTTCTGCTTGAAATCGGCGATTTCCGCGCGAATGCCCTGTTCCCTCGCTGCTTTGGCCTCGTCTTCGAGGCCTTCGCATTCCTGCTTCAGCCGCATGTCGAGATTGCCGCCGAGCTGAATGTCGGTGCCGCGACCGGCCATGTTGGTGGCGATGGTGATCGCCCCCGGCACGCCGGCCTCGGCGACGATATAGGCTTCCTGCTCATGGAAACGGGCATTGAGCACGGCGAAATTCTTCGACGGCTTTCCTGAGCGAGCAGAGGCGTAAAGCCTGTCCAGCGCGCCGGGCGCGCCGAAATCGATCATCTTGTAGCCCTTGCCCTTCAAGAAATCGGCAAGCTGCTCGGATTTCTCGATCGAGGTGGTGCCGACCAGCAGGGGCTGGGCCTTGGCGTTGGCGTCCTCGATTTCCGTGACGATCGCGGCGAGCTTTTCGGCGCCGGTGCGATAGACCTCGTCATCGGAATCGATACGCACAATTGGCATATTGGTGGGAATTTCCACCACGTCGAGCTTGTAGATTTCGGCGAATTCCTCCGACTCGGTGGAAGCCGTGCCGGTCATGCCCGCCAGTTTCTTGTAGAGACGGAAATAATTCTGGAAGGTGATCGAGGCTAGGGTGACGTTTTCCGGCTGCACCTGCACGCCTTCCTTCGCCTCCAGAGCCTGATGCTGGCCTTCCGAATAGCGCCGGCCCGGCATCATGCGGCCGGTGAATTCGTCGATGATCACTACTTCGCCGTTGCGAACGATGTAATCTTTGTCCCGCTGGAATAATTTGTGCGCACGGAGCGCCTGGTTGACGTGGTGGACCAGCGTCACATTGGCGGCCTCGTAAAGCGAGCCCTCGGTCAAGAGCCCCGCCTCGGTGAGCAATTGCTCCATATGCTCGTTGCCGGCTTCGGTGAGGTTGCTGGTGCGCTGCTTCTCATCGAGCTCGTAATCTTCCGGAACGAGCTTGGGGATCAGCTTGTCGATGGACATATATAGATCGGAGCGGTCGTCCGAAGGACCGGAGATGATCAGGGGCGTGCGCGCCTCATCGATCAGAATGGAATCCACTTCATCGACGATGGCGTAGGCATGGCCGCGCTGAACCATCTGGTTCAACTCGTATTTCATGTTATCGCGCAGATAATCGAAGCCGAATTCGTTATTGGTGCCATAGGTGATGTCGGCGGCGTAAGCTTGGGCGCGTTCCACGTCATCGAGACCGTGGACGATGACGCCGACGCTCAGGCCCAGGAAATTATAAATGCGGCCCATGTTTTCCGAGTCGCGGCGGGCAAGATAATCATTGACCGTAACGACATGGACGCCGTTACCGGTCAGCGCGTTGAGGTAGCAGGCCAGCGTCGCGACGAGGGTCTTGCCTTCGCCGGTGCGCATTTCGGCAATGGCGCCCTCGTTCAACACCATGCCGCCGATCAGCTGCACGTCGAAATGACGTTGGCCATAGGCGCGTTTGGCCGCCTCGCGCACGGTGGCGAAAGCCGGAACGAGCAAATCGTCAATTTTCACGCCGGCCGCGAGCTGGGCGCGGAACTCGTCGGTGCGGGCGCGCAGGGCCTCGTCGGACAGAGCGGCGATTTCCGGCTCCAGCGCGTTGACCGCAGCAACCTTCGGCCCGTAGGTTTTCAACCGGCGATCGTTGGCGGTGCCGAAGATTTTTTTTGCAAGGCTTCCCAACATTCCTAGGACCTTTCAGAGCAGCGCTGCAGCGCGCCGCAATCTGGTAGAAAACATGCGCCCGGCGAGACGGAACCGCGAGCGCGCCGCCCCAAAGGCTACGCCGCCCCTATGTCGGGAGCCCTCGGGCCGAGAACAAGACTCTGGGCCTTGTTCGGGCGTTCCGCGACATTGGTTTGACAAAAAGCGCCGCGGACCTGAGAAAAATGCGCGCGAGGAATAGAAGCGGGGCGCCGCCTTGTCAACGCGGGGCCGGTTTCAACACCGACGCTGGTCGCTTTCAGCGTTCCCGTTTCCAGGTCTCTCCGCCGCAGAGGCCACCGCCCGGCAGACAACCCTTTATCTTCAGATGCGCCTCATCTCCGACCGCGATTTCACTTTCATAAGTCTTGCCGTCGTCGAGATTGAAAATGGGCCCCCGCCAGACCGCTCCCTGGCGCTGCATGTCGAGCAGGATTTTTTGCCCTATCGCTGATTTTTCGCCAGGCCCCGGCGCCGGAGCGGAGGCGACATAGCCGCACAAGGCGCGCCCACATGGTTTGATTTCAATCAAAGCCGACCCGTCCGCGACGCGCCACAGCCCGAAGGGCGCCCTCGGCGCCTCCGCTCGGACGGAGTGGCAGCAAGCAAGCAAGCTCGCGGAAACCAAGGCGGCGGCCAACATTCTCATCCCCGTGTCTCCCGCCCGACCTTCCTACGTCCGAAGCAGGGTCATTAACGATTCTTCGTCGGGTTGGGAAGAAGCGATGATTTTTTCCTCCGACGCCCAGTCGCGGCAAACCGAGGCGGTCTCGACGGACAGGCAGAAATGGCAAAGGAATCGCGCGGAATCGCGCCCCATCAACGCCAGAGCGAGAGCGGCGCTGCGTGGCGAATAATGCAGGACGGCGTCGATTTCCTTGCGCGCCAAGGCGGCGCGTATGCTCTCCGGCCAGGCCGTGACGGGTCGAGCCTCGTAGGTCTCGACGATTTCGACCCGCCAATCCTTTGCTCGCAAAAGCCGCTCCAATAGGCCCTTGCGCTCGCGCCCAGCAAGATAAAGTGCGGATTTGGCGTTGCCTTCCGCCAATAACATGGCCGCGAGCGCCTCGCTGTCAGCGCCGACGCAATGGACGGAAAGCCCAAGCTTTTGTCCCACGTCCGCAGTTTTCGCCCCGACACATGCGAGCGGAAGCGCGGCAATGGCGTTAGAAGGCGGAAAGCCAAAAAAAGCCTGGGTGCTAGTCGCCAAAAGCAAATCGAAAGCTTCGTCCGATGGATGGGCCCCAGTCGGAACGATTTCTAAAACCGGCGCCAAAAAAGGGTGATGACCGAGGGCGACAAGTTTTTGCGCCGTCTGCGCCGCCTGATCGTGCGGCCGCGTCACCAGCACGCGCATGGCGTTCAAAAGCTCAACAGGTCAGCCGGCGCAGCGGCGAGGATTTTTCGCGCCGCCGTCTCACCCAGCAGCGCCGCATCTTTGACCGGCCCCTCGATATGGGCGTCGATAGCCTCGGAGCCATCCTTGCGTAGGACGATGCCATAAAAACCCAGCCGCTCGCCGGCGACCACCGCATGTCCCGCGATGGGAGTGCGGCATGAACCGTCCAGCACAGTGAGAAAAGCGCGTTCCGCAGCCAGCGCATGGCCGGTCTCGACGTCACAGATTTCCGTTAGGTCCGCCTGGATGCGAGCGTCGTCCTTGCGTGCGGTGATAGCGATGGCGCCCTGCCCGCAGGCCGGCGGAAACAGGTCGAGCGGCAGGATCGAAGTCGCCTTTTCCGCGAGGCCGAGGCGTTTCAGTCCAGCCAGCGCCAGCAAGGTCGCGGCGAATTCGCCGCTTTCGACTTTCCGGAGCCGGGTCTGGACATTGCCGCGCAAAAGTTCGACCTGAAGATCGGGGCGCAGGCGGCGGATCATCGACTGCCGGCGCAACGACGCCGAGCCGACCCGCGCGCCCTGAGGCAGATCAAGCAGGGTCTTCGCCACACCGCCGATAAAAGCGTCGCGCACGTCTTCTCGCGGCAGATAGCCGGCGACGATGAGCCCGTCCGGCAAACGAGTGGGCAAGTCCTTCGCCGAATGGACAGCTATGTCGATCGCGCCCTCCAACTGGGCCTGATCCAGCTCCTTGGTGAACAAGCCCTTGCCGCCGACGTCGCTCAGCGGGCGGTCCTGGAGCATGTCACCGCTGGTCTTGATGACGACGATTTCAAAATGCTCTTCCGGCGCGCCATGGACCAGAGCCAGACGGCGGCGTGTCTCATGCGCCTGGGCCAGCGCCAGCGGGCTGCCGCGCGTGCCTATTTTCAACCAGGACGCCAATTTCCGCTCCAAGCCATTTTGATTTGATCGGGGGGAGGACTATAGGGAAAAGCAGCCGGCGGCGAAAGCGGCCGGCGAAATTTTCGCGCCCTCGCGGGGGCGAGGCGTCGATGGAGTCGCGGATGCGGGCGGGTTTGCGGGTCTTGGGCATCGAGAGCACATGCGACGAAACGGCCGCCGCCGTGGTCGAAGCAGATTCCATGGGACGAGGCAAGATTCTCGCCAATGCCGTGCTAAGCCAGATTGCCGAACATGCGGCCTATGGCGGCGTGGTGCCGGAAATCGCCGCCCGCGCCCATATCGAATCACTGGACCGTTTGATACGCCGCGCCCTCAACGAGGCCGATTGCTCCATCGACGATCTCGACGCCATCGCCGCCGCAGCGGGGCCGGGATTGATCGGCGGCGTCATGGTCGGGCTGACCACCGGCAAGGCCATCGCCCTGGCGGCCAACAAGCCCTTTATAGCCGTCAATCATCTCGAAGCCCATGCTCTGACCCCTCGCCTCACCGACGGGATCGACTTTCCCTATCTGCTGCTGCTGGTCTCCGGCGGCCATAGCCAACTGGTCGCGGTGAATGGAATCGGCGACTATCGTCGGCTCGGCTCGACGGTGGACGATGCGCTCGGCGAGGCTTTCGACAAGGCGGCCAAACTGCTCGGCCTGCCCTATCCGGGCGGACCGCGCGTCGAACAGGCCGCGATCGGCGGCGACCCGATCCGATTCGATTTTCCGCGCCCGATGGCGGGGCGGAAAAATCCCGATTTCTCCTTTTCAGGATTGAAAACGGCGGTGCGGCTTGAGGCCGAGCGCATCGCGCCCTTGACCAATACCGATGTCGCCGATCTTTGCGCCTCGTTTCAGGCGGCGGCGGTGGACGTGATCGTCGATCGTTGCCGCGCCGCCTTGCGCCTGCTTGCCGACGCGCCGCAGCCGCTGAATGCGTTGGTCGCGGCAGGCGGCGTCGCGGCCAATGGGGCCATCCGCCGCGCTCTGGCGCGATTCTGCGCCGAAACTGGACTGAAGCTGGCGCTGCCGCCGCCTGGGCTCTGCGCCGACAATGGCGCCATGATCGCCTGGGCCGGACTGGAGCGTTTCCGCGTCGGCCTCGTGGACGGCATGGATTTCGTGGCTCGGCCGCGCTGGCCGCTCGACAGCCAGAATGAAGATTCCCGCTGGCATGGCAAGGCGTGAGGTTTCATGCGCACGCTCAAATTGTTCTTGCTGGTCGGCGCTTTGATCCTGGCGATCATGGGAGAGCGAACCTTTCTGCAATCGCGCGAGCCTATGGTCGTTCCTGTGCGGATCGCCTATGGCCCAGCGCAGGGTTTCGATTCGATCGATCCCGAGTTGATCGGAAGGGCGAAGAAAACCATCGACATGGCCGCCTATGTGCTGAGCGACCAGCGGGTGATCGAGGCGCTTTCGCGGGCCGCGAGCCGAAATGTGCAGGTCCGCCTCTATTTCGACCCCGAACAATTCCGCCGCATTGGCGGCGTCAACGACAATGTTTCGGCGTTGGTCCATCAGCCCAATGTGCGAGGCATGATCAAGGCCGAACAGAACGACCTGATGCACATCAAGGCCTATGCGGTTGACGGGCGCTGGCTGCGCACCGGCTCGACCAATTTCTCCTGGTCCGGCGAGACCCGGCAGGACAATGACATTGTCGTCATTGATAGTCCGGACGCGGCGGCGGATTTCACCCGCCAGTTCGAAAAGCTCTGGTCGCGCCACGACAACCGGGAGGCCGACCGATGAGCCGTAACGCAACGCTCGCCGTGGTCGGCGCTGGGGCCTGGGGCACAGCGCTGGCCAATATGGCCGCGCTTTCGCACACAAAGGTCTGGCTCTGGGCGCGTGACCGGGCGCATGTGGAAACCATGCGCGAAACGCGGCGCAACGATCGCCGCCTGCCGGGACTGGCGCTGGCCGCTGAAATCGAGCCGACCGCCGATATCGCTTGCGTCGGCGAGGCGGATCATGTGCTGGCGGTCGTTCCGGCGCAGAGTTTGCGTGAGACTGCTACTTCTTTACGCGGACATTTGCGGCCCGGGTCGGCCGTGGTCAGCTGCGCGAAGGGAATTGAAAGGGCGACCGGCTGCTATATGCGTGAGATACTAGCGGAGGTTCTGCCCGGGCAGCCCGCCGCCGCGCTTTCCGGCCCCAGTTTCGCTGTCGATCTGGCGCGGGGCCTGCCAACGGCGGTCACGCTGGCGGCGGAAAAGATCGAATTGGCGCAATATTTATGCGGAAAGCTCGCCGCGCCGCATTTCCGGCTTTACCGTTCGAGCGATCTTGTCGGCGTTGAAATCGGCGGCGCGGCGAAAAACGTGCTGGCCATCGCCTGTGGCGTCACGATGGGGCGCGAATTGGGCGCCAGCGCCCATGCGGCGCTGCTGGCGCGGGGTTTCGCGGAACTGATGCGGTTCGCCGTGGCGCAGGGCGCGCGTCCAGAGACCATCATGGGGCTGTCAGGGCTTGGAGACTTGGCATTGACCTGTTCGTCGCCGCAGTCGCGCAATTATTCTCTGGGCTTCGCCATCGGGCGCGGTGAAAAGCCGCAGGAGGCCGGTCACGGTAAATTGACAGAAGGGGCTTGGACCGCGCCGATCCTGACGCAAAAAGCGCGCGATCTGGGCATCGAAATGCCGATCGCCGAAGAGGTGACAGCAATTCTCGCGGGCCGCGTCGATGTCGGCGAAGCGATCGAGGCCTTGATGAGCCGGCCCTTCAAGGCGGAAGGCTAAACGGCGCGCCGGGTCGGCGCGCCTTTGTCGAAAATTACTTCTTGGCGAGCAGGTCGGCCGGCACCTTCCCGCCATTGGCGGCGACCAAAGCGATGACCTTCTCGTGCAGCCAGATGTTCATCTTGGCCGAATCGTTGGTGTCGCCGTCATATTTCAGCTCGGAGGCCAGCTCCTTGCGATGCGCAAGGCTGGAGTCGATGCCCAGAACCTTCAAGAGGTCGACGTTGGAAACGCGCCAATCGAGGGTTTCCGGGTTCTTTTCGTTGAGGTCATCGAGAACGGCGACGATGTCGACCTTCTCGGCGATGTCGGCGGGAACGGTGGCCGGCGCATCGGTGGTCGCAGCAACTTGGCCAGCGGCGGGCGCAGCAGCTTCGCTAGCGGGGGCGGACGCAGGCGC